>NZ_VIKX01000267.1 GCF_009711935.1 Dolichospermum sp. UHCC 0259 | reverse complement strand
TCCTATCCCTGTTACTTCCTAATTCCTTTTTAGTGGGGGAGTGTGAACAGTTACTCTGAGAAGCCATTTCTGTATATGTTCCTAGAAAGTGGAAAGTATCTGGATAAGAATGAAGTCTCGCAGCTTCACGTATTGTAATGGTTCTATCTTGTGTGGGATGAAAGAATCTACCAGAACCAGGATGAAAAACCCATCTGGTAATTGTCTTCGCTGGTTTATCCCAATAAAGCCTTCCATAAGCCCCACTATAGTGCTTTTTAGGTGCTAATTCAGGTGGTAAATCTCTGGCATCTTGTCCTTCCTTTAACAGCCTTACTCTTGACATTTGAATGGAGCTTAAAGCACGAGCAATATGGTTTGTAATTTTTGTGCTGTCATGTCTGATTAAAGATTGATAAGTTGTTTGTGGATCGGAGGGATATCTATCTTCATCATATTTTTGTCCTGCATTTAGTTGTGGTAAATCTCCAATTGCATCTTTAACTGTAACAATTGGAGAATAATTAGATTTTAGTAGATTCGTTTGATAGGATGATTCTTTTTTGTTATAACCACTTTTAAGATCACCATTATGTGTAGGCTCTGGTAAGCAAATTAAATGCTCTAAACTAGCAATAAAGAAAGCTCTAGCTCTGGTTTGTGGCACTCCGTAGTTAGCAGCATTTAAAGATGATGTAACAACTTTATATCCCAGTAATTCTAGTTGATTTGTAATTTCATTTTTAAATAAACCTTTGTATGCAGTCAAAATTTCCGGGACGTTTTCCATAATGACGTAAAGCGGTCTGAACTCTTGAACAAATTCTATAAAACTTTTATATAACTGATTCCGAGGATCATCTATATAGCGATATTCGGCAGGTATATTTCTGGAAAACCCTTGACAAGGAGGTCCGCCAATAATTGCTTTTAGTTCTTCTTTTTTTAAACCTAGATATGAACGGAGTTCTGAGGGATTAACTTCACGAATATCTTGATGTATAACTTTAGTGTTTGGGTAGTTATGTTGATAGGTGGCTAACGCTTTTTTATTTACGTCAATGGCACATAACGCTTCAAAGCCAGCCAAGTAAAAGCCTGTACTTAAGCCACCTGCACCTGCGAATAAATCAATTGTTTTGTTGTTCATACTTGAATACTATAGTATTCTACATTAAATGTCAAGTAGGATGATATTGTTGTGGGTTACAGTATATGCAAAAATTCTCAATTATCAAAAATGAATAAAAATACTATTCCCACCGGCTACCTTCGCAAGGTTCATCGTATCGCTTTTAATATCCAAAATATGCCAGCATCTCGTCATTTTTACCATTGGGGTCAATTTTAGCACCTAGCCTGAATTTTCCTAAATTTTTCTGAATTTTATCTGATAATAAAACTAGCCTCTTGAAGCGAAACCTATGGAAACCCTCACTTTAAACATACCTCCCGCAGTAAATTTAACAGATGAGCAGTTTTATCAACTTTGCATTGCCAACGAACCTTGGCAATTAGAACTTACCCAAACCGGAGAATTAATTATTATGCCCCCCACAGGTGGAGAAAGCGGAATTAGAAACTCAGATATAACTACAGATTTAAGTATTTGGAATCGTCAAACTAAATTAGGTAAAGTATTTGATTCTTCTACTGAGTTTAAATTACCTAGTGGTGCTTATCGCTGTCCTGATGCAGCTTGGGTAAAACTAGCACGTTGGGAGGCTTTAAGTAAAGAAGAAAAAAAACGGTTTCCCCCCCTTTGTCCTGATTTTGTGATTGAATTGCGATCAGAAACGGATAGTTTAGAAAAATTACGCGCTAAAATGCGAGAATATCAAAATAATGGGGCGCTTTTAGGTTGGTTAATTGATCCACAAACACCTTTGGTAGAAATTTATCATTACGGAAAAGATGTAGAAGTTTTGAACTTTGATTTTGACAACCCACCAAAACTTTCTGGTGAAGATATTTTACCGGGCTTTATTCTCGATTTACAGATAATTTTAAATCCATAGATTCTAAATTTTGGGATGATGATTGCTCACAAAAATATTCCCACTGGCTACCTCCGCAAAGTTCATCATATTGCTTTTAATGTCCAAAATATGGCAGCATCTCGCCATTTTTATGGTCAGATTTTAGGCTTACACGAACTTACCGGGGATGAAATACCAGAAACATTGAGAGAACTTGTAAACGCTGGCAAAGTCGCTAATTTTGTCACTCCTGACGGCACAATTATTGACTTATTTGGAGAACCAGAATTATTACCACCAGATCCAGATCCCAGTAAGTCTTTTACTAGAGCATCTCATTTAGCTTTTGATATTGATCCAAAATTATTTGACGAAGCGTTAGCAGTGATTAAAGAACATAATTTAGTTATTGCTTATGGACCTGTTTCTCGTCCTACTGGGAGGGGAGTGTATTTTTATGATCCTGATGGATTTATGATTGAAATTCGTTGTGATCCTGATTAAATGAGGTAAGGAAAAATTTCAATAATTACAGCGATTTTTGGGTAAATGAACCACGTTTTTTTTGTCTCACGCAGAGGCGCAGAGGCGCAAAGAGAAATGAAGAGTAATATAATTGAGGGCGGGGTCTCCCCGCCCCTACGGATTTTGGGATATTTGAAATAAGGCTAAAAATGTACATTCCCAAACTAGACGAGGTTGGGCGTAACAAAGTAAATGTTTCCGAGTTTTTTCTAACTGTTGAATAATTTTTGGTTCGTGTATTTGCTGCCAATAGTATTGTTGTAAATAGTCAATTAACCATAATTGGGCTTCTGTATCTAATTCTTTATCAATTTTTTTACCTAATTCTAAAGCATGACGGTAAGATGTTGGCGTTTTTTTCACTTGGGCGATAAATTCACTAGGAATGGTTTGCAATTGTTGGTAGGAGGAAATGGCATTTCCTGGACTACCTGCGGCTATATTTAAAACTTCTGGATGTTGTAAAATTTCGGCATTTCCTGTTTGTGTCAATACCTGAGTCATAGCCGCAGTATTTAACCGATAAAAGGGAACTTTTTGACAACGGGATACTAAAGTTGGTAGCACAGATTCGGGGGAAGGGGCAATTAAAATTAATGTCGCTTTTCCTGGTTCTTCTAAGGTTTTTAATAAGGCATTTGCGGCAGATTCTGCCATTGTTTCTGCTTGTTCTAATACTATGACATTTCTCTCTGCTTCCAAGGGTGGACGGGAAAGAAATTGGGTAATTTCTCGAATTTGTTCTAAACGAATGACCGGCGGTGCTTTGCGTTTAACTCCCTTTTCGGCTGCTTCTGCTGGGGTGAGTCTTTGTCCTTGATATTGATAAGTTGGTTCTACCCACAATAAAGCTGGATGATTTCTTTGCTGAATGCGATTGTGTAAAATGGGAATTTGATCAGGTTTTATGGAACTAGAAAAAAGTAATTCTATGAAACATTTTGCTGCTAAACTTCTGCCTACACCATCAGCACCCACAAACATATAAGCTGGTGCAACTCGATGTTGTTTAACGGATTGAGTTAATAATTCTACTGCTTGCTGTTGTCCGATTAATGGCGAGAACATAGTTATGAAAACAGGCGTTGCTGTAAAATTTCCTGTATATTTTTTTGAACAATATCTTGACTTTCATTACCATCTATTCGCACAATTCGAGATGGATTGGATGCTGCTAATTCTGTATATCCTTGCTGTACCCGACGATGGAAAGTAATAGTTTCCTGTTCAATTCTATCTAGTTTAGCTTGTCCTCGTTTGCGGGCTAGTCCTACCTCTACATCTACATCTAACCAAATAGTTAAATCACTTTCTAAGCCGCCAGTAGCAATCTGATTAAGTTGATGAATGAGATTCATATTTAAACCTCTACCATAACCTTGATAGGCAATAGTAGAATCAGTATAGCGATCGCACAAAATAAATTTCCCTATGGTTAAATTAGGTCTTAATTCCTCTTCAATATGCTGTGACCTATCCGCTGCGTATAATAATAATTCCGTAACTTCCCCCACCGGTTTACTTGGTGACTTTTCCAATAATAACGCCCGTAAATCCTTTCCTAACTCCGTTCCCCCCGGTTCACGAGTCAGGATTACTGATATATTTAAACTTTCCAACCACTGAAAACACCGTTGCATTTGAGTAGTTTTACCACAACCTTCCACACCTTCAAATACAATTAATTTACCACTCATATTTTTTTGACTTACTTGCTCACGTCTAAAACTATACTTAATTCCAGAACACCTGTAAAGACGTGATATTTTACCATTCCTACAAAGAATTTATGGTGACAGTGCAGCGTGGCCTCAGTCACACTTCTTTCTGACTTCTGACTGGGCGCAGGCCCTGCGCCCCTACTTCCTAAATCTTCCCATAACAAACATTTATGTCAAGTTCCCATAGTCCAGTTCACCATCAACTTGCATTCCAAAGCTTACCAAGAAGTATGACTACTTTGGAAACCTGGACTTTTGGTGTCACCAACCATCTTAGTTGGATAACCTTAGTCCCTACAGTTCATGCTGAATTAGGAACAGCAGCTATTTTTGTCTGGATTCCTGCTGTCATAGTCGGAATGCTAGTCAATTATCAAGTTAAACATCTAGGTAGGAATTTAGTAGATGTATCTGGAGGTACTCCTAACTACATCACTCGCTTGTGGACAGGCTACCCAATTATCGCCCGCTATGCAGCAATTGGTTATCTAATATCCTGGCTTTCAGTGATACCTCTCAATTCTGTAATTCTCACAGATATGATCAAAACCAATCTGGATATCATAGATATTACTTGTCCAGAAATAATGCTCAAATTTAGTTTTACCTTATTACCATTTATTGTAGCTTTTAGTGGTAATCGAGCTTTAAATATTTTACATTTATTATTTTCATTTCCAGCATTAATTTTACTTTTATTATTTTGTTGCCAAGGACTAGGTTTTCTAGCTTTTTCTCCTCATAGTCCGGGCTTTTTTCCTGATACTTGGGCATCATTAAGTTTTATAGATTGGGCTAAATGGTTCTTTTTTATTAGTTATACAGCCTACAGTTGTGAAACCGTTTCTTCCTTTGTAGCGGATAGTCGTCATCCTCGACAAACTTTAAAATTTCTGGATATTGCTGCTTGGTTAATGCTACCAATTTTTATTGGTGGTTCTTGGGTAATTATCCGATTATCTACTATTGAAGGTTTAGAAGATCATGCTTATCTAAATTTGGCAGTAGCATCAACATCTTTTTGGGGAGATTTTGCCCCAATCACTGTCACTTTTTTACTCACTATTTGTTGTTTGGTAGGTTCAACAACCGCCGTTTCTAACTCTCCCCGAATTATCTATCAATTAGCTATAGACAAACACCTATCACCAATATTTTCTTTAGTTTCGGCTAGGGGAGTATTTGGAGCATCCTTAGTTCTCAGTTTGTGTATCAGCATGATCTACTGTCTTTGGGGTGATGTATCTCAAATTGTCATAGTCGGCAATGTAGCTTGGTTTGTGGCATTTATGCTCATGCACTTAGGACTGTGGAAAAAACGCCATCAACCAAATATATTGTGGCCAAAATTATCTTTAGGATTATTTATTATAGAGACTATAATTTTGTTACTGACCGCATATAATTGGGGTTGGCAAGACTTTCTAGCGGGATTTTTCGCCCCCTTTATAGTTTTGATAGTTGATGTTGTAGTTCGCTATTTGCCTCTACCTATATTTCGTTCCTATTGGTGGATAAAACTCTATCAATCACAAAGACAAAAATCAGTTAAAGACCCTCTCATTATCCAAGTAGGAATACTAATTTTTCTACTATGTAGTGCGGTTTTAGTGGGTTGTTTATTTGTATGGCAATTGAACATAGCTTTTATTACCACTAGCAAAAATTTAACGGTTATTTTATTAATCACTGTAGCATTTGTGGGAGTAGCGATCGCCTGTTGGACCAGTTTACCCCAAGTAGTTGCCCTCACAGAAGCCAGAGAATCCGCCGAACACCTATTTACAGTTGCCCAAGATGCCATCCTAGTCCTAGATGAACAGGGGATTATTCGCCAAGCAAATCCCGCCACAGAATATTTCTTCGGCGTTCACCCATCACAATTATTAGGACATCATCTTCAACAATGGCTACCCGAATTAACAAAATATCCAGAATCATGGGATAAACGCGCGGAACACACCCTACACCATCATCAGCAAATCAGAACCCTAGAAGTTTCCATTTCCGACCGACTTCATCAAGATTTTCAGGAATACGTCGCCATTATCCATGATATCACCCAGCGCAAACAAGCTGAAGAAATATTACGAAATTCAGAAACCCAATTACGTCAAGAAGCACAACAACTTGCGGCTCAACTTGTGCAAAGTGAAAAAATGTCAAGTTTAGGACAATTGGTAGCAGGTGTAGCCCATGAAATCAATAATCCAGTGAGTTTTATTTATGGGAATATCACCCCAGCCAATCAATATATTCAAAACTTAATTAAACTCATTCAACTTTATCAACAGCACTACCCCAAACCAGTTCCAGAAATTGTCACAGAAATAGTAGATATGGACTTAGAATTTGTCATCACAGACTTACCAAAATTACTTGGTTCGATGGAATTTGGAGCAGAAAGAATTAAAGATATTGTTCTATCTTTACGCAATTTTTCCCGATTAGATGAAGCCGAAATGAAAGCTGTTAATATTCATGAAGGTATTGATGGGGCATTAATGATTTTACGCGGTCGTTTAAAAGCTTCACCACAACGTCCAGCTATCGAAGTCATCCAAAACTATAGCCAACTCCCTAAAGTTGAATGTTATCCAGGACAACTCAATCAAGTATTTATGAATATTTTAGCAAATGCCATTGATGCCTTAGAAGAATCATTAATCAATGGCAGCATTACAGACAATGCCAAAATTGAAATTTATACTGAAATCTCCAAAGATCAACAAGTAATAATTCGGATGCAAGACAATGGCGTGGGGATTCCTGAAAACATTCAAAAACGTCTATTTGAACCATTTTTTACGACTAAACCCGTCGGTAAAGGCACAGGTTTAGGTTTATCTATCAGTTATAAAATTATTACCGAAAAACATCATGGTAGTTTGCAATGTATTTCCACTCCAGGATTAGGAACGGAATTTATAATTACAATCCCCTTAAAGCAGAAAGGATAAGTCGTGTCAAATCCATTTCTTTTGCGCGGGAGGTTGGGAGAGGCGTTTTTACACACCCTCTAAATCCCCAGGGAGATATTGATATTTTCTTATGATTGATTGAACTTTGTGACAATCAATCGAATCAATTTTAGCAAATACACCCATTGTATCAACTTTGTCTATTACCTGTAAAAATTCTAAGACAATTTTGTATTCGGGTCTATTCCAGAAGTCATGGATGAGTATTTTACAAGCATCTGGGGTACTGAGGATACTGCATAAAGTGCTTGCAACTCTAAATCTTCCATCAACTAAAACTAAATCATACTGCAAATCACCATTAAATACAGACAACGAATAATTTGGCCACAGATGTTTTTTTGCTTCGTCTTTTGGGTATCCCCAAGCAACTGTTTCACCTATATCAACAATGTGAAAATTCAATTTTTTATTTTTTAACGCATTCTGAACATCTGAATTTTGCATCAAAAAATCATTGATAAATTGTCTTGAGGATTCTACTGATGTCACCGTATGTATCGTAGGTAAACCTGACGCATAAATCGTACTTTCCCCAGAGCCAAACTCAAGATAGTTGAGAGATGAACCGATATATGCGTGTAAAATATTTTTTTCGGATTCTGTCATAGTTGTCATAGTGATACCTTTTTGTTGGTGAAAAATAATACTCTTATCATCTTAGTTTATACTTTTAAGGTAGTTTTCATATCTTTAGACCACACTCTTTGCGCCTCTGCGCCTCTGCGTGAGACAAAAAAATGTAGTTCATTGACCCGAAAATCCCTGTAAGTAATAAGGTACAAAATTATCTGTGTTTATCTGCGGTTAATACCGACTTATTGCACCTTGCTTATATAAGAATTAATGTATTTATATTTTTCATAAATTTACCATTAATAAATTGAATTGTTAGATAATCCCTATAAGCACCTGAATCACCGAACTCCCGAACTGGTATTCTCGTAAAAGCAAGAGACTTATGAGGAAATAAGTGAAAGTTTTAGTTATCGGTAACGGTGGAAGAGAACACGCGCTTGCGTGGAAATTGCTACAATCCAATAAAATCGAGCAAGTTGTCTGTGTACCAGGAAATGGGGGAACAGCAACCATGCAAGGTTGTCAAAATCTCCCTTTAGCAGTTAATGACTTTGCAGGTATTAGCGAATATGCAGTAAAAAATGATATTCCTCTAGTAATTGTTGGTCCAGAAGTTCCCTTAGCTGAGGGAATTACCGATTATCTGCAAAATCAAGGCTTAATTGTATTTGGTCCAAATAAGGAAGGGGCGCAAATAGAAGCAAGTAAAGCCTGGGCTAAAGCATTAATGGCAGAAGCTGGAGTTCCCACTGCTAAATCTGCGGTATTTACAGAAGCCGCACCAGCAAAAGCTTACATTCAATCCCAAGGTGCGCCCATTGTGATTAAAGCCGATGGTTTAGCGGCTGGAAAGGGTGTCACAGTTGCCGAAACCATTGCTCAAGCTGAAGCTGCCATTGAGGCAATTTTTCAAGGACAATTTGGATCTGCTGGTAGTTCCGTTGTCATTGAAGAATGTTTAGTCGGGCAAGAAGTATCTATTTTAGCTCTCACCGATGGTTTAACTATTCGCCCATTATTACCCGCTCAAGATCATAAGCGCGTTGGCGAAGGTGATACAGGAGACAATACCGGAGGCATGGGTGCTTATGCTCCCGCCCCAATTGCCACACCACAGTTAATGGCACGGGTACAAACAGAGGTGTTAGAAAGAACTATTCATGCCTTACAGAATAGGGGCATTGACTACCGAGGCATTTTGTATGCGGGGTTAATGATTTCACCAGATGGTGATTTTCGGGTTTTAGAATTTAACTGTCGCTTTGGTGATCCAGAAACCCAAGTAATTTTACCGATGTTAGAAACACCTTTGGAAGACTTAATCTTGGCTTGTATAGAACAGCGGTTAGGAGATATGCCGCCGATTGTTTGGAAACAAGGGGCTGCGGCGACGGTGGTGGCTGCTTCCGGTGGTTATCCGGGGGAGTATATTAAGGGTAAGGTAATTACTGGTTTTACAGCAGCCCAGACCGCAGGAGCGACGGTTTTTCATGCGGGGACAAAGTTAAATGCCGTCCAGGAAGTTGTGACAGATGGCGGTAGGGTGTTGAATGTGACTGGTTTGGGGGAGGATTTTCAAGCAGCTTTAGCTCAAGCTTATGCAGGTATAAAAAACATTCAATTTGATCAAATGTATTATCGCCGAGATATTGGTTATCGGGTTTTAGGTTGATTTTTGGGTACTTGAATTAGATTTTTTCTCACGCAGAGGCGCAGAGGAATCTTCAATAAATCCTCTCCCCTGCTCCCTGCTATATTTTCTTGTATCCCAGTCCTCACCGGAAATTGATAAAAGTTTGTAGACTGAATCTATATGGTTCTTTATAGTTCTTAATTAAAATCGGTGCAAGAAGATTTTCGGTTAATTATTGATTTAGTTTTGGTGTTTGCTGTTGCAGCTTGTGGTGGTCTATTAGCTGCGCTGTTAAAACAACCTGTTTTGCTGGGATATCTGATTGGTGGGATGGTTGTGGGCCCTTCTGGACTGCGACTGATTAAGGAACTTATCCAAGTGGAAACCTTGGCTCAGTTTGGGGTGGCGTTTTTGTTGTTTGCTTTGGGTGTGGAGTTTTCCTTAACGGAACTCAGGAAAGTTAAGGCGATCGCTCTCGGAGGTGGTACTTTACAAATTATCCTCACTATTCTCATCACTGTTTTGGTCTGCGGTGTCACTGGCGCTTGGGGAACTTTACCCGCTAAAGGTGTATTTTTGGGTTCGATTTTGTCTCTGTCTTCCACTGCGGTGGTTCTCAAGTGCTTAATGGAACGCAATGAAACGGAAACACCTCACGGTCAGGTAATGCTGGGAATGTTGGTTGTCCAGGATTTAGCCCTGGGATTAATGTTAGCTGTCTTACCAGCCCTCCATGAACCAGGAGAGGTGATTGGCATTGCTGTACTGATGGCATTACTAAAGATTGGTTTATTTGCCGCTGGTGCGGTTGTAGCAGGGATTTGGTTAATTCCCCCCTTACTCAGATTATTAGCCGGCACGGAAAGTAAGGAGTTATTTTTATTAGGTGTTGTCACCATCTGTTTAGGAATTGCCCTATTTACAGAATACTTGGGGTTATCCATTGAAATGGGGGCATTTGTCGCCGGTTTAATGATTTCTGAAGTGGAATATGCTGATGAGACTTTGACTATTGTTGAACCATTGCGAGATATATTTGCTAGTTTATTTTTTGCTGCTATTGGGATGTTAATTGATCCGGTATTTTTGTGGCAAAATCTAGAATTGATTCTCGGATTGGTGGCTTTAGTTTTTGTGGGTAAGTTTTTAATTATTACTCCTTTAGTAAGTTTGTTTCGCTATCCTTTAAAAACATCTTTAATTGTCGGGTTGGGATTAGCACAAATTGGGGAATTTTCTTTTGTTTTGGCTAGTGAAGGACAAGCTTTAGGTTTGGTGTCTCGGCGGATATATTTACTAATTTTAGGAACTACTGCCGTTACTTTAATGTTAACTCCTTTTGTCTTGCGATTAGTGCCATTTTTATTTGATTTTGCCGAATCTATGCCCTGGCTAAAACCATATTTGGTGGATGACCAAGCTCATGATTTTTCGGAAGATTTGCCGCAGAAAAATCATGTAGTAGTTTGTGGTTACGGAAGACTAGGTAAAAATTTGGTGAAGTTGTTACAACAATATCAATTATCTGTGGTAGTAATTGACCAATCAGAAAGTCGGATTCAACAGTTACGGGAAGCGGGAATACCTTATGTTTATGGTAATGCGGTGAGTCTTCATGTCTTAGAAACTGCTGGTGTTAGTCATGCTCAAGGAATGGCGATCGCTCTTCCTGATCCTGCCAGTATTCGGCTATGCTTAAAACGATCCCTGGAAGTATGTCCAGAATTAGATACAGTTGTCCGTGCTACCCAAGATAAAAATATTGAAGTGCTTTATCAATTAGGGGCAAAGGAAGTAGTCCAGCCAGAATTTGAAGCTAGTTTAGAAATGGCAACTCATCTCTTAATTGGTGTGGGTTTGTTACCAGAAGTGGTACAACAAAAAATGCAGCAAATTCGCCAAGATCATTATTTAGATTTACGCCCTGAAAGTTCTGCTGCTGAAGTTTCCCAATATTTACAAAAAGTCACCCGTGATCTTAATCGTCGTTGGTATGATTTACCAGCAGATTCACCTTTAATTGGCATGACTTTAGAAGAAGTAAATATGCGTTATTTAACTGGGGTGAGTTTAATGGCTATTTGTCGGGCTGACGGGGAAGAAATTGATTATCCTCATAGTCAAACTACACTTCTTTTAGGCGATCGCTTATTAGTGGTAGGATCAGCAGAAGAACTCACAGCTTTAGTCCAATTTGCCGAAGGTAAAATCACTATTAAGTAGAAAATCATAGTAAAACTGATATACCTACGGTATATTGATTTTTGTAAATTTAGTGCAATGACTTGACCATAAGCTATACACTAAATTTACATTTAACTACAGATTTATAACTTTCCTGATCTACCTAAATATAAAATATTACCATGACAGAAAATATAGACCATGATCGCTTATTTAAAGAACTAATATCCACGTTTTTCATAGAGTTTATAGAACTTTTCTTCCCTCAAGTTCTCCAATATCTAGACCCCGAATCAGTTACATTACTAGATAAGGAAATATTTACCGATGTCACCGCAGGAGACAAATATGAAACCGACCTAATCGCCAAAGTTAAATTTTTAGATCAACCTTCTTACTTTATCGTTCATGTTGAAGCTGAATCAGGTGCAAGAGCGAAATTTAACAAAAGAATGTTTCGCTATTTTGCTAGATTAGATGAAAAACTAGACTTACCAATCTATCCTATAGTCATATTCTCCTATGACTCACCTAAAACTTTAGCAATCAATAGCTATGAAATTAACTTTCCTGATTTTGAAGTGCTAAAATTTAATTATCAAGTAGTGCAACTGAATCAACTAAACTGGCGAGATTTTTTAAATCGTCAAAATCCAATTGCATCAGCTTTGATGTCAAAAATGAGCATAGCAACAGCGGATAGGCCAAAAGTCAAAGCTGAATGTTTAAGGTTATTAGTCACCTTAAAATTAAATCCAGCTAAAATGCAATTGATATCAGGGTTTATTGATACATATTTACGACTTAACCAAATAGAAGAAGAGAAATTTCAAACAGAAATAGGTACATTCATCAATAAAGAAAAGGAGGGAGTTATGCAAATTGTTACCAGTTGGATGGAAGAAGGAATTGAAAGAGGAATTGAAAGAGGGATTGAAAGAGGAATTGAAACAGGAATTGAACGAGGAATTGAAAGAGAAAAAAATTTAATACTTCGTCAAATTAATAGAAAATTTGGCAAAATTGATGTTGAATTAGAAACAAGAATTAGAAAGTTAAATGTAGAAATAATAGAAGATTTAGGAGAAGCGATATTTGATTTAGACACTGGGGAAGATTTACGAAATTGGTTAGATAATATTTAGTATTTTCTAGAATTTCCTAATAGTCAAACTACGCTTCTTTTAGGCGATCGCTTATTAGAGGTTCATTAATAACAGGGGAAAAGGAGGAAGTTATGGAAATTGTCACCAGTTGGATGGAAGAAGGAATTGAACTAGGAATTGAAACAGGAATTGAAAGAGAAAAAAATTTAATACTTCGTCAAATTAATAGGAAATTTGGCAAAATTGATGTTGAATTAGAAGCAAGAATTAGAAAATTAAATGTAGAAATAATAGAAGATTTAGGAGAAGCGATATTTGATTTAGACGCTGTGGAAGATTTACGAAATTGGTTAGAGAATATTTAGTATTTTCTAGAATTTCCTAATAGTCAAACTACACTTCTTTTAGGCGATCGCTTATTAGTTGTAGAAAAACATACACCAGAACAAACCTCTTATTCCCCTCCTCGCTTGCGGTGAACCAGCGCTGTAGGCGGGTTTCCCACCGTAGGCGACTGGTGTGCCACTTCGTCGAGCTTTGCTAACGCGTAGCGTGCCGGAGGCATTCACCCGAAGGGGGAGGGGTTATACAGTTTTTAAGGCTTTAAAATTATCCCGTAATCGGTAAATTTATATCGAATGGTACACCATCAAAGTATTGTCCCCAGTCAAGAGGATTAATATTGAAACTGGTAAGAATATTACTGATAATTGGGTTTAAAAGAATAGAATTGGGTACAGGGTTTGTCCCGATATCCGTAATCGTACCACCTACTATAACTTCTTGTTGATCCATAGATATATCTGCGAATAAAGGTATATCTGTGATTCGTATTTTAGACATTGTATAAATATCCTTAACGTTGATTAGTCGCGCTAAATTCCACCGTTAATTTAAATATTAGACAAACCAATAATATCCAGTCAATCCGATAAGCAACTAGAAGCAACACGGTTTTATATAGGTTTGATTAGGTTGCTATCAGCAAACCCTACTTAGGTACAACTTCAACACTGACATTTTGCGGGATCAATCCTCTTTCCGTTACTGTATCACTGAATGGTTTCATGTAGGCGATCGCCTGTTTCCAAACCATAATTTGCTCATTATTACCATCAAAAACACAGATACAATTATGATCTTGCCAAAATATGTGACCTGTAATCAAATCACCAGTCATTAATCTAAATTCGACCGTTAATTTTTCTTTAATGCACTTCTGGACTTGACGAGTGCTAGGTAGTGAAGTATCAAATTGATTGGTTGCCATATATTATATTGGTAATTGGTAATTGGTAATTGGTAATGGACAACTGACAACTGACAAATTTTTTAATAGTATGAATGAATCTTTAATAATTCATTTAGAGCAAAATGGCAATCGAATTTACTAAGTATCAAGGACTCGGTAATGATTTTATCCTCATTGATAACCGTTCCTCATTGACACCAGTATTGACACCAGAGAAAGCGGTACAATGGTGCGATCGCCATTTTGGGATCGGGGCAGATGGTGTTATTTTCGCACTTCCTGGACAAAATGGCACTGATTACACCATGCGGATTTTTAACTCCGATGGTTCAGAACCAGAAATGTGTGGGAATGGGATTCGCTGTTTAGCGGTATTTCTGACAGACCTAGAAGGCATTTCCCGAACCAAAGATAAATATCATATTCATACTTTAGCAGGTGTGATTGCCCCCCAACTCACCGATGATGGTCAAGTCAAAGTGGATATGGGTGAACCCCGGTTATTAGCAGGGGAAATTCCTACCACTTTATCACCTAGTGAGTTTCAAGTCATTAATCAACCCTTGGAAGTAGGCGGAAAAACCTGGGATGTTACCTGTGTCAGCATGGGAAATCCCCACTGTATCACCTTTGTGGAAGATGTTGCGGCGATTAATTTAGAAAGTATTGGTCCCCAATTTGAAAATCATCCTGTATTTCCTAAAAAAACCAACACCGAATTTATTGAAATAGTCAATCGTAACTATTTGAAAATGCGCGTTTGGGAAAGAGGCGCTGGAATTACCCTCGCTTGTGGAACAGGTGCTTGTGCGTCCTTGGTAGCGGGTGTATTGAACGATAAATGCGATCGCACTGCTACTATTGAATTACCCGGTGGACCTCTAGAAATTGAATGGTCAGAACTTGATAACCGGATTTACATGACAGGACCTGCTGAACGAGTATTCACAGGTAAATATTAAATTTAGCCTGTTCTGAGTGCTAAGTTATACAAAGTTGGGTTGAGCAAAGCAAAACCCAACGAGTTTAAAACATTTGTTGGGTTATGGACTTTGACTCTAGTTCCCCCTTTGTTAAGGGGGATTTGTAAGTGCCTAAAATCACAACCTAAAACTTTTCAAACAACCTCTAAGAGATACTCTCATCATTCCAGATCGGAAGAGAACAGCAATTAACATCATTCAAACAAACTTTACCCCATTGTAAAGCCCAACGTACCAAAGCCACACGGTTATCAGTTTTCGTCTTGGAGAGAATATTACTGATGTGGTTATCAACTGTACGTTTACTAATTTCCAGTTTGACCGCAATTTCTTGGTTAGTTAAACCTGTGGCCACTAAGTCTATAATTTGCAGTTCTCTGTCTGACAGACTAACACGGGTCCCAGACTCACTAGTAGCCATGACTTACTATTCCTCCCTTGTGTATATGTACTCAAGTCTTAATTCCTTATTCTAAAAGATTCTTTACGAGGTAGATAGTTTTAAATGTTGCTAATAATACTAATATCAAGATTTTCTTTTAATTTTAGGTTTGTAGTCTGACTTGTTACAGATAATAGGTATTGATTTTAACTAGGATTAATTAAAAAGCTTTATTCAAGTGCATACTGCGATAGTGTCAAACTAGATTTAGATTATGCCCCATCGAAAATCAAAAATGAAATGAGTAATCCTTCTATTTTATGCCTTGGTGAAGTCTTATTTGACTGTTTAGCTGATCAATTGGGACTTAAGCTAGAAGAAGTGAAATCATGGACTCCCTATCCCGGAGGTGCGCCGGCGAATGTGGCTTGTGCTTTAGTCAAGTTAGGAACTTCAGCCGGTTTTCTGGGGGCTGTGGGTGTGGATGAAGCGGGGAATGAGTTGGTAAAGTTATTGGAAGATGTTGGTGTGAATACGACGGGTGTACAACGTCATTCTACAGCGCCAACGAGACAAGTATATGTGGTTAGGGATTTGGCGGGCGATCGCACTTTTGCTGGTTTTGGTAAATATGATACCTCTGAATTTGCTGATACCCGCCTCGAAGCTAAAAAACTACCAACTGCGCTCTTTAATGAAGCTGACTTTTTGGTGGTGGGAACTTTGGAATTAGCCTATCCTGAAAGTGAAAAAGCGGTTTTGCGGGCTTTGGAGTTAGCAGAACAATATGATCTGAAAACTATTCTCGATGTCAATTGGCGACCAGTATTTTGGCAAGATGAAAAGACAGCTAAAACCAAAATCCTGTTATTGCTAAAGCAATTCGATTTTATCAAATTAACCAAGGAAGAGGCACAATGGTTGTTTGATACAACAGACCCCGGAGCAATTACTTATAGGCTCAATTCTTTGGAAGGGGTTTTGGTGACAGACGGTGAACATGGTTGTGCTTATTGTTTAGGGGAAAATGAAGGTAAAATGCCGGCGTTTTCCATGTCTGTGGTAGATACAACCGGTGCGGGAGATAGTTTTTTGGCTGGGTTTATCCATCAATTGCAACAAGTGGGGATTCATAGCCTCAAAGACGCAGAAACAGCCAAAAGGATTGTCACCTATGCCAGTGCTGTGGGAGCATTAACTACTATTAAACCAGGTGCGATCGCTTCCCAACCCACTGCGGCAGAAGTTGATGCTTTTCTCGCTTCCCATCAACTTTAACCAATAGCATATTTTACGGGAATATCAGTGACAATTAGCTGGTATTCCTGATGTAATTTGGCATTTTTCAAGCATTTTCCAACGATTCTCCCTGCAAATAACGTTCCAGCGCATCTGTCACCAGCTTATTGAGATTCACCCCCCGCTGTTGAGCAAATAACACCGCTTGGCGATGAAGTTGGCTACCTACACGCACATTAAAACTCCCCTTAAACGGCTTCTCAGGTTCAATCCCTTTTTCCTCACATAGAGTCAAATAATCATCAATTGCTTCCTCAAAACTAGCCCTCAGACTAGCGACATCTTCCCCCTCAAAACTAATTAAACTGCGAATATATTCCACCTGTCCATAGAGGATTTTATCTTCATCGCTATAGTGAATAGAGCCGAAATAATCCTTATATTGCATCATGTCATTCATAGCAATTCTTCTCTTTGGAGAATTTCAATAATCTGTTCAATTTGATATCCTTTAAGAATATTTTGAGGATGAGGTTTGTGTAATGTTATAACCACTCCCGCATCATTGAGAAAACGTCGTCGAGAACCTCCCGTTTTACCCGTGCTGACTTCCTCAAAACCAAAACCAGAAAGCAAGCTAACCAACTCCTCCCAGGTAAAATCCTTGGGACGACTGATAAACCGCTTAATTAATTTCTCCCTACGGGTCATGAGAACTCCAGGCTGCTTACTTCCATTATCTACCCTCAAAAACTTTTTGCAACTAAAATTAGTGACATTAATATTATTTCATCAACTCGCTTAAATTGCTAAAGCAGTTCTAATCTTCTTTACAATCACTTCGGGCAGTTCAGAAACATCAACACAAATACAATTATCTGGCTCTTCAAGGTCATGAAACTGACTTTTGAGGAGCTTTTCGGTCATGAAGTGATTTTGTCGGGCTTTTAGCCTGTTTTCAATCACATCAAAAGACCCTTTCAGGTAAACTAGCTGAATGCAGCTATCAATCATCAGCATTTGACGATAGTTAGTTTTGAGTGCTGAACAAGCCAAAACTACATTTTTATTTTCTTGTAGCCAATTTTTGATGGCTGCTTGTAAATCTTCTAACCAAAGCTTTCTATCAGCATCATTGAGAGGAATACCCAGCCGCATTTTTTCGATGTTTGTTGCTGAGTGGAAGTTGTCAGCGTCGCTAAATTTACAGTTTAGTGTTTCTGCTAAGAGTTTACCAATGGTGGTTTTACCAGAACCAGAAACGCCCATTAAAAGAATAATCATTGATAGCTATTTTTAGACCAATGAATTACATATTAATGAATGTTTCGCGCAAAGACGCAAAGACGCAAAGAAATTAATTAGTCTGCTTTCTCAATAATAATTTCCATCAAATCATGTTTTTAGTTTCCATCCCCTTGCGGGGAAGAGGTAATGTCAACTTCTCAACTCGGTAAACCTGCTGTACTTCAAGCTATGGACTTCTTGTTTCCATCCCCTTGCGGGGAAGAGGTAATGTCAACTCTATGACTACGGTGGGAAGATAGCGGCATCGGTTCATGATGAGTTTCCATCCCCTTGCGGGGAAGAGGTAATGTCAACTTATGAACACTTTGCACAATTTCCGGTAAGTATCGAGCGGTTTCCATCCCCTTGCGGGGAAGAGGTAATGTCAACTTATTCCTACGTGGCCAAGATGATGACAGGAGAAAAGTTTCCATCCCCTTGCGGGGAAGAGGTAATGTCAACTGATATCTCAGATAAAAGAGATAGCACTAACTAAGCGCATTTGGTTTCCATCCCCGTGAGGGGAAGTGGTAATGGAAAGCGGAGGTTCAAAAATATGCTTTGGATCTATGCAAAGTTTCCATCCCCGTGAGGGGAAGTGGTAATGGAAAGGCCTAATACAAAAGGACAACTGGTTTATACTGCTGGTTTCCATCCCCGTGAGGGGAAGTGGTAATGGAAAGGGTTCACTTCTGGAAACCTTACTGAGCAAGGGTTTCAGATACCCCAATCGACGCACCTCTAAAAAATCGAAAAAATTTCCTAGCCAGCGGCAGATTTTGGAGGCTGAAGTCTTTGCTGTGTAAGCAGTCGACACACTTCAACGAAATTATAGGGTTTTCAAGGTTCGGGCGAGGTGTGTCGAAAAATTTCAACACATTGTATTAATTGTATATAACACTGCGGCAATTGTCAAGAATTTATCCACAAGCCAGCCATCTATTTGTAACAAAGATTTTCGGCATGGGTGTTAAATCTTCAGTTTTGCTAAACCCAAATAACGAATACCTTCAGGAGAAATATCAAACCGACATGGTAAAACCTCTAAACCCAGCTTAATCGCTTCTCGCAACAACTGACCATATACGGGATCTGTTGTATCTCCAGGTGCAAACTCTACACAATCACCTCGGTTAATAAAATACAGCATTACCGACCGACTGGCGGGTAAAACTTCCATTAATTCCCGTAAATGCTTTTGTCCTCTGGTGGTTTCTGTATCGGGAAATAAGGCTAAAGTTCCCTGACACCAAGTTGTATTTTTTACTTCTAAATAAATTGGGCGTTGTTCAGCACTACCCGTCAAATAAAAATCTATCCGACTTTTGCGATCTTTTCCATAAACAACTTCACCCTTCACCTGTTCATATTCACCCAACTCTGGGAATAAATGTTTTTCTAAAGCTAATTTAATGACTCGATTAGGTAAAGCCGTATTTACACCTACCCAAGCTTTTTGATTATCATTAACTTGAATTAACTCTAATGTATAAGCTAATTTGCGGTTAGGATTATCGCTTTTAGAAACTTGTACAGCACTACCAATGGTAGAAACTCCCGTCATTGGTCCCGTATTCGGACAATGTGCTGTTACTACCTCTCCAGAATCTAGTTGAACATCAGCAAAAAACCGCTTGTAGCGTTTGAGTAAAATGCCAGGATAGAGTGTGGGGTAGTTATAGAGCCAATCAATCATTAGTCAAAAACAAGTAGAGCATTGATTTAGAACAGATCCCCGACTTCTGAGATCAATTTATGGTTTGTGGACATAATAAACAAAAGAAGTCGGGGATCTCATTGTACCATGAACAATCACACTAAAAATCTGTTGTAGGGTGCGTCAGACTGCATAAATCTTGCAAGTGAACAGATTGTTGATATCTGACGCACCCTACTAATGTGCCAGTTGCGTAAGTTCTGATAATAAACAAAAGAAATCGGGGATCTTGCCGAGAAAGTCTAATTTAGATCATAAATCAGTAACTTTTGTAGTCAAATTTACGATATCTTTAGAGGAATTAAATATAATAGATATCACAGCTTACCATTTAGATAAATAGGGCTTGCTGATAGCGTAGCGTGGCGTAAGCCATATAAAGCTACAACTTAGATATATCAAGAGGTTGAATGTGAAAAAGGTGAATTAGGTGCAAGGAATAAGGGTTGAAATTAGCAAAAATCTATCACTTGGATTCAAGACTATTCTTCTAATTCTTCCTCCTGACTCCTGACTCCTGACTCCTGACTCCTAGCCCTCACAGATAACTTTTTCAGCAAACCCTAAATACGGTAGCATTTACCAATGCAAGGAAAAATATCCTATGCAAACAGTCTCACTCTATACAGAATTAGAATATGCTTTTCTGTTCACTCTGAGAAAAGTAAACTCGATTAATACAGCAGGTTTTCAACCATTTTTTGAGAATTTACCAATTGATCCTTATGTTAAGGGTGAATATCGTTCCCGCAGATTATCCAGATTTCAAGTTTCTGGAGATAAATTGGTTAAACTACCTCATGGATATCTATTACAAAGTAGAGAATATAATCCTTTATTGGGAGGAGTAAAAAGGGAGTTTGCAGAATTAGATGATGCACTGATAGAATTAGATATTTTCAAGAAACTGGTTTTGGCATTTTGTGATTCTTGCAAATTGTATTCGTCAGCAGAAGTTGATGTTCATCAAATTAGAACTACCTGTTCACCCACTAATTTAGGAAATCCTGCACCTGAAGGTATTCACAAAGATGGTAGTGATTTTATTGGCATTTTTTCCGCAGGAAGAGATAATGTTCAAGGTGGAGAAACCCATTTATATTCTGCTAAAAAAGAAAAGCCAGTTTTTAACAAGATTTTGCAACCTGGAGAAATAATTTTGGTGAATGAAGATCAATTTTTTCATTTTACTACGCCGATAAAACCCCAAAATCCAGGTTTGGGCAGTAGGGATGTATTTGTGATCAATTATCCTAGTATCATGTCTGACTTTTAATCACAAAACCCGTAGGGGCGGGGAAACCCCGCCCTAAATTGTATCGCATCCAACAAATAACCCTCAAATGAGGTATAATAAGAAATAATTAAACGCAGATGGACGCAGATAAACGCAGATAATTTTGTATTTCATCAGACGAAGAAAGGTTATAAATAAATGAAATGACATTTTGTTACTCATGACTAATAAATAATATGAATGAAGAATTTTATAATCGGGGATTAGAAAAGGCTAAACAACAAGATTATGCTGGTGCGATAGGAGAATTTACCGCTGCTATTCAACAAAATCCTGGGTTTAGTCAAGCATATATTCAACGGGGTTTAGCATATTATGATTCAGGGGCAATTCTCCAAGCTGTTTATGATTATACTGAAGCTATAAAACTAGATGAATATAGTCGAGAAGCTTGTTATTTTCGAGCTTTAGCCAGATTGGCATTAAAAAATCTTCCCGGTGCTTTGGAGGATGTAGAAAGGGCAATTCGGCTGGATTTTAATGATGCTGCTGCTTATGATTTACGGGGGATTGTCCGCCGCAAACAAGGACATATTCAAGATGCTATTTTTAATTTTAAAAAAGCAGCCGAATTATATCTAGAACAAAAAGATAAGGAAAAATGTCAAAGTTGTTTGCAAAAAATTAAACAATTACAACCACCTCAAAAACCAGAACAACAAATAAATAAGTCTGTAACTGTATCTATTACCTCCACTAATCAATATTTTCAGCAATTATTAACAAAGGCAGAACAGGGAGAAACTAAAGAAGCGATCGCTGATTTAAACTGGGTATTAAAGGCTGATCCAAATGATGCTCAAGCCTATTGCTGTCGCGGCGTAGTCCTGTGTAAACTGGGGAATTATCGAGAAGCAATTACTGACTTTAATCAAGCGCTGAAACTGGATTTTCAAGATGCTATTGTTTATCGTAACCGAGGAAAAGCCCGTTGCCAAATTGGTGATTATCCGGGTGCATTATCGGATTTAAACCAAGCTTTAAAACTGCAACCAGAAGATCCTTTAGTTTATGTTGCTAGAGGTAATATTTATCGGGAAATGGGTAATTGTTTGAATGCAATTCAAGATTATAGTCAAGCGCTGCAAATTAATCATGATTATGCTCCAGCTTACTATAATCGTGGTCTTGCCTATACATTGTTAGAAGAAATGCAAAATGCTGTAGCTGATTATCAAAAAGCAGCGAGTATTTATTGTGAACAAGAAGATTGGGAAAATTATCAAGAAGTATTAAATAGGTTACAAAAAATCCAGACTTTCAATCCCGAACCCAAAAATCAGAAATATGAAATTTTACGTCAGCGACTGTTGAGGTTAGTGGGGGGACAATGGGAAATCGCCAAACGCTTAATTCAACAACAAGAATCTAATTATCCGGGAATGTCCGATGATTGGTATTTACAAAGAGTTATTGATCAATTAGAGCGCGATCGCAACTAGAGAATATACTATTGTAGAATAGAAAACAGACTTGATATACATTACTAACTAAGCGTAATTTCCAATGACCACTAACCGCCATTACCACATTATCACCTTCGGTTGCCAAATGAATAAGGCAGACTCTGAACGCATGGCTGGTATTTTAGAAGACATGGGCTTTGAATGGTCAGATGACCCAAACCAAGCAGATGTAATTCTTTACAATACCTGCACCATTCGGGATAATGCGGAACAAAAAGTATATTCTTATTTAGGTAGACAAGCCAAACGGAAGCAGGAACAACCTGATTTAACTTTGATTGTTGCTGGTTGTGTTGCCCAACAGGAAGGTGAAGCTTTGCTGCGGCGTGTGCCAGAATTGGATTTGGTGATGGGACCTCAACACGCTAACCGTCTGAAAGATTTGCTAGAGTCGGTTTTTGCTGGTAATCAAGTTGTCGCTACCGAAGAAGTGCATATTTTTGAAGATATTACCCAACCGCGTCGGGATAGTCAGGTGACTGCTTGGGTAAATATTATTTATGGTTGTAACGAACGTTGTACTTATTGCGTTGTTCCCAATGTGCGCGGTGTGGAACAGTCCCGGACACCGGAAGCAGTGCGGGCGGAAATCGAACAGTTAGCAAAACAGGGATATAAAGAAATTACTCTCTTGGGTCAAAATATTGATGCTTACGGACGCGATTTACCTGGTTCTACCGCCGAAGGTCGTCACCTGCACACATTGACAGATTTACTGCATTATGTCCATGATGTACCGGGTATTGAACGGATAAGATTTGCGACTAGTCATCCCCGTTATTTTACGGAAAGATTAATTAAAGCTTGTGCAGAGTTGCCCAAAGTCTGCGAACATTTTCACATTCCTTTTCAATCTGGGGATAATGAACTTTTAAAAGCTATGTCACGGGGCTATACTCAGGAAAAATATCGCCGGATTATTGATAATATTAGAAGGTATATGCCGGATGCGTCAATTAGTGCTGATGCGATTGTGGGTTTTCCTGGTGAGACAGAAGAACAGTTTGAAAATACTTTACAATTGGTGGCAGATATTGGGTTTGATTTGGTGAATACTGCGGCTTATTCACCCCGTCCTGGCACACCTGCGGCTTTGTGGGATAATCAATTGAGTGAGGAAGTAAAGAGCGATCGCTTGCAAAGATTGAATCATTTAGTTAATATCAAAGCAGCAGAGCGATCGCAACGTTACTTTGATCGGATTGAAGAAGTATTAGTAGAAGCTCAAAATACCAAAGACACAAACCAAGTCATGGGAAGAACTGGGGGAAATCGTCTCACTTTCTTTACTGGTGATATTAACCAACTCAAAGGGCAAATAGTCAAGGTGAAAATTACCGAAGTTCGCGCTTTTAGTTTAACAGGAGAAGCAGTAGAAGTTCGTCAACCAGTTACAGTTTAACGTAAATTGATGTCCCTTCAAGCCAGGGAATAAATTTCCTGTCTCAAAGCTAAAGTCGGTTAAAACCGACTACTTTAGGATAAATAAGATAATTTGTGATTTTGAATTAACCAGAGTGCGTTTCAACGCACTTTAGCTTTGAGACCGGAACTTAAGTTCCGGGCGGGAATGTTGCAGTCAAGCAAATAACCTACTTGTACTGAGCTTGCCGAAGTATCCCTAGCCTCATTTAACACCACTGAGTAGTGTTAAACTAGCTAAAAAGCTTTTACTCCTGACTCCTCTTGTGCTTGTAATGTGAGTTTTTCTTGATTGCGTCTGCGGATTTTGGCGTAAAGTTGAATACTTACAGCCATGAAAATCACCAAACCAAAAATTAACCAAGCGGTGAGGTCTGTGGGTAAGTTATTTTTGAATATAGCCAACATCACAATTACCACTAATAACAGCGTCGGTGCTTCATTAAAAGCGCGTAAATGTTGCCCATTCCACTTACATTCACCTGCTGCTAACTGCTTCATTAACCTACCGCAGTAATAATGATAGCCGATTAAAATCCCTACAAAACCTAATTTGAAATGTAACCAAGGTTCTTTTAACAGTTCCATGTTGGTAGATAAGATGCCAATAGCCATTGCTACCGTTACACACATCCCTGGAGTAGTAATAATATCGTAAAGACGCTTTTCCATGATTTGATACTGATTTTTCAGTATCGTTCTTGCTGGTTCTGGTTCAAGGTTAGCTTCAACGTGGTAGATAAACAACCGCACCAGGTAGAATAACCCCGCAAACCAAACTACAAAGCCAACAATGTGAAACGCTTTAAACCAAGAATATGCCATGAATTGTAACCTGCCTTTATCAATTTACAAATGATTGCATCTACTCTCATTATCAGGTTAAGGTGATTCAATTCTTAATTTATTAACTCAAAACTTTAATTAACTGGGGAACTAAAGCTTTTAAAGCATTACCACGATGACTAATTGATTTTTTTAAATCCGTTGTCATTTGGGCAAAAGTTAATTGTTTCTCTGGTACATAAAAAACCGGATCATAACCAAAACCACTATCTCCAGAAGGTGCAAACAAAATTTCTCCGTGACAAATACCCTCAGATTGAATTATGATTTCTCCTTGAGGATTTGCAACTGCGATCGCACACACAAATTGAGCTTGACGATTTTCCTGATCACCTAATTCTCTCAATAACCTTTCAATCCGTTCTGTATCCGTGTTCCCATAACGAGCAGAATACACCCCTGGCGCACCATTGAGGGCATCTACCTTCAAACCAGAGTCATCTGCGATCGCCCAATTACCTGTAACTTTAGCAATTTCTGAGGCTTTCAGACAAGCATTTTCCGCAAAAGTTTCTCCCGTTTCTTCCACATCCAAATCTTCCGGTTTCAAAGCTAATTCCCAACCAGAATCAGCTAAATAAGCTTGCATTTCCTTTAATTTTCCGGGGTTTCCCGTCGCTACTACAAGTAATTTATTCATTTGTTATTAGTCAGTTGTTAATAAAAAGGTAATCACCAAATTCTGAGATTATTTATGCTAAATTTTCCGAGAAATTGACTTTTTTATATAATTGCTTCAAAGATAATTCTACATTAATTGATGACAAATTTATCATAGCATCCTCAGTTTCATACTCCGTTAAAATCCATTGATTTTCCGAAGTTTTCACATATTGCATCACATAATATTTAGTTTGGTCAATTAAAATATATTCTTTAAATTCAGGAATTGAGCGATAATAAAGAAACTTGTCTCCACGGTCATAATCTTTTGTTGATTTAGATAAAACTTCCACAATCAACACAGGATTAGTGACTATTGTAGTATTAGCACTGTAATAAACAGGTTGACCCTCAATTACCATCACATCAGGATAAGTAAATTCCCGATAGCGTGGTATCCACAATTTCACATCACCAATATAAATGTCATAGTCTAAATCATTTAACGCCACATTTAAACAGATATAAAAATTACCTGCCAGTTTATTATGATTTGTTGTTCCACCAGTCATAGATATAATTTCCCCATCTCGATATTCATTTTTATCATCAGCTTTTTCTTCTAATTCCAAATATTCTTCTGGTGTATAGTAAGCTGTAACTACTTTGATTTCTTGGGTAGCAGTTTGTAGTTTCATAGGTAGGTCTATTTAGTAATAGTTACTAATTGAATTTTACTTGATTTTGAATAGTCTGATAATCACTAAACTACAAAACCCGTAGGGGCGGGGTTTCCCCGCCCTAATTTATATTATATTCAAAGGTTTTACTACTGACGGGGTTTCTTCTTGGAAACCTTTAATACAGGTAAAGGGTCAGCGGAAGACTGAGGAGGTAAATAATATTGTGCAACAGGTTCTTCTGGTAAAGTTGGACGTTGCTGCATTCGCCATAATTTAAAGACGAGGGCTATTCCGGCTGTTCCTAAACCAAAGGTGAAAAGTGACCAACTATCATCCAAACCACCAATTAGAGCATCTATTGTTCCCACTGTTATCAACGCACTAATGATAGGTTCTTTGCGGTAGGCTGACTTTAAAAAACGAGGTAATACGGCATTCATCACAGCTTACTTAGTTCCAATTAGAGTTTTTGTATAAATTTACTCAGAAAATCCCAACTACAGTTTGTCTGTTTCATCAAAGGCAAATAATAGCACGGACAATTGTAATTTTCTTTGGCAAAAAAGGGAGTACGGTAATTAACACCCACAGAAGTGATTGCTTTGAGAATCATCACAGTTATTTCCATTGTACTAGTAGTTCGTCAAATTCATTTTGACGGGTAATGATAGGAAAAAACTTCTGTTTTCCCTCCCCTACTCCCCCT
>NZ_VIKX01000266.1 GCF_009711935.1 Dolichospermum sp. UHCC 0259 | reverse complement strand
CCTACTTCTACCTACCCTATAAACTCTCGAAAGTGGGGGGAGAGTGAAAAACTACCTAGCAATCTGTTAACAGCATTAAGTATTGCCAAAGATATTGAAGTGCAATTAGATTTTCATCAACAACTATGGCTGATAGATTACCTGCAATATTGCTGGAAGGAATTTCTCTGTGATCACAATTGGCTGTTGAAACTGGAAGATGCCAAAAACTCTCTGTTAAAAATGGCCTCTCCCCGATTGGTATGGGAAGTTTTGCTGTTTCCTGACTAACACCAAAAACTACATTTTCAACGCAATCTGTCTAAACATAATCAAAGATACCAAAAACGTTTTTGGATAAAAGGATTGCGCTATGCGCTCTTGTGGTGAACTAAATCAAGCAAAAAACCATGAGTGCCATTATCAATAATTACCGTCAATTGGATGTAGCTTTTCTCCTGCTCAATGAATTGACAACAAAACTCCGCACGGCTGGAGCAAGAATCTCAGTTAGAAAAGTGGGAAATTTCCACAGAATTACAGTTTTGAAAGAACCCACTGTAGCCACTATTGAGCAAATTCTTGGTGGCACAAGCGGGGAAACAGAAACGCCTCACCTCAGCAGTAATGATGCGATTACTTCACCCACTGAAAGCACTCCGTTACCAGATGATGCTTTTAGTGAAGCTGGTAGTAATACATTACTTACCGTAAACGAAGAAATTGAGGATAACTCAGTAGTTGAGGCGATCGCTTTACCTGAATCACCTGAATCTATTACACCACCAGATGATACTCCTAGTAAAGATGGTGCTAATACAGTACCTAACATAAACGAAAAAATTGAGGATAGCTCAGTCCCGGAAGTGATCGCTTTACCAACATCATCTGAATCTAATTCCTCAACAGATGATACTCCTAGTGAAGATGGTGCTAATACAGTGCCTACCTTAAACGAAGATATTGAGGATAACTCAGTAGTGGATGCGATCGCTCTACCAGAATCATGTGAATCTATTACACCACCAGATGAAACTCCTAGTGAAGCTAGTAGCGATACTGTAACTGTGGTGAGTGAAGATATTGATCATAGCAGTGACAGCAATGATATTATTCCCTGCGACACAGCAGAACTAATCACCGATTCAACTGATTCTCCTACACCTGATCACTCTTCCTCAGAAGTAACAAATATTCCCGATTCTCCAGAATTAGCAAGTTTGGAAGATTTACAAACACTAACTCTAAAAAGACTAAAGGAGTTAGCCAAATTGCACAAAATCCCTGGTTTCTCTCGCATGAAAGAAGAGAAATTAGTAACCAAATTGCATGGTTTAGCAACCAAAGAACAAATTTTGTAATACTCATCAACCTCAAATCTCTAGCAGATTTGGGGTTATTTTTTACGCAGTTTTTCCCAATACAACCAGTAATAAATGCGCTAGGCGCAATCAGGTTTGATACTGGGCTGTATCCAATAAAGCCTCAAATCAGCCTGTAGCAAATCATTCGTTTAGTTGCATAACCGAGAATGCGCTATCGCGCTAATACCGTGAAAAACATTGATTACCCAAGGAAAATAATATGACTCAGCAATACATCAATAAAGTTGATTTAGTTGGTCGCGTTGGTCAAACACCTGATGTTCGCTATTTTGAATCAGGTGCAATGAAAACATCCTTGACCCTTGCTGTCAAACCTCCCTACAGAAGTGAAAATCCCCTCTGGTTTGATTTAGAACTTTGGGGAAATATTGCTCAAGTTGCAGCAGACTGGGTTCAAAAGGGTTCAACTATTGGGATCACTGGTGAAATAGTCTTTGACAGATGGATAGATAAAAACACCAACGAATCCAGACAAAAACCCATCATTCGTGTCAGCAATCTAGAACTGATCAGTTCTGCTCAACGTAAGGACTCGAATGAAACCAGTGAAGACCAAGATTCAATAATTAACGCCAACTTCTAGAAAACTAACCACATCCCGCAGCATAACTTTTGTCTGTGGGATGTTGTGGTTGAAAAGCGCAAAGCGCAATTTTAATGAACAATTGACAATTTCATCACAAGGAATAGACCATGATTAACTCAACCCAAACCATTCGACTGCTCAGTATTGATGAAGCTTTTGATAGTCAAGGTGTAAAAATTGTCTATGGTGAATGTGTTTTCTCCTACTATTCAAAAGATGGCGTAGTGCAAGACACAATTCCCTACAGAACCAAAGGAGCAGCCGCAGTTTCCATTGCTGAATCAGGAATTAATGCTACTGGTATCGCTATGGGCTATTTAGATATTAACGTAGTGGATAGCGGTAAGGGATATAAAGAAAAGAAAACTGCCTTGGTTATCCGCACTTTCATCTGCACTACCACTGGTAATCGGAATCCTATACCAACTGCTACACCTGTTGTTCAAGCAACTCCACAGGAAAATACTCAACAGTTAGTTGGTGCTGGTGTAGCTACAGCATCTAACAACGGACATTCTCGGAATACTAATATTTCTCACATTCCCTTTTAAGGATCTTACTTCTGGCTTGCTGCCAGAGGTATTTTTTTTCTATGGGCAGATAATTTTTTTCACTTATCAGTGCTAGGCTATGACTTCAATGATAGATGTAGGAACTGTTATTTTTTTAACCCATAATTTGAGCAATAGTCTACAGGTTGCAGCAACAGAGAAAATTTCTGTTTCAAGATTCGGTTAATTCTCATATATTGATATATGATGCAAATGAATAAATATTAGACTTGTTAGGAAGTAGATGGTGAAAATCCCTGAAATGCTTTCCGGTAAAGGAATTAAAGGATTTTAAGGGTTATTACCCAACGACTCTAATATATTCTTAAATCATATATCAATATATGATGTAGAAAATCCGATATATGATACTCAAATAGCATCAAAAAAATAGTCATGCAAATTAGATTAGCTGTAATAAGTAATGCCGGAGGAAGTGGTAAGACAACCCTTTCTGTCCATCTAGCTCATGCTCTGGCAAAACGCAGGTATAACGTAGCACTGTTTGACCTTGACCCGCAAGGGTCACTGACACTGTTTTGTGGTTTAAATCAACCAGAACCAGAACATACTTTAGCTGCTGTCCTCAAAGAGAATTTTGATGGTAACTGGCCGCTGACACCGTGCTGGAGTGAACACACCGATAAAGTAGTTATTTGTCAGGGTGGTATGGTTCTCACCCAAACAGCAGATGAATTAGTTTTACACAAACGAGGAGCTTATTTATTAAGCGATCGCTTAACTGACTATCCTCTAGAACATGATTTGATGATCTTTGATTGTCCAGCTACCCTGGGTCCATTACCTTTAATGGCACTAGCAGCCAGTACACACATAATTATCCCTGTCCAGCTAGAGCCAAAATCAATTCAAGGAGCGGCTCATTTACTGGAATGGTATTACTACCATTGCAAGCATTTACGCTTAAAACCCACACCAGAAATTCTCGGCTTTGTTCCCAACCAATACGATGCTCGACGTGCAGCACATAGACAAATGTTGGCTGCATTACCATCTCAGTTAGAGCAGATGAATATCCATGCTTTTTCAGAAATTCGGGATAGTGCTGAATTTGTTAACGCCAGTGGACAAGGATTACCATTAGCTATTCACCGCCCCAGTCATCAAGCAAAGGATGACTTTAAAGAAATTGCCTCAAAATTAGCAGCTTTGATTGGCAGCAAGAGTAAAGAAAGCGTCAAAGTTTAACTAATCTGTCGCACCCAAAAGTTGTACCTTTTTGATTTTGGCTACAAGTTTTAAATCCTCTCCCCTGTTCAATCATTGTCTTAATGTGCAAATTAAATCTGTGCTAACTTATGACCACCCACAAATCTCCTGACCTCACAAACTATTTTTCAGGCGCAAAGCAATCCCAACAATTATCAGAAGCTGAGGCAGAAATTCAACGCCTAAAAGCCGAAATAGAAGAACTTCGCTCTCAAGGATCAAGTGAGTTAGAAACACAGCTACAAACTCTCAGGGCGCAACTTCAGTCACAATCCGGTATCCAATCTATTTCTTTAGAAAAAATTCAAGCCAACCCAGAGCAACCGAGACAAACATTTTTATCAGAAAGTATTGAGTCTATGTCTCGTTCTCTGGTATCAGATGGACAACTAGAACCAATTATTTTAATTCAACGGGAACACTTAGTTATCTTTGATGGTGAACGACGTTGGCGCAGTGCTAAAAACTTGGGTTGGGAAAATCTGCAAGCTGTGATTATTCCTGAACCTGATGCTTTGCACCGTAAAGCTTTAATTACTTCTTTACATCGGGAAGACCTCAATCCTCTGGATAAAGCTGAAGCCATTGTGCGGGAGTTGGCAATTAATACTGGTTTAGAACCTCAAGATATTCCCCGTATTCTCTCAACGGTAGTACGACGGTTGAATGCACAAAAACGAATGAATTCTGTTGTTGGACTGATTACGGTAACACCGGAAGAACAACAACAAGGTTTAGCTATTTTGGACTTAGATGAACGCGAAGCGGCAATTTTCACTGTACTTTTAGATTTACAACTCAATCCCGCTTCTATTGATGCCAATATTTTTCCGATGCTTTCTTTGGCGGAAGACTTGAAAGCTGCAATTAGGTCTTCTGGTCTTAAAGGTGTTCATGCCATAGCGTTACAAAAACTGTCAACGAAAAATTTGGGAGTGCCAGAATTAGAAGCAGAAGAAATTAGAACCCATATCACCCAAAAGGTGTTAGCAGAAAAATTATCTGTGCAAAAAACACGGCAATTAGTAACTGAAGCGATCGCTTCACAAAGTACCGACGCTGAAAAAATCGAAAAACAAGTTAAACCAATGACTACGGCAACACGCTCTTTGTATAAAGTTTCTGGGGACGCGCTGAAGAAAGTTGAGGTTTCTCAATTAATGGAGTTTCAGGAAGTCCTTCGCAAGAAACTGGCAGAGATTGAAGAAGTGATACAGGAAAAAGCTGTCAACGATAATAAGGTTTAAAATGTCAACATTTCTGCCAAAAATGGTAGTATGAGGCGATATATTATCGCTCCGTCATGAACAATAGTCCTGCCAGCATAAAAGTTTTATTCCTGGGATTTAATCCCAAAGGTTACGTAGGTATTGATATAAACCAAGAAGTTAATGCCATTAGAAGAGTGCTAAAGAAATCTAGGATAGCAGTGGACTTTGATCACTTTGTAAATTTGGAATTTGAGGAATTGCGATCAGAAGTATCAGATTCTAAAGCAGATATCATTCATTTTTCTTGTCATGGTGATGATGAAAACATCATCATCTGTGATGAGAAAGGTGAAGATGTAGAAGTTCCTAGAGAAATTTTACATCGTCTGTTGGAAGGTAAAAATACTCAAAATATTAAGTGTATTGTACTGAATGCTTGTAATTCAAAAGATAATGCTCAGGTTTTACGTAAGACATTATACTTGGACTATGCTATTGGCATGAATGGCAACATTTCTGATGCAACGGCAACTTCATTTTCCGCAGCGTTTTATAGAGCTTTAGGTAATGGAGAATCTATAAAAAAATCTTTTTGGTGTGCTATGGATCGGATGAGTCTGGATAAGAAGTTGGATTGTAACATACCCTTATTAATAGATAGTGATGAATGTTATGTAACACGAAATGAAGAACAAGAGCTTTTTGATGCAATCAAGACACAAATTCTCATTCGCGTAAAAGGAGATAAGAAGATAGGAAAATCAACACTTATAAATCATGTTACTAAAAAATTATCCCCTAATAAGTATCGAATAGTAAGCTTGTATATACCAGATAGTTATAGTAAGGAAAAGGAAAATGTTGACGATGAAAGCCTGTTCTTAAAATGGTTTTGTGAAGAAATAGCTCAACAATTAAATTTGCCTGATTATTGTTGGGAAGGAAATGGAGAAGATTTCCTAGAATATACACCAGCTAGGCAATGTAATACTCAATTTGAAAAATATTTTCTACCCTCGCCAAACAGTACAATTCTAATTATACATTTAAAGAATTTTGATAAAATTTATGATAAACGTAATGTTTTTGAATGTCTTCATGGTTTGTTCATTGGTTGGGCGAAGAAAAATGAAAATTCGGATCCAATATGGAGTGGATTTCGATTTATTTTAGAACACCGCGACCAGACATACCCTGAAAACTATCAGGGAGGGTCAATTTTATGGTCTACGGGGAAGGCAATTGAATTAAAATATTTTAATACAAAAGAAGTACAATCTTTATTGGAGAAATTTGAATTACCAACAGAGCTAAATGATCATCTAATGGAACATTTAAACGGACATCCTTATTTAGTAAATTTAACTCTTGAACATTTCAGAAAGATCCAAGAGAAACAAGCAGATAGTTTAAAAAACATAGACATAGCACAGATTACACAAATAAGTGAATATTTGTCGTCGTATGTAGAAATATTAAAAAATAATTCAAAATTAAAAAAAGTATTCCAGGATATCCTTTCAGAATCTAAATCAGAAGGAAAAATTGATTCCGAAGTTAAGCAACTATTGCGTCTAGGGTTAATTATTTCCGTCGGTGATATAAAAAAGCCTAGTTGCAAGTTATACACTGAATACTTCAGGATGAAAATTCCGCCAGACATACCCCCAAATGGTTTATGGGAGTTAATTAAACGTATAATTAAATTGAACCATAAGTAAAGAAACATCGAATAGGACTGCTATATTAGGATAATATAGCGGTTATGGGTTGGATGCAATACAATCGAGGGCGCAGACCCTGCGCCCCTACGAGATTTGCGATTGGCCGACTGTATCTCACTCAAGTGCATACCGCTATAAAATTACAAACAATGTATTTATTGTATTGGCTTGTAAAATAGTAGAAGGTTTGTCAGAACCAGATAAGAGCTATCCAACAGATGATATTGAAGGAGAATACAAGATGAATAACGAATCTTATTATAAAGTAGGCGGACCTTTGTCAGAAAAAGATAGAAGTTATGTAAAAAGGCAAGCAGATAATGACATTATTAACCTGGTAAAAAAAGGTGAACACTGTTATATTCTTAACAGTAATCAAACGGGAAAAACAAGCTTACTACAACATACTAGTAAGAAATTGCAAGAAGAATTTGCTTGTATTATCACCAGGGCTATTTCATTCTAAAAGAGAGGATAAAATGGTAGAGATATCTAGGCATCT
>NZ_VIKX01000265.1 GCF_009711935.1 Dolichospermum sp. UHCC 0259 | reverse complement strand
CCTACTTCTACCTACCCTATAAACTCTCGAAAGTGGGGGGAGAGTGAAAAACTACTAAATTATAAAGTATAAATACAAGGCACGCTATTTATTGGATGGTTTTCTAGAAATATTTTTCATTCTATTCAAGAAATTAATATCATTTTCAATGAAAAATTTCTCGTTAGGATTTTCCGCATTTTCTAACGCTAAATTCAAATCTCTTTCTGCTTCTTCTAGCAATTGTCGGCACATTTCCCATGCTCTTGCCTTTGTTTTTGGATTGCTGTTACGATCTCTGCCTGCATCTATACATTTTTTTGCCATATCCATTTTTGCAGTTGCTCGTTTTTCTAATAATGTAGAATTATGAGCAAGATTAGGGTATTTTAACATAGATTCACTTGCAAATTTTATCACATCTTCTGGTTCACCTATCTTTTTAAGATTTACAACGGCTTTGGCAATTTGACCTTCTTCTATTTTACCAGACATAGCAACAGATAAGGCTCTATTTGCTAGGGTTTGATATTTAATATTGTCTTTATCAAAAGCAAGTATTTCAGCAATATTGATGAGTGTGCTGGGATTAACTAAGTAAAAATCTAATTTCTTCGTTTCCAGGAAATTATAAAGTTCATTGGGAAGTTTTAATTTAGCGATAACTTCACAATACAAATCTAATGATCTAAAATTGTATAAATCTTTTTCTAAGAGTGTTAAAACTTGAGTTTTAGCTTCTTGATACTTCTGTAAAATGACTTTGTCTTGAATTTCTTGTAATTCTCTAATAATTTGATGTCTTGGGTGTGCAGGAAGAATACAAGTTAGACTTTCAGGTTCAATTTCAAAGATTGGTTCGGGACATCCTTCTTCTCTCATTGTCCGAATAATTGTTGGGATACCCTGACCTTCTGATTGAGCTAATTGCAGTTTATTAAATAAGTAAGCAAAACTCTGATTCCTCCATTTAGGACTGGCTTTTCCTTGCAAAAACTTTTCCTTATCAACTCCCCAATGTAAAGTTCCTGGAGATTTAATTTCTACTCTGTCCGCAAATACTGTAATTCTAATTGGTTCAGGCACTTCATAATCACGGTGAACAATAGCATTAATTACTGCTTCTTGCAAAGCACGCATGGGATACTTAACCTGATTTGGTTTGCTGCTTGTTTTATCAAATGCAGTATAGGCTTGAGTATTTAATAGTTCTATGGATCTTTTAGCTTGCTCAACTATTGTTCCAGTTAAAATATAACGTTCTGCTGTTGGTTCACTGCGATCTGTACCTTTATATATTGATAAAATAGTATATGCTTCTGGGAACTTGGATGTAATACTTGTTTTTTTACCAAACATCAATAAGGTAAAATTTCTGGGGCGTAATATACCATCTAAATGTGTCCGCACAAACAATGGAGAAACCAATTCTGCTATTTGTTCTCTATCAGACAAGTAATCTTCTAATGATTTTTCAGGAAAAATTAATCCCATTTCCTGTATACTATCTCTAAATACAAGTACATCAATATCGGCTTCTGTAGCAGCATTATTTGTCCGTTTATCAAAATATTCTATTTTCTGTTTTTTGATTAATAATTGTGTTAAAATACCATTTCTTGCTTCTCTAGTTTCTCGACTAATACGAACATAATATGTAGAGGTTTGTCCGTCTCTATAAACGTGAGCATCAGGACTTGCCAAAACTATAAATACTAAAATTTTTGTACTGTTATTTTCTGGGTTTTCCCTTTCATCCACAAGGGGCGACAAAGCCGGATGAACATAATCCCGACAATGTTGAGTTACCTTACCTTCAATTTCTTTTAATTTATTGGCACTAAGTCCTGTATATTGGACTTTAGGAAAACCATACTCGTCCTTTATCTCTTTTGCTCCGCAAACAACATATCCACCACCAAAGTTGGAAATGTCGTTAGCAAATGCAGAAATAGTTTTTACTATTTCTTTGACTATATTAATATCATCTCCATTTTCCTTCCATTCTACTCTCTCGCTTTCTCTAACAGCAAGCTCTTTTAAATCTATGTTGAAGCTCATAAAGTGAAAATTTGATTTATTGTTTATTTACTATTATAGTTTTTTCACGCCTTTTGACAATTCAAACTTGATACATTGCATGAACATATCCACTTTATATCTACACTTAAATATCATAGAGCGATTCCTGCGAAGCGCTTCGCTATCGCCTTTCTCCAAAAAAACTTAAATCTACTATTGTGAAAAAACGAACTATGGAAAATAAAACATCCATAATTCGTTTTCAAAGAGAGTCGGTAGTAAGCCGGGTTCTGTTCTCTTGCGAGGGCAGTTATCTATCTGGGATGCTTGTTACCAAACACCTCTAGCGGCTCTTTTGACGCGGAACTGGTAAAAGACCAACCGTAGTTCCTCCGGCCTTGCTTCCAACCGGGGTTTACCGAGCCAACGCCTCTCGACGCTGCTGGTGCGCTCTTACCGCACCTTTGCACCCTTACCAACCAATAAATTGACTGGCGGTATCTTTCTGTGGCACTATCCTCACGATCGCTCGCACTGGACGTTATCCAGCAAGTTTGGTCTTTCGGAAGCCCGGACTTTCCTCAAACCAGTCTTAATGACTAATCTGCAACTGCCTACGCCTACTCTCTTCTTTCTTTATTTTACATTTGATTGCCTGAAAATCGCCAGATTCAGATCCCCGACTTCTTCAAGAAGTTGAAGATATTCAGATATCACTTTTTATTCCAAGGTAACGCATAGGTCCAAGGAAGCTTTTTAATCGTAAAAGGACAATTAATAATTGACACTGGAGGAACATTTGTTCCTGGTGCAATACCGACTCTCATTTCCGAAATTCGCAGCACAATTTGTAATGAAAATTCTAAATCTTTTTTGCCATCTATAAAGTCTTTGTATAACTTCTTTTGTTTATCATTCTTTTTGATGGCAGCAACATTAATTAAAGGCGAAGCTGGTTTATAGATTCCTGAGTCTTTATCTCTTTGAAAAACATCTTCTGCGGTAACATTTTCAGAAATTGTCTTTTTAGGAGCAATGATGGTCGGAACTTGAGGTATAGCTAAATCGCGGGTTAAATCTGGGGATTTGCGAATCACGCGCCGAGATTGCTTGGTATGTTCAACAACGAAAGAACTATTATCCCAGTCAACATATATGGCAATACTATCTGATTTATTTTCAATACTCATTGATAACTCTTTGAGATCAGTTTCTACTTTATCCAAACCATAAGTACCTGTTTTGAAGGAAATACCCACAGTGTCTTGGAGATTTTGTTCTTTCAACTGATCATCAACAGCACCTTTTTGGAAATCAACTTTTACTATATCGTCTATAGATTCAATCATGCGATTAAATGTCCAATAGACGGTCAGTATGTAAATCATCAAAATAATCAGATTTTGGTCACCACTTTGCATTTTTATAACCCTGATTTTCTACAAATTCTAAAATTGTAACATAGTCTAAACTATGATTTTTTTGATGAAATGGTATTTAACTTTTTTTATATCATCATTCAAACCATCGTTCCCTTTTACCGACTGCTAATTTAGCATAACAAGTACCAAATAACCAATAATTAGGGTGGAGTAAGCCAATACTCATACTAATTATTCTTCACAATTCATTTATGTATGTCTAATTATAGACGATATTAAAATATTTTTATTTTATCATGAAGAGGCGGCCTAAAAAAGCAACCATTTTTCAAGAAAGGTTATAAATTTAGTTCTTTATGAGCTATGTCTTATTGATTTATTGACAAATATAAAAATATCTCCTTTTGGAGAGATAACCATCTTTCATTTTGGCTAAAATTTTATCACTTTTATCTAAATAGGCAAGAAAAATATGTTGAATCTCATTTGGAGTGGCGTTGTTGTACTTTTCCTTCTTTGGTTGTTAGGATTTTCAATTCACATTGGTGGTAGCTTAATCCACCTACTTTTAGTTTTGGCACTAATTGGCGTTGCCTACAATTTATTTATAGGAAGACGTATTGTATAATCACAGTTGGGAATCAATTTGCTTTTCAGGAAAACTCTGACTCACAAGCAAGTTACGAAGTTTAGCTCAAATTTGTGATATGTTAATTCTCATGAAAGACAACTATCATAACGTTAGGGCTAAACTTAATCAGATCAACATTTTAGATTAGATAAATTTAATGGAAAATACATTGTTTGATCAAGTATTTCGGGATAGTGAAGGCAGAATTGTTATAGCTCAGATGCCAAATCTAACCCTGATTGTCTGGATTGTAGCTAGTTTATTAAAGATAGTTTTTACAACAGGTAAAATCAATCTAGGATTGGACTTAATAGCTTTTGGTTCTTTGTTTACTTGGGCTTGGGAAGAATTATTTCAAGGCGTTAATTACTTTCGGAGAGCATTAGGTTTGCTGGTGCTTATTAGTTTGATGGCATGGAAAATTACTCCATAGCATTCTCTCCTTTTTCTTTAACACCGCAACTGTCGCCATGAATATTAATATCATTGCGGGTTTAGTAATTATAGCTATTGTGAAAGTGTTAAACATCGGGTCAAAAGGAAATTTTAATGCACAGCAATTTACTATTCATTTAACTCGCGTGTTCCCAGTCGCTGAGTGATTCAGACTGTTGATTTTTCGCTTTAGTTTTGCGAACTGGTACTTTAGGAGTACCAATATCAACAGGAATAAAAGACTGTTTTTTCTTGGCAGACTTGCATTTTTCTGTATTCTTCATAACTATTTTTTACTTACTCAAAACTTTCACATCTATTTACATTATCGAATTTAATTGATCAAATCCCGGATAAAAAATTTAATTGATTATTGAAAATTTATCAATCTATAATATTTTATAATTTAGTGGGATTGGCTACAGAAAAACCTTGTTTTTTAGGCTGAATATTTCCTACGTCTACTTGAAATTTTATTTGATCGTGCATCTTACCACTTCTGGCTTCCAGCTTCCAATTACCAGGACGTAAATGCCAAAACATCCCATTAGTTGATTGTGTAGATAAATGCTGATCATTTATCCACCATTCCACAGGCTGATTTAATGTTCCAGCAGCTTTAAATTCTAATTTTTGCTGTCTATCTCCAGATGGATACAGCAGAAATAAATCCCCATTACGAGGAGAGATAATTCGGAAATTATCAGAATTAAAATGCAATTGTGGCTGTTTTGCTAACCATTGATCATACACAGGTGATAAATGAAAATCCGTAGATTTTTCATAAGCAATTTTATCTTTTACAGAGAAATATTCCTGAACTATGGAAGTACAGCTAGGTGTAGGTTTTAACCCTGTTGTCGCACAGATTGGCAATTTTATCATGCCCTCTGGAGGCGGAAAATCAGCCGGGGTTTGATGTTCATGCAGATGTAATATGATTCTGTTCCACAAAGGTGCAGCCCCCGTGACACCGGAAATCTGACGCATGGGTTCACCGTTGAAATTTCCCACCCAGGTAGCCACAGTATAATCACGGCTAAAGCCCACTGTCCAGGTATCACGATAGTTTGAAGAAGTTCCAGTTTTGACAGCGACGGGAAAGGGCAAATTTAACACTGAGTCTACACCAAAAGCTGTGGATCTGGCATAGCGATCGCTTAACATATCAATAATTAATCGCCAATTGCCGGAAACTGAACTTGGGGAAACGGAATTTGAAGAACTGTTTAATGTAGTTACCAATGGCGTATTTTTCCCCATATTAGCCATAGTTAAATAAGCCCTAGCCAGTTCCCACAAATTCACTTCACCACTACCCAAAGTCAAACCCAAACCGTAATATTCAGCATCTTGATTTAGATGTGCAAAACCCAACTCATGCAAGCAATTTAAAAAAGTTGCTACACCCACTTTTTCTAATACCTTTACCGCAGGTACATTTAAAGAATTTGCCAAAGCAACTCTGACTCTCACTGGACCAAGAAAGCTATTAGTATAATCTGTAGGACTATATAATTTGGCTCCCGGAATTGCATAATGGGTAGGAACATCTGGCAAAATCGTATGAGGACTAATTACTCCTTTTTCTAAAGCTAATTCATAGACAAATGGCTTTAATGTAGAACCAGGTTGACGTAAGGCTTGAACTCCATCATTTCGCCCGGATTTCACATCATTAAAATAATCAGGCGAACCGACATAACTTAAAACCTCCCCAGAGGAGTTGTCAATTATCACCGCTGCTGCATCATGGACATTATTAGCCTTTAAAGAGGAAATCACTTGTTGTACTTGTGCTTCCACAAATTGCTGTAAAGGGCGATTTATTGTCGTGCGAATAGGTGATGATTCTTGATTAGGTGTGTTGTTTTGTTTGGCTAACCAAAATAAAAAATGTGGTGCAGCAATAATTCCCTGTTGACGGGGTTGAAATATCACTTTTTCTTGAGATATTTGTTGCGCCTCTGCATCAGAAATATATTTTTCCTGTACCATTCTGTTTAAAACATATTTCTGTCGTTGCTGTAATCTTTTTTGATGTTGATAAGGATTAAAATAAGTAGGATTATTTGGAATTGCTGCTAAAAAAGAAGCTTGGGCTAAGTTTAAATCACTCGCAGGAATAGAAAAGTAAATTCGCGCCGCAGCTTCCACACCATAAATATTTCCCCCCATAGGTAAACGATTAATATAAGCAGCTAAAATCTCATCTTTACTCATTCCCGCAGCTAATCGCCAAGATAACCAAACTTCTTTTAATTTTGCGGTAAATGTCCGAGGTGAATTATCCAACATTCTCGCCAATTGCATCGTAATTGTAGAAGCACCGGAAACAATCTTTTTCTGATCAATTGCTATTTTTATCGCCCGAAAAATTGCTTTTAAATCTAACGCCCCATGTTGATAAAAACTACCATCTTCAGCGGCTAAAATTGCTTTGATAAATTGTGGTGAAACTTGATTTAATTTGACAACTGAGGTATTTTCTTGATCACTGGTTAATACAGTTCCTAATGGTAAATTGTTACGATCTGTAAACTCCATTGCTAATTGATGTTGAACAATATCTATACTATGAATAGGTGCAAAATAAGGACATAATCGGATTAATAAACAGATTAAAATGCCAGAGACAATAATTTTATTTAGTTTGTAGTTGCGCTTTAGCTTCAATAATTTATATGATTTTATCTCACGCAGAGTGGCTAAGGCACGAAGAGTAAGAGTTTTGAGGAGACGAGTTAGTAAATTCATAATAATGTTAAGAATTGTATAGTTTTTAGGAATTTGTCAGGCTAGATTAGTTATCTATATACACAGTAGCGAATTGTTGCTAATATTTTTTGCATTTATTTAATATGAAGATCATAAAAATCTTTAAGTTCCTGGTTATTATCACTCTTGTATTCGGAATGACAGGTTGTAATTTTATTGGGATTAAATCAGGTAATGAAAAATTACCCGCTGTTGAGTCATTAATCACGCCAAAGTTACCAAATTGGATAGAACAAATCAGTCCTGTGGGAGATGCGAAACCTACCAGTCAAATTCGTATTCGGTTTAAAGAAGCTTTAATTCCTGTTGAAAGTCTGGATAGTTCCCAGCAGCAAAGTTTATTAACTAAATTTGCGATTTGGCCTCCTTTACCTGGACAATTTCGCTTTTTAACTCCGCGTATGGTGGGTTTTCAAGCTGATAAAGCCATACCGAAAGCAACGCGAGTTAAGGTTACTCTCAAAGCAGGTTTAGCGGATTTAAAAAATCATCGTTTAAATCAAGATTTGGCTTGGACTTTTAATACTGAATCTATTCAAATCACTAATTTACCAGGAGTTAACCCGATTGAAAAAGCCCCGGTTGAACCAATTGATTTACAACCAAAGTTGCAATTTACCTCTAATTTAGAATTAGATTTAGATTCTGTGCAAAAGCATTTACAGTTAATTCCTGAAGGTAAAACCCAAGGTGTGGTTTTCAAGGTGGAATTAGCGAAGGAAGAAACACCAGAAAATTTAGATCCTTTAGAAAAATTTGATCCTTCAGTTAAGAATTGGGTTTATAATCTTACTCCTGTCCGAAATCTAGAGAAAGCCACAGCTTACAGGTTAAAATTTTCTCCGGGTATTCTTCCTGCTAATGGTAATTTACCCAGTCAGAAAGAATTTGTCAGTAAATTAGCGACTTATTCACCTTTAAAATTTGTGGGAGTTAAACCTTATGGAGAACCAGATTCAGGAGGAACTTATGGCAGATTTATTAAAGGTAGTCCTCAGTTAGAATTTAATAACATTTTATTAGCAGATTCTGTTAAGGACAATATTAAAATTCAGCCAGTACCTAAAAATATTGATAATGTTTTGCAAATTTCTGGAGAAGATAGAATTATCAGCATTAATCCCTATGCTTTAGAACCAGCTACCACTTATACAATTAATATTGAGAGAAATATTAAAGATAAATTTGGACAAACTTTAAATAAACCAGTCACAATTAAATATGATACTGGTGATATAGCTGGGAATATTTCAGCCCCTTCCGAGTTAAATATTTTTCCTACAGATAAAGACTTACAAATTAATATTGATACCATTAATTTACCAGAGTCAAAGTATCAAGCCGCTTATCGCATTGTTAAACCCACAGATTTAGTTTATACAAATACTGCTAATGATTTATTACCCGAACCTGCTAAATGGCAAGAGTTCAAAATTAGGAATAAGCAAAATCAGTCAGTAAATATCAATGTTCCCCTCAAAGAAAAATTAGGTAATCGTCAGGGAATGTTAGCCTATGGAGTGCAAGCGCGAACTCATAAATATCAAGAAGATGGTAAACAATTGTGGAGAGAACCAACAACTTATGGCATGGTTCAATTAACCAATTTAGGTGTCTTTTTTCAATGGTTTCCAGAATCGGGTTTAATTCGGGTTCATCATCTTAGTGATGGTTCACCAGTTAAAGCAGCAAATATTGAAATTTATCAATCAAAATTAGAGGATAAATTTCGTCCTCAACCTGTACCTTGTGCAACGGGAAAAACTGATGAAAAGGGAATTTTGATAATTGACAATAATCAATTAATACAATGTTATCCCAAATTGAAATCTAGTTTACCACAATTATTAGTAATTGCCAGTGAAAATAAAGATTGGGCATTTACTAGAAATGAAGAATATAGTGGTGCTTATGGTTATGGAATTGATGCAGGTTGGGAAACTGAAAAACCAGAATCAAGAGGAATTATCTTTTCTGATAGACAGTTATATCAACCCGGAGAAAAAGCTGCTTTTACTGCTTTTGCAAATTATTTAGAACAAGGTAAAATTCAAGAAGATAAAAATGCAGTCTATCAATTAACTTTAGTCAATACTACTGGGAAAAATATAGATTTAGGCACAAAAACAACTAACGAATTTAGTACATTTTCTTTAGAGTTACCGATTCCTAAAAATCAGCCTTTAGGGTTTTATACTATCAAAGCTACAGGTAACAAGGGACAAGAAATTTCGGGAGAGTTTCGGGTAGCGGAATTTAAACCTCCCAATTTTAAAGTTGATTTACAATTAAATAAAAAATTTGCAGTAATTGATGACAAAATTGATGTGCAAGTAGGAAGTAATTATTTATTTGGTTCCCCAGTGGAAGGAGGAGAAGCAAAATATTTTGTTACTCGTCAACAAACTAATTTTATCCCTCAAGGTTGGGAAGAATTTAGTTTTGGAAGACAATGGTTTTGGCCGGAAGAAAGTCCGAATGTGACTAATGATGTCTTGCAAACTAACACTAAATTAGATCCGAATGGGAAAAGTAATCAAACTGTAACTGTAGCTAAAGATTTACCCTACCCCATGACTTACCGGGTAGACGTGCAAATTAGGGATGTTTCTAATTTATCAGTTGCTAATTCCCAAACTTTTACCGCTTTACCTAATAATAGACTGATTGGTTTAAAAAGTAATTTTGTCGCTGACGCTGGTAAGGATTTTCCTGTAGAGTTTATTGTCACTGACGCAACGGGAAAACCTCTAGAAAATCAAAGAATACATCTGGAATTACAACAGATGAAATATAGCAGCGTTACCAAAATTGTTGAAGGTAGTAAAACTCCACAAAATCAAGTTGAATATCAAACTGTTGGGAAAACAGATATTACATCTAGGAATACTCCTCAAACAGTGAATTTCAAACCTAATGTATCAGGTTCATATCGCATTCGCGCTAATTTTAGTGATAGTAGAGATGAAATTACAGCCACAGATTTACCAATTTGGGTGACAGGAGAAAATCAAGTATTTTGGGGTGAAGAAGAAAAAGATAAATTAGAAATTAAATTAAATAAAAAAGAGTTTAAACCTGGAGATACTGCTACAGCTTTAATTCAATCTCCCTACCCAGAAGGAGAATTATATTTTGCGGTGATTAAAGATAAACCTCTCTATCAACAAGTGATGAAAATTAAAGGAGGTGCGCCCCAAATTCAGTTTACAATTACCCCAGAAATGTTACCTAATGCAGCAGTAGAAGCGGTATTAGTCAGACAAGGTAAACCGCTGAATCAAATAGAACCGGGAAGTTTAGAGAATTTAGCCAAAATTGGGTTTTCACCTTTTAAAGTTAACCTAGAAGATAAATATTTAAAGGTACAAGTTAACCCCGTTGAAAAATCTTTAGAACCGGGAAAAGAAACAACTGTAGAACTGGAATTAAAAGATAATCAAGGAACTCCCACCAAAGGACAATTTACTGTGATGGTGGTGAATGAAGCGGTGTTACAATTAACTGGTTATCGTCCGCCAAATTTGGTAGATACTGTTTATGCAGAACAACCAATTTCTACCCGATTTAGTGATAATCGTCGTGATGTTAAATTAGCACCATTAGCGCAAATTTTACCGAAAGGTTGGGGTTATGGTGGAGGTTTATCCAATGCTTTAGCAAATACTCGGATTCGTGAAGATTTTCAAGCTTTAGCTTATTACAATGGTTCGGTAATTAGTGATGAAAATGGTAAAGCGAAAATCACCTTTAAATTACCCGATAATTTAACCACATGGCGGATAATGGTTGTCGCTACAGATGGAAATTTGCGGTTTGGGAATGGTGACGCAACATTTATCACCACAAAGCCACTCATAACTAATGCTATTTTGCCACAATTTGCCCGTACAGGCGATCGCATTTTGGCAGGTTTATCAGTCACCAACACCACCGCAAACACTGGAAATCTGACTATTAACGGTGAACTTAGCGGTTCTCTCAACTTCGCGGAAAATAACCCCAAAACCACCACATTACAACCAAAAGCCGAGTCAGCAACCCAGGCTTATCGTTTCCCCATGATAGCGGGTAATATGGGCGAAGGTAAGGTGACATTTACCAGCCAATTAAATAATATCGCTGATGCTTTTACTGTCCCGTTGGAAATTAAACCTTTAGAAATTACTGAACAAGTTGTGGAAACTGGTGTGAGTGAAAGACAGGTAAAAATTCCCCTGAATATTGATAAAAATACCTTCCGCGAAGTTGGAGGTTTAGATATTCAATTAGCTAGTACCTTAATTCCCGCAATTAAAGCACCTGCAAAACAAGTTTTAGAAAATAATGATTTACCATTTGCAGAACCCGCCGCCAGTCAATTATTAATTGCTGCAAGTCTGCAAACTCTCACAGAAAAATATAATCAAACCTTTGCCGAATTTAATCCTCAAGAACAAGCAAAATTAGCAATTGCACAATTACAAAAATTGCAAATAGCAGATGGTGGTTTTGCAGCATTTCCAGGACAAGAAAAATCCGATCCTTGGGTTTCTAGTTATGCGGTAGAATCTTTAGTTAAAGCTAATCAAATCTTTCCTGATTTAGTGGATAGTAAAATTATCTCTAGTCTGAAAACTTATCTGCAAAATGTTCTCGCTAATCCTGGACAATATGACTTTTGTAAACAGAAACTCTGTAAATCTCAACTTCAACTAAATTCTTTAATTGCCTTAGCACAATTAGGAGATAAACGCAATAGTTTCTTGTCAGATATTTATCAACAACGTGATAATTTTGATCTAGTTACTCAAATCAAATTAGCCAGATATTTATATCAATTTCCTGAATGGCAAAACCAAGCCCAAATTATGCGAGTGGAGTTTCAAAAAAATATCTATGAAACTGGACGTAGCGCAGTTGTAAATTTACCCAAAACTTGGAGTTGGATGAGTTCAAATACTGTCACCCAAGCGCAAGCCTTACAGCTATTTATTGACCAAAAAACTAACCCAGAAATCATTGATAAATTACTGCAAAGTCTTCTCAATTTACGCAGAGATGGAACATGGGAATCTAGTTATAATAACGCCCAGGCATTCACAGCTTTAGTTGCATATAGCCAACTGCAACCTACACCACCTAATTTTATGACTACTGTAAAATTAGGAAATCAGCAATTAGGAGAAACCCGTTTTAATGGCTATCAAAATCCTAACTTACAAATAAATGTCCCCATGAATAAATTACCTCAAGGTAAACATGATTTATGGTTACAAAAATCTGGCAGAGGTAGATTACATTATTTAGTAGCTTACAAATATCGTTTACAAGGAAATCAACTAGGAAGATTTAACGGTTTACGAGTAACGCGAGAAATTAGTAAAGTTAATGAAGAGAAAATTATCCAAAAAACTGGAATGTATGCTTTTGATAAACCTTTAACCTTACAACCTGGACAAGTCTTTGATATTGGTTTAGAAGTAATTACAGATCATCCTGTAGATCATGTAGTCATAAAAGACCCCTTACCCGCAGGATTTGAAGCTGTAGATGATAGTTTTCAAACTGCGACACCAGTATTACAAGCAAAAGCCGATAATTGGCAATTAGGATATAAAACTATCCATAAAGATCGGATTATTTCCTATGCAAATCATCTAGAACCAGGAGTTTATAGTTTACATTATTTAGTTCGTTCTGTGACTCCTGGAACATTTATTTGGCCAGGTGCGGAAGTTCATCTTCAATATGCACCAGAAGAATTTGGACGCAGTGCAGATTCCACTTTAATACTGGAGGAAAGTAAGTGATCCTTTTATAGCTAAGAGGTTTCAGATAAGTTAGTCAATTTTTCCACTGCTTCCATTGCAACCCTACGCACCATATCATCCTTATTTTCCAGCCAGGGAAGAAGTGCTTGTAACATTGGTTCTGGAGGATTACCTAACTTGCTCAAAGCCTCAACTGTCTTGAGACACACAATAAATTCTGTATCTTCCAATCGCGCTAGTAGTGCCTGTAGCAGTGACTCTGAGGCTATGCCTAATTTGCCCAACACCTCAGCGGCTCTCATACGTACCCAATGATTCTCATCTTTCAGCTTTCCTATTAGCCTTTGTTGTACTAACTCTGAGGTATCACCTAACTTGGAAAAGGCGATGATAGCTCCATCACGTACTGAAGCCTCTTTATCTTCCAGGCGTTTTACCAATCCTTGTATTACTGTCTCTGAGGCATCACCTAAGAGACCCAAAGATATAGCAGCATCAAAGCGTACTCCAAAATCAGAATCTTCCAGCTTAACAAGCAAAGCTTGTATGACTGATTGTGAGCGATCGCCTAACTTACCCAAAGCTGAAGCAGCACGACGACACACTTGATACTCAGGATCTTCCAATTTAAGAAGTAAAGCTTCTATCACTGGCTGTGAGGCATCACCTAACTTTTCCAAGGCTGTAACAGCACTAAGACGCACGTGATACTCAGGATCTTCCAATTTAAGAAGTAAAGCTTCTATCACTAGCTGTGAGCAATCGCCTAAATTCCCCAACACTTCAGCAGCCTTACTACGAACTTGATAGCTATCATTTTTCAAACACAAAAGTAACTCTTGTTGCACTGCTTCAGAGGCATTACCTAACTTGGACAGAGCTTTAGCAGCACAGTCAGCTACCCCTACCCAATAATCATCATCTTTCAGTAATGTCAGTAACCCTTGTAGAACAGACTCTGAATTATTCTGTAAATTTTCTAATGCTCTAACCACCCAAAGACGTACACCAGGATTTTCATCTTTCAAAGCTATCAGTAAAGCAGGAACAGCAGATTTTGCAGCTATGCCAATTTTCCCTAATTCCTCGGCAGCACGTTTTCTATCCTCGACTTCTGGCACAAAAAGGTCATTAATTAAGCGGCGAATACGTCGCTTCATTTGCTCTGTTTTTTCCGCATCTGGATCTATTCCAGTCAGTTTACCCAGTTCCTCAATAACAAAATCAGGTACTTTTGCCTTTGATCCTTTTGCTAAACAACACTCTCTTACTGCAAGTAAAAAGCCCTTAATTTCTTCACCAGATTTACTATCTGCTTGTGCTAAAAACTTGTGCCAGGATTCTTCATTATCCCTAAAATTATCCTCGACTAAATATAGCCCAGCTAAATATTCAGCCAATGGATCTAAAGCAAAACCAATTGTTTTTTTATGTCCCTGCCTAATTAGACGGAGATTTTTTTCAAAATACTCAAGTGATTTTTCTGCATCTTCACCCAAGTCGTTAACTACAGATGTAAATTCTATATAACTTGGCTTATATTTCTGCTCCAAGCATTTCCAAGCAATTAACTTGGCATCATCAATAACTGTAGGATATGGCTTTCTAGTTTCCCTTTCCCCTTGCTGATTTAGCTTTTCTAAGTGATCAATTATTAAATCAGGAATGTTGTCAAGGGAATTTTCAGATGCAGAGAAATTTTCCTTAGCGTTAATCATCCGCTCTGCATATAGTTTAGCTAACAAAACTGTAATTGATTTTTTATCACCAACTATGCGTGCAAGTTGAGCGCACTCTTGTAAAAATTCCTCTTGTTCATCTTCAAAAAGATGCCATTTTTTCGATTCTTTCAAATACTGCTCAATAAAATATGCCAACTTTCCACCATCAAAGCACAGAGTTTCTATCTTCGCATCAATTCCTTTAAGTTTTTCTTCAATTCGAGAGGTAATTATCAAGGCATTAGCAGGAAATCCTCGACTATCTGGATTAATTTTTTTATGGGTTTGTTCACTCATTTCAGAAAAATGATCCACAATCAGCAAAATCCTGCGCTGACGTAAAAGTTGTTCTACCAGTAATTCATCAATAATCGTTTGCTCACTGTCAATTAATTCTTGAATCTCTCCAACAATTGCTTCCATCAGTGGCTTAATGCCCTCTCCAGATTGCAAATCAAGTTCGTCTTCTATCAAAACTGGCAACATCAAGTGTTTAGTCAGGCGTTTGGAATCATCTTTTTGTTCCATTGCCAATTTTGCTATTTGACAAGCAATTGTTGTTTTTCCTGAACCACCATCACCCCAAATTAGAACTCGTACACGCTTTTCTTTTTCAAAAGTTTTCCTCAAAGTTGCTGCTGTTAGTTCTTCAATCTCTTGTTGATTTAATTTCACTGGGAGAGAAACATAATCCTTGCGATCACCAACAGTTTCTTTTTCCAAAAATTTATTATAAAAAGTATCAATATATTTCTTAACCCAAGCATCCAGAACCATAGGACGGTATTTGAGCCAAATTACAACACCAACTGGTAGTTTGTACTCTGTTTCAGTAAATGGTGTTTTTGGAATCTTAACTTCAGCAGGTAGCCTTAGGAGTAAAAGAGGAAAAAACCGAAGCACTCCCAGATATAAAACCACAACAAAGCCAAGTAAAGATAGTTGAAAAGTCCAAGATAAATCCTGCTTTTTATCAGCATCAGATTTATCACCCTCTTCCTGCTTTTCTTCCTGATTTGATGGATTTGTGGTTTTTACATTAGTCGGTTGAATAGGTTGCGGTGTTGAAGGTAAATCCTGCTTTTTATTAACATCAGATTTATCACCCTGCTTCTGCTTTTGTTCCTGAATTGGTGGATTTGTGTTTGTTATATTATTCGGTTGAACAGGTTTCGGTATAGACTGGGTTGGTGTTTGTGCATACACTAGGCTATCATCTTGCCAAGTGTTTATTTTTATCCAATCATTACTTGTTAACAATAGGGGAAATGAACATCCCAAAAGGGCAATTTTCACCAATCCTAAGAAAGTTGGTCTAGCATTCTTGGTCATGAATAATACTTAAAAATTGGGCAGTTAGTCCAATTCTACAGTGATTAAAGCTGAATTTGCCCTTATGGGTGTCAAAAAATCTTACTGTACAATCTGATTCCGACAATATTGTTGCGTCGGTGTCACAGAAACAACTTCCACTTCTACAGGTTTTTCTGGAGTGGGGTTAATAATAAATTCACTTGGTCCTTGATGGGGTTTTAGAGTATTTCCCCAATCGTAGGTATAACCTAAACCAGACCAAGGATAATATTCTTTTTTAGCATTGGTGTAGGAATTGGTGTATATTGCCTTGACTACAGGACTACTATCAGGAACAGGTAAAGGTAAAAGATCACAACTAGAATCGTTAATTTCTCCATCAATACATGGTCTAGTTAAATCTTCCGCTTTTACCCACATTTCCACAAAATGGGTTTTGGTGGAATATTTATTTAAGATTAATCCCAAATACTGTTGTAACCGCAATGATAGTTCAACATTATCAGGAATATTGCTATCAATGGGTTGATATTTTTGACAAAATTCTTGAACTTGTGGTACTGCTGTAAACCAAGTTTGATAAGGTAGTGATTTCTTTGCACCTATTGGCCAATCTGTACTTGGGTTACTTGTGTATTTCCAAGTTGACATCAAATATTCTACTTTGCCATTATTTTCTCTCGATTTTACTTGGGGATTATTTGCAGATAAAGCCCAAAGATTATTAACTACTTCATCTGCTAGTGGTTCTTTGGCATCTTCAATACTATCTGCTAATGTTTTTGTTAGCAAATTATAAGTTTCTGGTTGATATTGCAATAGATAGTCATAGACATTTTGAGTTACTTCTAATTGGGCTAATTCTGCTTTGAGAATTGGAGTATTGTTGCTAGTAATTTCTTCGGCTAATACTCTATTTTGCCACCCGAAAACTAAAAAGGCACAACAAAGTAAGCCTACAAATAATTTGTACTGCCAATTTTTCATGGTTAATCACTTGGTATTTGGAGTTTTGTATCAAAACAGATTCTACATGAAGATACTATCGGTTTTGTAGTAAGAATTGTTAATAAATCATTAAAAATACTGAATTATGTATTATGAATATAGGAATAATATTTGATTTATGAAAATATACGTAGGGTGCGTCAGATATTACAAATCTGTTTGTTGATAGAATTTATGCAGTCTGACGCACCCTACAATACCTAATTTTCTCAAGAATCCAATATGAGTTCTATATAGGAATAATATTTGATTTTAAAAAAGATACTTAGGTTGTGTTAGCGACGATATAACGCACCATGATCAATGAAAAAGACGGAAATTGGCAATGAACAATAACCAATCAATTAGACGCTTACCTAATCAACGTTGGCAAATTGCAGTAACAAATGCCGAAGCTAGTTTAACATTAGCAAATTTAATGAATATTTCCCCCATTATTAGCCAATTGTTAATTAATCGGGGGATGAAAAACCCAGAAGATGCCAAAATATTTTTAGATCCTGAATCTCTGAATTTACCTTCTCCTTTGGAGGAATTTCCTGATTTAGCTGCTAGTGTGGAATTATTGGAAATGGCGATCGCCAATCAAGATAAAATAGCTATCTGTGGCGACTATGATGCAGATGGCATGACTAGCACTGCATTACTACTCCGCAGTCTCCGCGCGTTAGGTGCTGATGTTGATTATGCTATCCCCAGTCGAATGCACGATGGTTATGGCATTAATAACCGCATTGTCCAAGAATTTCATGATGAAGGTGTTAAACTAATTCTCACCGTAGATAATGGAATTTCTGCCGTTGAACCAATTACCAAAGCTAGAGAATTGGGTTTACAAGTTATTATCACAGACCATCATGATATTCCCCAAATATTACCCCCAGCTAACGCAATTCTTAACCCGAAACTAATCGCTGAATCTTCCCCTTATCGAGGTGTGGCTGGTGTGGGTGTGGCTTATATTTTAGCTGTTTGTTTAGCCCAACAATTAGGAGAAATCAAAGGTTTAGTACAGCCACTTTTAGCCCTATTTACATTAGGAACTATTGCCGATTTAGCCCCTTTAACTGGTGTGAATCGTCGCTGGGTAAAAAGAGGTTTAAATATATTACCAAAATCTACATTACCAGGAATACAAGCATTAATTCAAATTGCCGGAGTTCAAGCCAGCGAAGGAGAAAAAAAACAAAATCCCCCATCTTTAAAACCTGAAGATATTGGTTTTCGATTAGGACCAAGAATTAATGCTATCGGCAGAATTGGTGATCCCCAAATTGTGATTGATTTACTCACAACCGATGATTTTAGTATTGCACTAGCCAAAGCTATCCAGTGTGAACAAACTAATACTCAACGTCAACAAATGTGCGAAGAAATTGAAAAAGAAGCTATTGCTATTGTTGAAAATTTATATGTAACCTCTTTACAAAAAGACCGGGTATTAGTTGTTATTAAAGATAATTGGCATCATGGTGTTATTGGGATTGTGGCTTCTCGCTTACTAGAACGTTATGGTGTTCCTGTCTTTATTGGAACTTACGAAAATGAAAGCATAATTCGGGGTTCAGCGCGGGGAATTCCTGAATTTCATGTATTTGCAGCTTTAGATATTTGTCGAGATTTATTAGGTAAATTTGGAGGACACAAAGCAGCGGGAGGATTTTCTTTACCAGCAGAGAATTTACCAGAATTTCGGTTGCGGTTATCCGCATTTGCAAATCAGTGTTTAGAACCTCAACACCTGAAACCGCTTTTGAAAATAGATACTCAAGTTAATATTCACGAAATTAATCAGGATCTTTTCCAACAGTTAAATATTCTCCACCCTTGCGGTATTGATAACTCAGATCCAATTTTTTGGACTCCTAATGTTCAAGTGATTGAACAGAAAATAGTTGGTAAAGGTCACATTAAATTAACTGTATCCCAAACTATAGACAATCAGCGTCAAGAAATTAAAGGTATAGCATGGCGTTGGGGTGACTATTTCCCCTTACCATCAAGATTGGATATTGCTTACAAACTACGAGAAAATAACTTTAATGGCAAAACTACCATTGAAATGGAGTTAATCGGTGCAAAACTCCCAAATCACGTTCTTGAACTTTTCACTAATTCATCAAATCAATCACGCGCTAGTTTTGAATATAAACAGCGTCAATATACCTGTGGAATCTATGAAAATGGTATGAGTCGGGAATTAAGAGTTAAAAATTCTGAAGGTAAGGTTTTAGTCATGCGGCCAGAGGATAAATTTGGTCTGTTAGGTTTCAACCGTGACAATGCAGAACAGGTAAATTTATCTCAACCTGTCTATGAGGGAATTATTCAAACTGCAATTCAGGCTTTGTCTGCCTCTGCGATAACTTAAAAATTACAAACTCTTTTAAACGGGTCATTCAAGATTTTATTATCTTCAACGGGTAATTGGTGATTAGACAAAGCATTATCAATTACCAATTACCAATTACCAATTACCCAATTTACAGGTTGCCGTTGCGAAATGCTAGAAGGAAGATTACTATAGGCCCGGAAACCACGATTAGTCCCACGCAAGTTAATTGCAAGACGACTTCCCAATTGATGTTAGCTAAAATGTCCATTTTTCCTCCCAGTGATTTTAATGGTTTAAAAAGATTTAATAATTCAATCGCAAAACCCGCAACTCATCATATCTGTTTAGGGGATCTAAAATTTAATTTAGTTCACAAAATTATAGAAAAAGTCATAGAAAAGTAGAATAACAGGAATACTAGAAGGTTAAAAATATGGCTACTTGGCAATGTATATCTCAGTGTGGCGCTTGCTGTAACCTAACACCAGCAGATCGTCCAGACTTAGAAGAGTATCTTTCACCACCGGATTTAGAACTTTATCTCAGTATGGTAGGTGAAGGGGGATGGTGCGTAAATTATGATCATGGTACGCGGGAGTGTAAAATCTATTCTACCCGTCCCCGGTTCTGTCGGGTGGAAGCAGAGACTTTTGAAGAGATGTATGGAATTGAAGCGGAGGATGTCAACGATTTTGCGATCGCTTGTTGTCGTCAGCAAATTGAAGGGGTGTATGGCGATCGCAGTTTAGAACAAATCCGTTTTGATCAAGCTGTCGGTTTTTGATGATTCCATAATAATTTATGACTGGAAGAAACTAACAGCCATCATCCTTTTTCCGTCTGCGTGCTTCATAGGATTCTCGAAAACGAGGTTCATCAGGCAATAGTTCCATCGCTTTGCTATAAGCTTGAAGAATCTCAGTTTCAGATGTGCGTAATGAATTTAATGTTTTTGCCAAATCAAACCAACACCAAGCATTTCTGACTTTATCATCAGATAATTGAATTGCACGACGAAGTAATTCTACAGCTTCCCGATTTAATCGTCTTTTTGTGTGCATATCTCTATTAATTTTAGAGAGATTAATTTTAGTTTGGGCATACTCCTGAAGAGACTTAGGATCATCCTTGATAAATTCATAATTATCGGCAAAAATTCTATGAGCTTCCTGAAAACGCTTGGCACGTTTATATAAAATTGCCAACTCTACTGTATCACTAACTTGTATGGGTAAAGGAGCTTGTTCTAAAATTACTGAAGCTTCATTAAATTTTCTTTGATCTAAAAGAATTTTTGCTATAGCAGTGTAAGGCAAATGGCGATCCATAATAGTCAAGTCAGATTCAATATCCCTAAATAATTTCTCAGCGGCAATAAAATCTCCCGATGATGTTTTATATTCAATAATTTGAGCGATTAATGCTCCTGATTTGGGAACTTGACTCAGGGATGATTCTAAATTTAATATAGCTCTTTGTCGTTCACCTACAGCCCATAAATGAGAACTTTCTCTCAGTGCATGAATAACAATATATTGTGGATGTGCGGGTAATATTACGCGGAAGTAAGTTCGTGTTTCATCAAAATCAAAGATTGGATCTGGTGAACCATTTTCTGTCATCTTGCGGCGAATTTTCGGAATACCTGTGCCTCTAGCTTCTGCCAAATGTAAATCCTTTAAAAACTCTCCAATTCTCCGATTTCGATAAGGAACAGGAGGAATCATTACCCCTGGTTGAAAATGTCTCATTTCAATACCTTGCACTGGTCCAGGATAGCTAATAATCTCCAAACGATCAGGGTAAAGATATACTTTAACTGGTTCTGGAACGCCTTCATAGCTGCGATGGTAAACTGCATTCACTAAAGCTTCTTCCATAGCTTCATAAGGAAAAGCGACAGTTCTATGAGCAGTAGCTTGATTTGGAACTTTACGAACCATCCTTGTGCTGAAGTTATTCAAATAATCCAAAGCTTGACGAAGTTGATGATGTAATGGTCCTCGAAATATTTTTTCTTCTATTAAATTGCCTCCGGTATCATCACCAAATTGCACAATTTCAATTCTTGCACCACGAAAATATTGCTCTGGATTATCAATAAAGAATAATAAAGCAACATTTCTTGGTACTTCATGACTATTAATTGGTGCAGTAATTCGCAGATTTCGATATAAATCCAATTCGGGAATTACATGACTAGGTGAAACTAATTCACTCTTGATATCTGACAAAAAATTTCTGACCAGGGTTGGAGAAATTACATCAATAGACACAGCTAAATTCCGACGATCATCAAATGGAACTTTTGCAGCCATTTGCATTAATTGAGTCAATATTTCGCCTTTAGCTTCAATAGTTTCGCTTACTTGGCGAACGTAATAGTAGTTACCCTTATCATCATCACTCAAGGTTCTCATATCTTTTTTATCAATCACGATTTTCGGCGCTTGATATGGACGAACATCTCCAGCCGGAACCCAAATTACTAATATCTGTTTATCTTGATAAATTTCAGGAGAGATTACTGGCTGATATTCTGGGACAATTCGCTTGCAGTTACCACGAATCCATTTCTGAATTGCGTCTAAATTTTGTCCATCTAGTCCATGAGGAGGAAGAATAGGTTGAGCGTTTTTATCTTCGATGCCAATAATGATATATCCACCATTTAAATTAAAAAAATCATTAGCGAAGGCACAAATACTCCGAAGCAATATTTGTTTAATCTCCTCTGACCAACTTTTTTTAAATTCTATCCTCACAGACTCGACTGAGCGAGCGTGGATTAAATCATCAAGATTAATAGGTAATATATTCATACTTATTATAACTTTGGATATTGGGACAAGCAAATCTGGTCATACCAAATCACATTCTACAACTTAAAAATTTTTTCTATCTAAGTCAGTAGCGATCTACTTACAGCCGTAATTAGCTATTTATCTACGAGTAAGTAGTTAACTTGTACTTTGTTTATACTTGTTTATAGCTGTTTTTATTTTTACTCAATCTCACATTTTAATTCAGTCCAGTTGCAATTTATGACAACAATATGAGAAAATGAAAAGAATATGAAAACAAGTTAGAGACAAAAATAGCGCCTGTGAAACTTGATACTCCACCTGCCAGCATTTCCCACTTATCAGAAACTGAAAGCCAGCTACATCAAACTATAGTTAAAGATCATCCTCAACCAAAAGAATCCGCATTTATGGTCTTTGGGACAACCTTTATTACTATCTTTCTCGCAGAAATTGGTGATAAAACCCAACTTTCCACTTTGTTAATGAGTGCAGAATCTCATGCTCCTTGGGTGGTTTTTCTGGGTTCAGCGGTAGCATTAATAACTACTAGCCTACTGGGAGTATTATTAGGTGGCTGGATATCCACAAAACTCAGCCCGAAAACCGTCGAGAAATCAGCCGGGGTGATGTTGCTGTTAATTTCCGTTATGTTGGTGTGGGATGTGATCCAGGGTTAATAGTTGTAAATATTGTGAATTAGGGAATTATGAACTGGCATCTTTTAGGACTAAGCTTTGTCACGGTATTTTTATCAGAATTGGGTGATAAAAGTCAGTTAGCAGCGATCGCACTTTCTGGACAAGGACAATCTCGAAAAGCGATATTTTTTGGTACAGCAGGCGCTTTAGTATTGACAAGTCTCCTGGGCGCATTAGCTGGTGGTGCAGTGTCCCAATTTTTACCTACACGCATTTTAAAAGCGATCGCTGCCGTCGGTTTTGCCATCCTCGCCATCCGTCTATTATTACCCAAAAGTGACGAGGAATAATTCAAAAAGCAAAAAACTCTGACTTTAAGCTTCCCGCCAACACCAATTTAAAAGCACACCTCCTCCAACCACCTTTAAGACTTCCAACAGAAAATAACCGCTGTGCAATAAATTCATTGTTGGTGGCATTGCATCACGAGGGAGTAAGCTAAAATTAGCCGCCATAGCGCACATTTGGGGAGTTAAGAAATAAGTATCTAGAAATACGATTATTAACAGAAGTCCAGATAAAGCAATGCTACCCAAACGCCAATTAGATTGAGTTTTGCTAATAGCTAACACAGCAGTTAAAACCACAGCAGCAGACAATAATTCTAAACGATTAAAATTCCCAAAAACCACATAACCGACTGTAGAAAAATTTGCTTCATTCATCATCCCAGCAACGGCAAGACTAGGCATAATTACCCAATCTAAAACCAGACTAGCACTCAACCAAAAGCCCAAAGTCAACAGAATAGCTGTTTGCCAAGTTGACCTTTTCAAATCGAGGTTAGAAATAACGTTCATAAGAATAATTGCTTTGTTGTATTCTTAGAGTCTAACTAAAACAATGATTTTGACAACAAATATCAATTAACTGTTACAAACAAAAAAATAGAGTTATTAAAGCCGTTTCAGACGATTTTGTAAACAAATTTGAAGTTTAATTAACAAATAATTCACAAATCTGCAAAACTTAATGTCTCTACGTCCAGAAAATCCAATTCAATAGACTGATTATTTTAGTATTGAGGATTTGTTAATTTTAACCAATAGTCTTTTGTTGTTGATATAATTGCTTAAACAAAGCTTGCTGTCGTTTATGATCAACAATTGGCTGGGGGTAATTTGTTCCGTAGTAATCTAACGGGGGAATTTTCCCAGTTACCAAATATTCTGGAGATACATAACGCAATTCAGGTATCCACTGACGAATATATTCCGCTTCGGCATCAAATTTTTGGGTTTGACTGGCAGGGTTAAAAATCCGTAATGGTTGAGGGTCCATACCACTAGAAGCACTCCATTGCCAGCCTCCATTATTAGCAGATAAATCACCATCAATGAGTTTCTGCATAAAATATTTTTCTCCCCATTGGGGATTAATAATTAAATCTTTAGTCAAAAAACTGGCAACAATCATTCTACATCTGTTGTGCATCCAGCCGGTTTCATTTAATTGCCGCATGGCGGCATCTACTATAGGATAACCTGTTTTCCCTTCACACCAAGCTTGAAAATACTTTTCGTTATTTTGCCAAGGGAATGTTTTAAAAGTGTCTCTATATGCACCCTTAGCTAGTTCTGGAAAATGGTACATAGCGTGTTGATAAAATTCCCGCCATGCTAATTCCTTTTGCCATGTTTGGATACTGGCATTTACTTCTTCACTGTTACTATTTGCTAAGGCTTCTATTGTAGCTTGCCAAATATTTCTAATGCCAATAACACCAAATTTCAAAGCAGCACTTAATTGAGATGTACCATCAATTGCGGGGAAATTCCGCTGTTCTTGATATTCATTAATAGCAGATTTAGCAAAATTATCTAATTTTTCTTGTGCTGCTAATTCTCCTGGAGAAATTATTAATTCTGCATCCCAAATAAAACCTAAATCTGCGGCAGAAGGTAAATTAATAGTTCCTGTGAGTTGAGAAATTTCTTGTTCTTCTGCTGTTAAATTTTCCAGATTTGCTAAAGTTTTAACTGGTTTAGCTTTAGGTTTAGTAATCCAATTTTTCCAGAAAGGAGTATAAACAGTATAGGGAGTTTTCGCACCACTAAAAATTTCCGTTGGTGAATGTAATAACTGATCCCAATTGTCGTTAAGAAATTCAATTCCTTGATTTTTCAAAGCTTCAATTACTGCTAAATCTCGTGTTTGGGAATAGGGTTCAACATCCCAATTCCAAAATACGGCTTTTGCTTTTAATGCTGTTGCTAATTTGGGAATTGCAATCACCGGATCATTTTGTAAAATTAATAATTGACTACCTGCTTGCTGATATCTTTCCTGAAGAGATTGCAAACAGCCAATCATATACTTTACCCTAACGGGGGCAATATTATCACTTTCGAGAATTTGGGGATCTAGACAAAATACACCTACAATCTTCGCACTTTTTTCTCTAGCCGCAGCTAGTCCTGTATGATCAGAAATGCGTAGATCTCGACGATGCCAAAATAGAATTAAATCAGACATTGAATATTAATATAGTTCTGATGTACTAAATTATAGTATACCAATTTTGTGCAAAGCTGCCCAGAATAATTATCATCTGTATTTATCCGCGTTCATCTGCGTTCATCTGCGTTCAATTATTCTTAAAATCTTACTTCACCCAGCTTCATTTTAAATTAGTGTCACACCAAACTTGCACAACCCGACCTGTAACTTCTTGTCCAAACCAAGGAGTATTATAAGCAAGTGTCTGGAGATTTGCTTTGTTTACATTCCAAGTTTGCAGCGGATTAAATAAAGTTAATTCGGCTTTTTCACCGGGTTGAATTGCTTTAATTTCCTGTTGTAAACAAGCTGCTGGTTGATGACTCAAAACGCGCCATAATTCTAAAGCTGTAAATTCCCCAGTGGTGACAAGATTTTGCCAAAGTAGGGGTAATGCTAATTCTAAACCAATTGCCCCTGGTGGTGACTCTCCAAAGGCTTGGACTTTTTCTTCATAAGTATAAGGTGCATGATCAATAGCGATCGCATCTATGATCCCAGTTCGTACAGCATCCCGCAAGCATAACATATCTTGGTGATTTCCCAAGGGCGGATCTAAATGCAAAGATGTGTGATAATTTCTGATAGCTGTTGTATCCAGTAAAACGTGCATCCAGGTGGTACTAGCGGTAATGGGCAAACCTTGAGCCTTGGCTTGAGCAATTAATTCTACACCACGAGCAGTAGAAACACGCATGATATGGACTGGTGTACCAATATCCGCGACTAATTCTAATAATGCGGCAATTGCCGTTGTTTCCGCACTAACTGGAATGGGAGATAAGCCTATTCGCAAGGCTTCTGCACCGTCTCTGATTCTACCATTAGCTGCCAAATGGCGATCGCAAGGCCAAAAAGCCACAGGTTTGCCAAAGGGTTGAAGATACTCCAAAACCCGTCTGACTATCCCCAAATTGTCCCAAGGTTTAGCATCAGTAAAACCCACAACCCCCGCTGTAGCTAAATCTGCCAACTCCGTTAATTGTTTACCTGCTATATCTAAGGTAATTGCCCCCCAGATATGCAAATGGGGAGAAGCTTTGCCTCTATCTCTCTGTTGCTGTAACTGCGCCACTAAAGCAGGTTTATCAATGGGTGGTGATGTATCTGGTAAAACACCCACTCTAGTAAAACCACCCGCTTCGGCCGCCTGTAAGAAAGAACTTAAAGTTTCTCGTTCTTCAAATCCAGGTTCGCCGGAATGACTATATAAATCAACTAATCCCGACCCAAGAATTAAGCCTTGACAATCACGAATAGAGGTATCGTCACTAAAATCTCTAATTTGTGGGGCAACAGTTTGGATATAACCATCAATAATTAATACATCTGCTACAGTGTCAGTTTTTTGGACAGGATCAATTACTCTTACTTGTTTTAATAGTTCTTTAGTCATTGGTCATTAGTCATTGGTCATTAGTCATTAGTCATTGGTCATTAGTCATTGGTCATTGGTCATTGGTCATTGGTCATTGGTCATTGGTCATTGGTCATTGGTAATTGGTCATTGGTCATTGGTAATTGGTCATTAGTCATTGGTAATTGGTCATTAGTCATTGGTAATTGGTCATTAGTCATTGGAAAAATTCTTTCTCACTCCCTCTACTCCCTCTACTCCCCTACTCCCCCTACTCCCTCTACTCCCTCTACTCCCCCTACTCCCTCTACTCCCCTACTCCCCTACTCCCTAAACCAGGAGGTTATAAGAGGTAAATACAGATTTACAATCTTTGCAGCAAATTCAAGCCATGCGAATCAGTACCACAGGTGCTAAATAAATTAAATTTTTCCGCTAATTGTTGAACTTCCTCAGTTTCTACCACACTAGGTTTCCAAGGTTTAGGGTTATTGTAAGCGTAGAAAGTCTCAACCCCATCAATACCATCACCCGCAGCCGCAGGAATCAGGTCAAAATGCGATCGCCTATACCGGGCTGGGTGAGCAAGTACAGCTAATCCTCCCGCTTCATGAACAGCTTTAATAACGTTAACTGCTTGATAAGGCTTGCCTGTACTCGGAATTTTTTGTAAATATGGCTGCATACTGGGATGTTCTGACTCAAAAGCATAAGCCAGAATGTGAACTTCATTATCCAGCAGATTGGCATTAATTTCTACACCACTCCATAGATATGGAGTATGAGCATCAGGATTACGCCATTTCCAATCTTCTAACCAAACCAGGGCTGCTTGGTAGCCACTAATACTATGATGATCAGTGATAGCTAGACCTTTTAAACCAATTGCGATCGCTTGATCCATCAAATCACCCGGTTCTAGTTTGCCATCCGAGTGAACCGTGTGCATATGAAAATTAAATAACTGAGGACAACTTTGTGCATCAATGCGTTGGAATACTTGCTTTAGTAGTTCCTTAGAAACAGTAGTCCGGGCAAAATTTATAACCATAACCCCTCTACACAAAAATTACATTCTTCTCAAAACACCAACACGCCACACTTATAAACGAGATATAACCAATACCACTAACCCGTAAATACAGATACTTCCTCAACTGCACCAATTGATTTTTGCAATATGTTAAGACTACGTTAGCAAATATTAACGCTGATGGCGATGAGTATTTTTGATTACTTCCATCAAGAGAATATAAATTTTGCGTATAGTTTCTATCTGTTTACCGCCATTGTTACCACAAACCTCTCAATTCACCTGCTCCATTGATCACCTCACCAATTACATTAGCAGAGATATCCTGAGATTGAAAATGAGTAATTACCTGTTCTGCTTGCTGAGGTGGAACTAATAACACAAAGCCAATACCCATATTGAATGTATTATACATAGCCTCAGCACCTACAGAACCAGCCGCAGCTAACCAATGGAATACAGAAGGAATAGTCCAACTATCAGGGATCATTTTCATCCCTTGACCATTACTTAAACATCTTGGTAAATTTTCTGGTAAACCGCCCCCAGTAATGTGAGCCATTCCATGAACTTCTAAACCTGATTGCAACGCAGCTAAAACAGATTTCACATAAATGCGTGTAGGCGTGAGAAAAGTTTCCCCAATAGATACACCATTTAATAAATCTGGGGTATCAGTCCAAGCAAAACCACCATCACTGACAATTTTTCTCACCAAACTCAACCCATTACTATGGACACCTGAACTAGCTAGACCTATAGCTACGTCTCCCACCTGCACCTGAGAACCATCTAACATTCGGCTTTTTTCCACAATTCCCACACAAAAACCAGCCAAGTCGTATTCACCAACTTGATAAAAACCGGGCATTTCCGCCGTTTCTCCCCCCAGTAAAGCTGAACCCGCTAATTTACAACCATTAGCTATCCCCGCTACCACCTGAGTTAATTGTTCCTTATCTAACTTACCTGTAGCCACATAATCTAGAAAAAACAGCGGTTCTGCACCCGATGTCAACACATCATTAACGCACATCCCCACCAAATCTATGCCTACGGTATCATGACGGTTGAGAATTTGAGCTATTTTCAGCTTTGTCCCCACACCATCTGTCCCCGAAACCAAAACCGGTTCTTTGTAACCTGTGGGGAGTTGAAAACAACCACCAAAGCCACCCAGTCCCCCCAAAACCTCTTTTCTAAAGGTGCTGTGAACCAAATTGCGAATTTGATCTACAAAAGCTCTACCTGCTTCAACATCAACGCCTGCATCCCGATAATCCATGCCTAACTACACCGTTATTAATTCATAACTTCAGGTTATTATTATCACACAATTTAGCTTCTAAAACCTCTTCTGATCAGCAATACCTTGTCCAAACCGAAAAAGTCTTGATTTGTAGGTTGGGTTGAGGTACTAGTACACTGCGGCGTAAATAAGATGACTATTAGAAACCGTTTCACATGACAGTGTGAACAGATTATAGCTCAAAGAACATAGAAAACTAACACACCTTCAAAGAGCTAGTCTGAAATACATCCTGTAAATCCTTAAATCCTGATATAACTACGCTATCAGACAATGATTATGAATGTAAGTCTTCAAGCTATGATTTTTTTCGGTCAACCTACTTATACTAAATTAATTATAAGGATTTTCTGTAAAATAGACTTATCTCAATTTAACTTAGGTTGCTTATGAGTTCCCGTCGTATTCTCAAACCCGGTGAATCCTATACTTTTAGCCGATATTTTGAATTATCCTTTACCATTGATGATATCTTAGCAGAATTAAACTGCACGATTGAAAGGCAAGATTTAATATTACCTGAATCTTCAGAAACTTTAAACTTACAGTTTTTACAGCACCAGATTCAGCGAAATTTATCTCACATAGATTTAGTGAATGAAACTGCTAGACGGGAGGCTTTAATAAGTCCAATTTTGTTTGAGGTATGCGATTTAACTAATCAGCGACTTAATATAGAATATTCAATTGCAGTCAATGATTATTTAAAAGGAACTCTAGATTATTATATTGCAGCACCTCAAAATCTCTTAGTTATTGAAGCTAAACAATCAGACTTAGTCAGAGGATTTACTCAACTTGCTGTTGAATTAATTGCACTTGATGAATGGACAAAATCTACTTCCGATCTTATTTATGGAGCAGTTACAACTGGTGAAGATTGGCGTTTTGGAATTTATAATCGCACAAATCGTCAAATAATTCAAGATCAGAAACGCTATCGAGTTCCAGAAGATTTATCAACACTTGTGACAATAATTATAAGTATTATTTCTGGATAACACATTATGAAAACATTCACTATTGGTCATTCCAATCATACAATTGAAACATTTATAGAACTGTTACAACAACATCAAGTAACAGCCTTAGCTGACGTGCGTTCTAGTCCCTATAGTCGCCGATTTCCTCAGTTTAATCAATCAGTATTAAAAGCAGCTTTGAAAACCGCAAATATCGCTTATGTTCCCCTGGGAGATAACTTAGGCGCTCGTCCCCGTGATAGAAACTGTTATGTAGATGGTATGGCTCGTTATGATTTAATTGCCGCAACAGAGGCTTTTAAAATTGGGTTAAATCGTCTAATTCAAGGTTCAGAAAAATATCAAATTAGTTTAATGTGTGCTGAACAAGATCCTATTGTTTGTCATCGAGCTATTTTGATTTGTCCACATTTGAAAAATGCTGGTTTGGAAATTCAGCATATTCATAAAAATGGAGATTTAGAAACAAATGAAGATTTAGAAAATAGGGTATTAAAACAAAATAATTTATATAAAGTTTTGGCTGATTTGCAAAATCCTGTTAAACAGCTTTCTCTATTTGATTTACAACCTATACAAATTCTAGAAAAACCCCTTTCCCGTGCCGAGTTAGTAGAAAAAGCCTATCAATTACAAAGTGAAAAAGTAGCTTATACAGAAATCACAGATAATGATGATGAATGAACAAATTAATTTATTTACTATTGGCTTTACCCAGAAAAAAGCCGAGCAGTTTTTTGAGACTTTAATAAAAGCAGGTGTAAAGCGAGTTATTGATACTCGATTAAATAATGTTTCCCAACTTGCGGGATTTGCAAAAAAGCCAGATTTACAATACTTTCTCCAGAAAATTGGCGGTATTGAATATATCCATATTCTTGATTTAGCTCCCACAAAAGATATTCTAGATGCTTATAAAAAGAAAGAAATAACTTGGGATAGCTATGAACAGAAATTTAATCATCTGATTACACAGCGACAAATTGAAAAGAAATTATCTATAGATATCATAGATAAAAGTTGTTTATTGTGTAGTGAGTTAAAACCCCATAATTGTCATCGTCGGTTAGTAGCTGAATATTTGCAAATTAACCTAGAAAAAAATATCAAAATTCATCATCTTTAAGTATAATATCATTTAAGGTGCTAATTAAAGTTTAACAATGCTGACGTTTGATATTATTTGTCTTGCTAAATCTACTAAGCATGGCGGAATTTGTCTTGCAGGTATGAAAACCGATGGTACAGGGTGGTTGCGGCCAGTTTCTAACAAAAAAGATGGAACTCTATATCCAGAACATTACAAGGATAGGAATGGTAGAGAAGTCCAATTATTTGATGTTGTTAAAATTCCTATAATTAGACATGAACCAAAATGTTATCAGCCAGAAAATTATCTGATTCATTATAGTTATAAATGGCAGATTTTAGGACAAGCTACTTTAGAACAAGTACGAACATTAATTAAACCAGGAATTGAGAAAAATTCTTCTGAACCTAAATTATTAGGTAATTTTGAGAAACGTATCCGTTATGAAGATTTACAAATATCCCCGATTAAATCTTCATTGACAATGATAAATCCAGAAGAATTAAAATGGCAAGTTAAATATAATTCTTCAAACAAGAAAACTTGCAGATGTCTTTTTTATTTATGTAATCATTTTTATGATTTACCAATTACAGATCCAATTTGGATAGATAAACTTGATTTTTTAGAAGAAGGAATGTATTCCTGTAAAGAGGTAATCGAAAAACTCAACTTGGAGAATTTTGAACCTGATAAATTTAGATTGACAATTAGTTTAAGTGAACCTTTTCAACCTTCATTTCAAAGTGAGGAAATATTTTGTTATAAATTAGTGGCATCTGTTCTTAATGTTACAGATGTTGCTAAACGTTTAGGATGGAAATAAGTGAATTTTATATATTCACAAACTTCTCCAATTCAAGCAATCGCTTTTAGAGGGTGTATTTTCTCAGCATTAAAATTTCGTTTGGGTTATAAAAATAAAAACAAACTGATCAAAAAGGCACTGAGAAAAAGAGCTACGAAAATAGCATATTCAACTCTACGACTAAAAAATCCTACAGCAGCAATCAAAGCTATTACTAGGGCAATAATGCCAATGTATTGCTCTTTTTCTAACCCATAAGCAATTAGTGAATCTGTACCTGATGATGGATTTTCTTGAATTCTATTGGGAGAAATTTCTGGTTCTGGCAACTCTTGGATGAATAAGTTCATAAATATATTTACTTCTGATAATATTTTTAATTTGTGAATATTTTATACTTGCTAAAATTAGAAATAAAATCATAATTACAGTATCTTACACTTCATTATTTCTCAGAAATAGATTAAAAAACACTATCTGAGGAATGATTTATTAGTGAATTTTAATTTCATCTATATTTGTGCTGTTAATTACGATATCAATTATTTTTCAGAGATAAAATGTGTTTCTAAGCAGTTGATAACAACCAACAAATGTATTTTTAATGACTGTGTAGCTACCGTTTCAAAAGTAACTCTCAAAAGTATTTTTTACCATTTTAGGTATTGATAATGACTTACAACTCAGAGGAAATGCAGCAGATTCTCGAAGTAGCTTTTAGACAAAAGCAAAAGGGAGAATATACAAGAGAACAAATTATAGAAATAGCCTCAGAATTAGGTGTTTCTTTAGAATCGCTACAAGCGGCGGAACAAAAATGGTTAAAAAATAATGTAGAAGTAAAAAAAGAGCAAATGTCTAATAGTCAACAACGGAAAGGTTTCAAATCTCACCTATTTACTTTTTTGGCAATTAATGGTTTTTTAGTGATATTAAATCTGGTGGTAAGCCCTGGATATTTTTGGGCAATTTATCCTATGTTAGGATGGGGATTAGGTTTATTACTGCATGGAATGAAGGTTTATATTAGTAATACCTAAAATAGATACCCGACTTCTGCAAGAAATCGGGTATCTTATCCCCTTTTAATTTAAGATTTACTAGAGCGCTCTTCTGGGCTTGATAATTACTCAACTATATTCACTATTGTGGAACTAGCTAATGTTGGTGAGGTGAAAATTTGCGAGTATAAGTTTCTAGGTTGTTGACTCGCAACAACTGGTAAAACTTGACGAGCATGAGCCGCAACTTCCACTGTTTTGACATCATAGGTTTGTGTGATCATCTTAGGATAAAAACCAATACCGATGATGGGAACTAATAAGCAAGCAGTGATAAACAATTCACGGGGCTTAATATCAAGAACTACAGCATCTAAATGTAAGTCTTTGTGTTGATTACCGTAGAAAACTTGACGCAGCATGGAAAGTAAATAAATGGGTGTCAAAATCACGCCAACTGCTGATAAAAAGATGACTACAATTTTGAAGCTGGAACTGTAAACATCGCTGGTAGCAAAACCTAAGAACACCATCAATTCACCGACAAAACCACTCATACCTGGTAAAGCCAGAGAGGCCATTGAACCCATAGTAAAGAGAGCAAAAGTTCTGGGCATTACTTTAGCTATACCGCCCATTTTATCCATTATCAAGGTGTGAGTACGTTCGTAGGTTACACCTGAGAGGAAGAATAAACTAGCAGCAATTAAACCGTGAGAAACCATTTGTAATACAGCACCGCTGATACCGATTTCTGTATAAGATGCAATGCCAATTAACACAAACCCCATGTGGGCAATTGAAGAGTAAGCCAAACGGCGTTTGAGATTGGTTTGAGCGAAGGCACAACAAGCACCGTAAACAATATTAACTACACCTAAAATCGCTAAAACTGGCGCAAAGGTAACATGAGCATCAGTTAACATTTCTACGTTGAAGCGAATTAGGGCATAACCACCCATCTTTAACAATACGCCTGCTAATATCATTGAACCGGGTGCGGATGCTTCACCATGAGCATCAGGCAACCATGTGTGTAAAGGGAAGATGGGGAGTTTGACACCGTAAGCGATTAAGAAACCTGCATATAGGGCTAATTCTAGGGTTTTGGGATATTCTTTCATTCCCAATTCGGTCATGTTGAAGGTGAAGTTATCACCATGGAAAGCCATTGCAAAACCAGCTATCAGTATAAATATAGATGCTGCGGCGGTATAGATAATAAATTTGGTAGCTGCGTAACGGCGGTTTGCTCCTCCCCAGATGGCAATTAGCAAGTAAACGGGTACTAACTCGATTTCCCACATTAGGAAGAACATTAACAGGTCTTGGGCGAGAAATACCCCTAATTGGGCGCTGTACATTATTAACATCAACGCATAAAATAAACGCGGCTTGTTGGTTACTTTCCAAGCCGCGAATACTGCGAGTGTGTTAATAAAGCCTGTGAGAAGTATCAGGGGCATTGATAAACCATCAATGCCTAGAGACCAGTTAAAGCCAATTTGGGGTATCCAAGGATAGCTTTCTGTCATTTGTAGGGCGGAACTTTGAAAGTCGTAATTCTGCCAAAGGGCAAAAATCATGAGTACAAAGTCTAATAATGCCACTCCCAAACCGTACCAGCGGACCGTTTTACCCTCTTTATCGGGAATAAGAGGAATTACAAGGGCTGCCACTAAGGGCAGGAAAATTATGGCTGATAACCAAGGAATTTCTATGGCATTCATCACTGTTGACAATATATTTTTGGTTTTGCTTTTGTTTACATTATATTAAGGAATCGTTACGTCTGTAAACGATTTCTTATGAAGATTTCCAATTTGAAGGACAGATAGTAATAAATACTTACTAAATTAGTCTGCGAGTCTATTCTAAATGTAAATTTTTGCAACGTCAACAAAAAAAACAGCGACTAATATCGCTGTTTGTATTTATAATGGGCAGCTTAAGGATAAATTGAATTTTTATCAAAGTTATCTCTGTTTCTTAAACGATACGGTTGACAATCATCCATACATCTCCATCTGATCTGACGAAAGGGACGGAAATGGTCTTAAAGCCTGTAATGAAAGGTTTGTAGTAAACTTGCCAATACATGGGACTAAGTTCATCGGCGCAGGTTTTGAGGAGTTTAATTTCTTTGGCTAGTTCCCCAGCTAGTTCATTAACTCGTTCGGCATGAATTTGAGCAATTTTTTTGGCTTCTTCTAGCTGTTCTTGTTGTTGGGAGATGCGGATAGACATTGGCAAATACCGATTAAGATGGGCTTTTCTTTGTTGTATTTGCTTTTCTAGGTAATATATGGCATCGTCTATGCCTTTAAGTTCGGCAGACAGTTGGACGTTTTCTCTGGCTTGACGGCGGTAAGCTTCAACTATGGCTAGGGGTGAGTCGTTTTCACCGGATTCTACATGATGATTAGTCAGTGCAGCGCGTTCTTGTTGGAGTGATTGGATTTGAGATTTCAGTGCTGCTATTTCTGACTGGATTTTTTCCATATATGATGATTGGTGATGGGTAATTGGTAATTGGTAATTGGTAATTGGTAATTGGTGATGGGTAATTGGTAATTGGTAATTGCTATTGATCAACCAAATTACCAATCCAAAATCTAAAATTTAGAATATACTAATCCTTCAATTTTCAATCATCTGGTCTATCTTCGGTGAATTGATCAATTGCCTCTACCATGCCTTCTGAATAGGGTTCAAGGACTGTGAAACAAGCATAAAGATCAGCAAGTGCTTGGGAAAATTCTTCAGAATTAGGATCAGTATGTTTGATGGCTTGAATTGCTTGAATTGCTTTTTCTAGCTGGGGTTGATATTCATTCAGAAATATTTCTAATCGTTCATAAGGATTTTTATAAAGTTCTATCATTTACTTAATCTCCTTTCTAATTTCGCAATATTTTGGCGACAATTTGCCACTGTTTTCTCCCAATGGGCAATTAAACCTTGATCTTGTCCTTCTGTTGGTTTCTCCTTTTCTTTAGCAATTTTTTCGAGATGTTATTCTCAGGCTTGATGTTGTCCTTTTAGTTTTTTGCGGGTTTCCTGATTTTTACCCATAATTCTAATTTTAGTCTTCTCCTGACTAATTTAATTGTTATTAGTGGGATAGTGAAGCGATCCGTAGGAATCAACCAGAGTTTTATGGTAAGGACAGCAGTGATAAATACTTGTCGTGGTAGAATAATGCGATCGCATCAAAATTCCAACGCAGTAAATTTTCAACCTGTAAAGTCGAACAGTTGCCAAGCCGAATCCAAATAACTTTGGGTGGATTCCCAAATACTAAGCTGAGGTCGTGCATATCCGCGTCTTTTGAGACAATCATCAAATCATTGGACTTTGCATAATCCCAAACTATTGGATCGATAGTTGATTTCATGTCAACATCTCGAACGTGGAGGGAATTTGGAAAAAGGTCAGTCAAACGGAGTGGCAATTTGGGAGAGAGATTTTCATCAAAAAGTAATTTCATGCGGATATTGGCACAGTCATAAACCGACGCTCCCGGTCAGCCGCATAAGCGATACAGGCTTTAAAATCTTCCCGCGTTAGATCAGGAAAGTCTTCAAGTATCTCTGCTTCTGTCATATCAGAAGCTAGGTACTCAAGCACTTCATAAACAGTTATCCGCAAACCCCGCACGCAAGGCTTACCACCGCGTTTATTTGCTTCAATCGTGATGTAATCTCGGTAGTTCATAATTAATCGGAGAAAATTAAATTTACTCGTTTGTTTCTATTTTAGGGGTAGAAGCCTTTATTTGTTGAGTTTTCTTTTGTCAATCTAATCTACAAAGGCGGCGATCGCAGTATTTTTTATTACTGAACTGATAAAGCATATTCGGCATCAGCATTTGAAATATGAATAGGCTGTTCAAGTCTGACAATATAAGAAATAAACTCTATACTCTCACCATTCTCAAGTTTAAATGCTCGAATTACATTAGTCATTATGTCCTTTTGTTCATCACTCAAATCATCAATAATTAAAAGAAGGCGTTTCTGAATCAAGGTATGAAAATAAAAATCTAATAATCTGAAATACTTGTCATTTAGTAGTTTAGCGATTCCTACGGAGCGCTTCGCTATCGCTAATAAATCGAAATCATACCCGAAATCAGTAACGCCCTTTTCTTATTACAAAATTACCGCCCCTTGCGGATCTAGGGGGAGCGATCGCACAATTGAGTTCATACCCATTGTCGTCCAGGCATTTGCCATTGCTGTTTCTACCAATTTTGCACAATTTGTATCTACTAAAGCTAAAAGTGTGGGGCCTGCGCCACTAATTACCATGCCATACGCACCAGCAGCCACAGCCGCCGCCTGAACCGCATCATAACCAGGAATTAAGGATTGGCGATAGGGTTGATGTAATTTATCTTGCAAAGCGGCTGTTAACCATTCTTCCCGATTCGTGGCTAAACCCCGCAATAATAAACCCAAATGAGAAATATTGAAAATTGCATCAGCACGACTGACTTCTGTAGGGACAACCTTTCGTGCTTCGGCGGTTGATAGCTCAAAATTAGGAATTGCTACCACTGGAACTATATCTCGATGCCAGAGAATATCGCAAATTTCCCAACCTTTTTTGCTGGTAGCAGCCAGACGACAGCCACCTAATAACGCTGGTACTACATTATCAGGATGTCCTTCCATTGCGATCGCTAATTCCATCACCTGTAACTCAGACAACGGCGAACCAGCTAACTCATTGGCAGCAACTAACCCCCCAACAATAGCAGTCGCAGAACTACCCAAACCTCGCGCTAAAGGTACACCCAACTTAATTTCTATTTTCACCGCTGGTGGTGTTTTCTCTATATGTTTATATAAATTTATAAACGCCTGATACAAAAGATTAGTCTCATCAGTTTGTACCTTTGCTGCTTCTAAACCGGAAACTTGAATAATTAACTCATCTGCATCAAGAATAGTAAACTTAAATTCGTTATACAGCTTTAAAGCTGCACCTATACAATCAAATCCTGGTCCCAAATTCGCCGTCGTCGCGGGAACTTTCACAGTAATGCTAGAAACTACAGACATTGAAGTTAATTGACAATTCCAATATGAACTACCCCATTTTACTTCCTTATACGAAATTTAAGATATGGAATAAGATATCAAGAATTATTAAACGCAGATAAACGCAGATAAATTCGGATGAATTGATGGATTTGATGATTCTGTGCAGTCTTACATACAAATCATAATAACTTAAAGCCTTTGTCTGATTTTCATAAAAGCTGCACCTGTCACTAAAGCTGCAATTTGTCCCCAATAACTAACGCTAGAGAAGGAACTACCACCCGCCATATTTAAACTCCCTATACCATAAAATGACTGCTGGATAAACCACCAAAATAAATACAAAATAGCTGGTACTTCTACAGGGATATACAAAACCAATAAAGTCAAAACCGAATATATCTTTGCCTGGGGAAACTTGATCAGATATGCACCTAAAATAGATGCGATCGCTCCATTAGCACCAATAATAGGAATGGTTAAATCGGAGGATAGAATAATTTGGACAATGCCACAAAAAAAGCCAGAAGTTAAATAAAGGAGTAAATATTGTTTATGTCCTAAAATACTTTCTACCGTTTTTCCAAATACCCATAAAAACAGCATATTTCCTAAAATTTGGCTGAAACTGCCGTGCAGAAACAGCGATACAAGTAAAGAAAGTAGCCGCCAAAATACAATTACCCAAGCCGCAGAATTATAAAAAAAAGCGTTAGCAATTGCAATATTTATTTGAGATGGAATAATTCCCCAATTATTAATTAAATTTCCTAATTCATTACTCCAATTTAATGTAATTTCCCAGAAAAATATGACTACATTAATCCCAATCAACCAATAATTAATAATAGGCTTTTGCCAACTGCGAATATTATCATCTATAGGAATCATCTTGATTTTAACATTTGAGTTACTGATTTTTAACTACTAATTAATATTTTTCCCCATCTCCTCATTTTTGTATGGCAATATTGTCATAATGTAACACAATAGTCAAATAGGCTCAGGAAATGCTAGGAAACACCCTTGTAGGCAGATACCAAATCACCAATTACCTGGGAGGTGGCGGATTTGGTGAAACTTATGTTGCTAATGATACTCAATTACCAGGCTCTCCTCAGTGTGTAGTTAAGAAACTCAAACCTCAGTCTACGGATATTGCCACTTTAGAAGTAGCTAGGAGGTTATTTGATACAGAAGCTCAAGTTTTATACAAATTAGGAAATCACGATCGCATTCCCCAACTTTTAGCTTACTTTGAAGAAAATGCCGAATTTTATCTGGTTCAAGAACTGATTATTGGTAATGATCTCAGTCAAGAATTAAAATCCGGTGTAATTTTTACTCAAGATCAGGTAATTTCTCTCTTACAAGAAATTTTAGAAATTTTGGATTTTGTCCATCAACAAAAGGTAATTCATCGTGATGTTAATCCTCGAAATATTCTCAGACGAGAACAAGATAATAAACTAATTCTAATTGATTTTGGTGCAGTCAAACAAATTACGACAAAATTGGTAAATTCTCCAGACATTACTAAATCTACTGTGGCTATTGGCACACCCGGTTATACTCCTGGAGAACAAGCACAAGGAACACCAAAATTTAGTAGTGATATCTATGCTTTGGGGATTATTGCTATTCAAGCTTTAACTGGATTATCACCTGATCAATTAGAGAAAGATGTGGAAACAAATGAAATTATTTGGGAAAAATTTGCCACCGTCTCTCCAGAATTTGCCCAATTTTTAAATCAGATGATCTGTTATGATTTTCGTCAACGTTTTGCTTCCGCAACAATAGCATTACAAGCTTTACAAGAATTAAATAAAAACACATCGGGAACAATCATTATTTCCCCTGCTACCTTACCAAATCAATTAAAAAATCCCAAAAATAACCAAAAGATATTCTGGAAATTCCTATTAGGAATATTTGTTTTAGGTATTGGTAGTTTCGGCGCAATATTTATGCTGAATCGCCTGAATAATGAAAATGCTATAGAATTATATAATCAGGGTAATACTCTCATTCAATTACAACGCTATGAAGAAGCCTTAGCAACTTATGAAAAAGCCATAGATATCAAACCTGATTATCCTCAAGCTTTATATGGTCAAGGGAAAGCATTATTTCAATTAAAGAAATATCAAGAATCTTTAAAAGCTTATGATCAAGCCATTCAAATTCAACCCAATTATTTAGAAGCTTGGACTAATCGAGGTTTTGTTTTAGTCAGACTCCAACGTTATTCAGAAGCAATTGCTACTGTAGATAAAGCTTTACAACTCAAAAATGATGACCCTCAAGTTTGGCAACTTAAAGGGGATATTCTTATCAAGAAAAATCAATATAATGATGCAATTAAAGCTTATGAACAAGCGATTAATTTGCAATCTGATAATCATGAATTATGGTACAAAAAAGGATTAGCATTGCAAAACCTTAAACAATATGAAGAGGCAATTACGTCCTACAAAAAAACCGTAGAATTAAAATCTGATCATGAATTAGCTTGGTACAACTTGGGTAATTGCTTAGTTAATTTAAATCGTTATGAATTGGCTTTACAAGCTTATGATCAAACAGTGCAGTATAATCCAAATAACTCCGCAGCTTGGTTATCAAGAAGTAATATATTAATGACATTACGCAGATATCCAGAAGCAATTGATTCCTTTAGCCAAGTGATTGAAATCAATCCTCAACAATATCAAGCTTGGTATAATCGAGGTTGGGCATTACATCAAGTTAAACGCTATCCAGAAGCAATAGAATCTTATAAAAAAGCTATTAGTTTAAAGGGAAATGATTATTTAGTATGGTATAATTTAGGGAACACACAATACAATTTACAAAAATATCAAGAAGCGATCGCCTCCTATAATAAAGCCATCCGTTATCAACCCAATCATTATGAAAGTTGGTACAGTAAAGGCAATGCCTTGTTAAATTTGCAACAATACCAACAGGCGATCGCCTCCTACGACAAAGCCATAGAATATAAACCAGACTACCAACAAGCCATAGAAGCCCGCACCAAAGCCCAAAACACCCCAAAATTCCCCCCCAACTTCTAATTTTGGGCGCAGGCCCTGCGCCCCTACCTCCTCCTTAAAAAAACCTGAAACTTTACCAAAATCCAGGTAAAATCTAAAATACAAATTACAAATGATCTTTTGAGAAATCTCAAGTTCTGTTAACTTGAGTCAAAATTATGGACGTATTAGAACTAAAACGCGAAATCGAAACATTGTCTAGCCGCCTGGGTAAAACCCAGGACTATCTTTGACGTACCCGCACTCAAAGCCAAAATTCACGACTTAGAACAAATTTCCGCCCAAACAGAATTTTGGGAAGATCAAACCCAGGCACAAAACACCCTACAAGAACTCAATGATCTAAAATCCCATTTAGATCAGTATTATCAATGGCATTCTCACTTAGATGATACCAGAGCAGTCCTTGAGCTATTGGAACTAGAAACCGACACAGCACTATTGCAAGAAGCGGAATCTACCATTAACAAACTCAATCATGACCTAGACCAATGGGAACTACAACAACTCCTTTCCGGCACTTACGATGACAAAGGCGCAGTCCTGACAATTAACGCCGGTGCTGGTGGGACAGATGCACAAGACTGGGCATTTATGCTCATGCGGATGTATACCCGTTGGGCAGAAGATCATGGTTACAAAGTTGCCCTAGCCGAAGAATCAGAAGGTGACGAAGCCGGAATCAAATCCGCCACCCTAGAAATTACCGGACGTTATGCCTATGGTTACTTACGTTCCGAAATGGGTACTCACCGTCTCGTGAGAATTTCTCCCTTCAATGCTAACGGCAAAAGGCAAACCAGCTTTGCCGGCATCGAAGTCATGCCGCAAATAGATAACACCGTCAAATTAGACATACCAGAGAAGGATTTAGAAATTAGCACCACCCGTTCTGGCGGTAAAGGTGGACAAAACGTCAACAAAGTAGAAACAGCAGTCCGCATAGTTCACCTCCCCACAGGTCTAGCAGTCCGGTGTACAGAAGAACGTTCCCAACTGCAAAACAAAGAAAAAGCGCTCGCCCGTCTCAAAGCGAAATTATTAATTATTGCCAAAGAACAACGCGCCCAAGAAATTGCCGAAATTCGCGGTGATATGGTTGAAGCTTCCTGGGGTAATCAAATCCGCAACTATGTATTTCATCCTTACCAAATGGTGAAAGACCTCCGCACCAACATCGAAACCACAGCCATTACCGATGTTATGAATGGTGAACTGGATATGTTTATTCAAGCCTATCTGCGGCAAGAAAACCAGATAGTTGATGCCTAACTTAGATCCCCGACTTCTTTGAGAAGTCGGGGATCTTTGCTATATTTCCCTGACACAGGTTACAGTAAGAAAAGAGATGATAATGAATTAATTATGGACAAATCTCCTGGAACAGAACCTCAACCCAGCTATGTTAAACTCGCTATGCGAAACATGGTCAGAAAAGGCGGCACTTCCCTCAAACACTTTGCGTTAACTGCCGTAGGACTGTTATCTGTCCTCGTCGGGTTGGCATATCTTACCCGCTAAGTGAGGAAAACTTGTGCCGCTACAGGTTGAATTATATTTAGAAAATTGCTTTGATGAATCTTCCCCAATTCCTCCGGAAACTTGGGAAAACTGGTTTTGGCAATGGTTAGAAATTCTTGAGGATTACTTGCCAACTGCACCTAGTTATGAAATCAGTTTGCGTTTGACAACCGATACAGAAATTCAAACTCTTAATTCCCAATATCGTCAACAAGATAAACCTACAGATGTGTTAGCCTTTGCATCTCTAGAAGCAGATTTACCACAAAGCGAAGAAATGCTGGTTTCTATGCCTTTGTATTTAGGTGATATTATTATTTCCATAGATACAGCAAAACGTCAGGCACAACAGCAAGAACATAGTTTGTCTACAGAGTTGGCTTGGTTAACGGCTCATGGTTTACTACACTTGTTAGGTTGGGATCATCCTGACGAAGAGAGTTTGATAGCAATGTTAAAGGAGCAAGTCGTATTACTAAAGAAAATAGGTATTATTATTAACTTAGAGTTGTAGATATATCTTGACAACTGCAAATTTTGGTAATTACCTTATAGTGTGGCTGATTTAAAATAGCCTACAATTACCTCACAGTTGATCTGGTTATAAAAATCGGTAAAATCTCACTCTTTTACATACCCTATTCTTCTCTCTATGCCCCCAAAAGTCTCATCATCACCAACCAATAATAGCTTACCAACGCTTGTGTCCAAAGATAGGGAACTTTCCTGGCAGATTGCCTCTAATCTATTTGTTAGTTTTAAGTATGCTTGGGCTGGAATTACCTACGCTTTTCAGACTCAAAGGAATTTTCGGATTCATGTAGCCGTCTGCGCCTTGGCTATTGGATTAAGTGTATTTTTGCAGTTAGAAACAGTAGAAATATCGATCATTGCTGTTACCAGCGGTTTAGTTTTGACCTTAGAGTTAGTGAATACTGCTATTGAGTCAATTGTAGATTTAACGGTCAAACAGTCTTATCATGAGTTGGCAAAAGTCGCTAAAGACTGTGCTGCTGGTGCTGTACTTGTTTCTGCTTTAGTCGCATTATTAGTTGCCTCTACATTAATATTGCCTCCTTTAGCAACATTAATTCTGTCTATTTTTTAAATGGTAGATTGTGAATAGTAGAGACGTTTTCAGGGAACATCTTTGATATTTTTAAATAAAATTAGGTAAAAATTGTGATATTAGTCATTGATAACTACGATAGTTTTACGTATAATTTAGTACAATATTTGGGGGAATTAGCAGTAGATTTCCCAGTTGCCGATGACCTGCAAGTGGTACGAAACGATAAAATTACTGTAAATGAGATTAGGGCATTAAACCCCGATGCAGTGGTAATTTCCCCCGGTCCTGGTCGTCCAGATGATGCGGGAGTTTCCCTCAATGCGATCGCTCACTTAGGAGATAAACTACCGATTTTAGGCGTGTGCTTAGGACATCAAAGTATTGGTCAGGTTTTCGGTGGTAAAATTGTCTCCGCCCCAGAATTGATGCACGGAAAAACCTCTTTGGTCTCGCACACAGGCATAGGAATTTTTCAAGGTTTAGAAAATCCTTTAACCGCTACCAGATATCATAGTTTAGTTATTGAACGCGAAACTTGCCCAGAAGTATTGGAAATTACAGCTTGGGTAGAAGATGGCACAATTATGGGCGTGAGACATCGGCAATATCCTCACATTCAAGGAGTCCAATTTCATCCGGAGAGTGTCCTAACTGCTTTGGGTAAGGAATTACTGAGAAATTTTTTGCGAACTTTGTAAGGCAGTATTCTTATGAAACGACGACAATTGATAGGCTACGCTGGAGCAGGTTTAGTAACGGCTATAGTTACTAATTTAGGTGATCAAGTTCCCGCAAATGCCCAATCTAGTGGGGTATCAATTCAGTGGTTAGGCCATACCTGCTTTTTATTGACCAATGGTAACGTCAAAATTCTGATCAATCCCTTTAGCAATTTGGGCTGTACAGCTAAGTATCGTCCCCCAAATGTTAAGGCAGATTTGGTGTTAATTAGCAGTCAATTATTAGATGAAGGGTCAATAGATCAACTACCAGGAAATCCCAAATTAGTCTATCAAGCGGGTGTCTATGAGTTTAAAGGTGTTAAATTTCAGGGAATTACCACAGACCATGATCGTAAGGGTGGAAAACAATTTGGGCAAAATATAGCCTGGAAATTGAATCAAGGCGGAATTAATCTGCTGCATTTAGGAGGTGCTGCTGCACCGATTACCCTAGAACAAAAAATTCTTATGGGTCGTCCTGATGTATTATTTATTCCTGTTGGTGGCAGTGATAAAGCTTACAATCATCAAGAAGCAAAACAGGCAATTGATGTCTTAAATCCTAAGTTAGTTATTCCTACCCATTATCGGACTCAAGCGGCTGAAAGTGGCAAGTGTGACATTACTCCAGTAGATGATTTTCTGACTTTGATGCAAAGTGTGAATATTAATGTCCGCCGGAGTAACAATGATTCTGTATTAGTTAATTCTCAGAGTTTGCCAGAAAAAACGGAAGTTCAACTTTTGAGTTACAAGTTTTGATTCCTTGATTGATTGTAGGTTGGGTTAACACAAGGAAACCCAACAAATTTTCAACTAAAATTAAGTGAAAAGATGACTTGGTATGGAGCAGATACGATGATGAGAGTTTGGCTTATATGTTTTTTTATTCTGTTTGCTTTGGCGGAATTTTTTAAGTGGTTACGAGGTTTTTCTGTTCCTGTTCCGTTACCAATATATATTTTAGGTGGGGTATTTTTAGCAGTTGCCTCTAATTATGATAAAATATTTGGCTATTATGTCAGTAATGCTAGTGTAATTACACCTGTGGAAACATCCCAGGAAATACCTAAGTTGGAGTCAGGAGTCAGGAGTCAGGAGTCAGGAGTCAGGAGTCAGGAGTAAAAAGAAGGAAGAAGGAAGAAGGAAGAAGAAAGAAATACAGAAGTACATAAGAAGAAAATTGGTACCTGCTTGTTGTCTGCATCAGGACGATATGTAGATATTGCATGAGAAAATGAATAAATTTGTATATATAACCCACATAAAACATAAGATTTTTGTTAAGCTTACTGGAAAATTAAAGGTTGAGTAGCTTTTAAGACAGAAAGAAGTAGCAAATACTACGAATTGTATTGAATGAAGACAAATATCGTAGACGCAGAGGGACGAAAATAAGTGTTCAGAAAATTGACTATCATTGGGTGTTTAACTCTATTTTTACTGATAGGGTTGTTAACCGGAAATGCTTGGGCAGAAACCTCAGCGGCTGTATCTGATCTGAATACAGGTGATACAGCATTTATGCTGATTTCATCAGCCCTGGTATTGCTGATGACACCGGGATTAGCATTTTTTTATGGTGGGTTTGTGCGATCGCACAATATTCTCAACACATTAATGATGAGTTTTGTGTTGATGGCGATTGTGGGAGTTACCTGGGTGCTTTGGGGTTATAGTCTTTCCTTTGCCCCTGGTTTACCCTTCATTGGTGGTTTACAGTGGCTAGGGTTAAATGGTGTTGGTGTAGAAACCACAGGTTATCTACAAGGTTCAGCCCCTACGGAAGTGGTTTCCTATGCGGGGACAATTCCGCACCAAGCATTCATGATCTATCAAGCCATGTTTGCAATTATCACCCCAGCCTTAATTTCGGGAGCGATCGCTGAACGCATGAGTTTTCGTGCCTATTGCCTATTTGTAGTCCTGTGGTCAACCTTTATCTACACACCCCTAGCTCACATGGTTTGGGCAAAGGGCGGATTCTTAGGTTTATACGGTGGGATCGGCGCTCTCGACTTTGCTGGTGGTACAGTCGTGCATATTAGTTCCGGTATTTCGGCACTGGTAGCCGCAATTGTCCTTGGGCCTCGAAAAAACTATCCAGATCGTCTTAGCCCTCCCCATAACGTCCCCTTTATATTGTTAGGTGCGGGCTTACTGTGGTTTGGTTGGTTTGGCTTTAATGCTGGTAGTGCCTTATCCGCTGGCACAGTAGCCACAGTAGCCTTTGTTTCTACCAATACATCAGCCGCAGCCGGAGCGTTGATGTGGTTGATTTTAGAAGCTACATTACGAGGAAAACCCACCGCAGTTGGCGCAGCCACAGGTGCAGTCGCCGGTTTAGTGGGAATTACCCCAGGTGCAGGGTTTGTCACTCCTGTAGCCGCAATCTTAATCGGTTTCATTACCGCTGTCGTCTGCTTCTATGCGGTCAGTTTCAAGCACAAATTGCGGGTTGATGATGCCCTAGATACCTATCCGGTACACGGTGTGGGTGGGACTATCGGCGCGATTTTAACAGCTATCTTTGCCACAACTGAAGTGAATAGCGGTGGTAAAGATGGGGTATTGCGCGGTAACTTCGGTGAATTATTTGTGGAACTAGGAGCGATCGCTTTAGCCTATATCATTGCTGGTGTAGGAACTTGGATCATTCTCAAAATTATTGCTGCTACAGTTGGTTTACGAGTCCCAGATCAAACTGAAGATCAAGGCTTGGATATCAACGAACATGGGGAAGAAGGTTATAACTCCGAGTTTGCAGATCGGATATCTAATAAGTAGGGTTAGCTGATAGCGAAGCGTGGCGTAAGCCATAAAAGTCTTTTTCTGGGGCGCGGAATGTGGGATCATCTTCATCCCGCTTTTATCCCCTGAATTTCTTGAAATACTCAAAAATCCTCTCTTTACCGGGGATTTGAGATTTTATGCAAACGAGAATAGATTTTTTCATGCAAATTCTTTGAGCTAAATGGTTTCAGTAAAACGTCTTCAGATGTCAGGAAATTTTGCCCGTTGGGAATTGTTGTTAAATCAGATCCAGCCATGAAAATCAATGGAATATTCGCTGTTTCTACATCTTGACGCAGTTTGGTAATAAATGTCCAGTAAATTTCATAACTAATTTCATAACTATGGAGATAATTACTTGAATAACCACATAAAATTAGCATAGGCTTTTCTTGTTTAGCTAAAACATATCCTTCGTCTAATGATGTTGCCGTAATTGTACAAAATCCATGTAAATCAAGTGACTCTGCTAAAAGCTCTAATAGAACTATTTCACTTTCAACCACTAGAATCTTGTCCATTTTGTCTGCTACCAAAGATAAAGTTTATTTCTGCTATAAGCTAAACAAAATTTGTGAATTATCTGTGAATACAGCAAAAAGTAGGAGGCAGAGGGCAGGAGGCAGGAGGTAAAGTCTGTTAAAATTGAGGTTAAAATCAATAATATAGAAATTAAGTTAGATAGGGAAAAAGCAGTAGCAAAGATGCAAAATATAGAATTTTTTGAATTATGAACTTGTTTTTCTATTGTTACTTCTCTTTTGTTACCAGTGGAGAAGCGATCGCATTTGCTTAACTAAATCCGGGGCTTTGAAGGGTTTCGTAATAATTCCAGTAATGGCAAGTTCTGTAAATAAATTCTTCTCAGTGCTTTGAGCTTTAGCAGTTAGTAAAATAGTGGGTATAAATTGTAATACAGGATTTATCTGCATCTGTTTAAATGTAGAAATTCCATCCATTTCTGGCATCATCACATCCAACAGGATAGCATCGGGAAGTTCTGCCAAAGCCATAATTATTCCTTCTTTCCCAGAAGATGCAAGCAACACTTCCCAGCCCGCAATAGCTTTCAGAGAAATCTGCACAATCTGACGAATACCTGGCTCATCATCAATAATTAAAACCCGTTTATTCACTATTCCTAACCTCCTCAATTGGCAGAGTAAAGTAAAAAGTGCTACCCACTCCTAAAACACTTTCTGCCCAAATAGTACCACCATGCTGTTCCACAATATTACGACAAATAGCCAGTCCTAAACCAGTTCCACCTTTATCACGGGAGTCAGAAGCATTTACTTGGTGAAAACGTTCAAAAACACTTTCCAAACTATTACTAGGAATACCTCTGCCCTGATCTTTGACTGTAAAAAGTAAGTGGGAACTGGGGATTGGGGATTGGGGACTGGGGACTGGGGATTGGGGATTGGGAGAGAATTTTCTCCTCTGCTCCTCCACTCCTCCGCTCCTCTGCTCCTCTGCTCCTCTGCTTTTTACCTCTACTTTTAAATAGACATTTGCACCTGGGGGAGAAAATTTAATAGCGTTGCTGAGAAGATTAATTAATAGTTGTAATAGACGATCTGGGTCAGCATAAATTTGGTAAGATGCAGGTGTAGAATGAAGGATGATACCCGCTAGAATTGCCATATCTTGCATTTGAGCGATCGCACTATTGATCAAGTCAGCAGTGTTAAAAATAGATTTTTCGAGACTAATTTTACCTGATTCTAGTCTTTCTAAATCAAGAATATCATTAACTAAACGAACTAGGCGATCTACACCTTCTGTAGCGATTTCAATAGTAACTTCACCTTCTGGAGAATTGGGATCTATAATTTTGTCGTGGAGTAAACTTAACCCCGCTTGCATAGACGTTAAAGGAGTTCGCAATTCATGACTGACAATAGAAATAAACTCACCTTTCATGCGATCCAGTTTATACCGTTCTGTAATATCTTCGCCAATGCTAATAGTACCAATAGCTCTTCCTTGTACATCTCGCAATAGGGTGTTACTCCAAGATATCATTCGTTCTTCACCTGATTTAGTTAAAATGGGATTTTGATAGTGAGGATAAAAGTTCTTTTCTATTTCCTCTTCAAAACGATTTTTTAATAAATCTTGTTTACTTGGGGGTAAAAAATTATTAAACCAGTTTTTCTCTAAAACTTCAGCTTCTGTGTAATCAGTAATTTGTAAAAAGAAAGGGTTCACATAATCCACATTACCATTAATATCTAAACCAATTACTATTAATTGAACATTATCAAGTAGTGAGTTCCAGCGACGATTTGATTCTTTAAGAGTGGCTTCAATTTTCTTTTGTTCTGTAATATCACGAGCGATAGTAGATAAATATTGTGTATGATTGCTGCCAAAAGTTTGAGCAATCAGCACTTGAGAAATAGGTATTTCCCGTCCTTCATGGTTTAAAAAGGCTGTTTCTCCCACCCAAACGCCATGTCGGATTGCGGCGGGAATGCCCTGATTTTGAACAATTTCTAAAGCCCACTGGGGATGGACATCCGCAATAGAAATGTGATTAACTGGTGCATTATCGGCTAAAGCTAAGAGACGACGACCAGCTTTGTTAACATATTCGGTTTTTTGGGTATCAAATCTAACGGTAGCAATCATATCGGAAGTAGCATCTATAATCCCTATCAGTTTTTCGCGCTCTAATTCTAGGCGTTTGCGATCGCTAATTTCGATAATAATACTACCGATTGCAACTGGTTTTGTTGTTTCTCCAAGGTAGTTTTTCACTCTCCCCCCACTTTCGAGAGTTTATAGGGTAGGTAGAAGTAGG
>NZ_VIKX01000264.1 GCF_009711935.1 Dolichospermum sp. UHCC 0259 | reverse complement strand
AGAAGACTTGGGAGAAGCATTATTAGATTTTGGAGATATTAACGACTTAGAACAATGGTTAAAATCTCACACAGAATCATAGATTTAGATAGTTATAAAAATGATCCAAATTATTACTCAAGTAGACGCTTTCACTAATACTCCATTCACAGGAAATCCTGCGGCTGTATGTGTTTTAGATAGTCCACAATCTGAATTGTGGATGCAAAATATTGCCCAGGAAATGAACTTATCAGAAACCGCTTTTTTAATTAAACAAGATGACGGTTTTAATTTACGCTGGTTTACTCCAACGGTAGAAGTTCCCCTGTGTGGACACGCTACTTTAGCGAGCGCTCATGTATTATGGTCACAAGGATATTTATTACCAAATCAAGAGGCGCATTTTTATACAAAAAGTGGTATACTGATAGCTAGACTAGAAAATAATTGGATTCAGTTAGATTTTCCGGTGAATCTTTCCCAATCTGTTGAATCACCTCCAGAATTAAGTCAAGTTTTAGGAGTAACTTGCAAGTCTGTTGTGCAAAATTCTCTCGGCTATTTAGTGGAAGTAGAATCTGAGCAATTAGTTAGAGAAATGCAGCCGAATTTCCAGCAGATGAAAACCTTAATCAAGGCGGATATTATTGTCACTAGCATTGCTGATTCTAACTCAGAATATGATTTTGTCTCCCGCTTTTTTGCCCCTACCTTGGGGATTAATGAAGATCCGGTAACGGGTGCGGCACATTGTTGTTTAGCTCCCTTTTGGCGGAATAAGTTAGGAAAAGATGAATTTCTAGCCTATCAAGCTTCTAGTCGGGGTGGAGTTGTGAAAGTATACTATCCCGGTGCAAACCGCGTTTTTATATCTGGACAAGCTGTAACAGTAATGCACGGACAATTAACTTTAGGTTAAGAATATATCATATCCCGCAGATCCCCGACTTCTTTAAGAAGTCGGGGATCTTTAAGAAAAGGATTAAGTTAATATTTGTAATTAAATTTTTAGATTTCAGATGACACTTATCGGGCATTATTGACTGTGAATCTCCTTTAATGTAGGAAGTTGAACAGTAAATAAATTGGAGTTGACATTTTTTATAGGTGATAATGTTAGTAATACCATCCTCTAGATGGATGGCGATTTGATAAGAGTGTGAGAATTCAGAAGGCAAAATCCTAGTAAATTCTGAATTTTGACATAAATTAACCCATACTAAAAACTCAAAAAATGACCATTAACCGTGCAACTAATAGAAATTTACTTCAAAAATCCGATTGGCCTGTCAAAGATTTACCAGGATTAAGTGCAGAAGATCAAGCTCAATTAAAAAATTGTGGCATCACTACCACAGAAGAACTAATTAATAGGGGAAAAACTCCAGAAGAGAGAATAGTATTAGCGGGTAAATTACAGGTAAATATTCATTCTGTGAATAAATGGGTTGTTTTAGCAGGTTTAGCTCGTGTTCCCAGTGTAGGAACTCAATATTGTGGTGTATTGCTTCACTCTGGGGTTATTTCCGTGCAACAATTAGCGCAAACTCCTACTCACAGATTGCATAGACAGGTTATGCGTTTGCAAGTAGCAACATTGCATAATCGTGATTTGTGTCCAGCAGTCGAGTTAGTGCAACAGTGGAGTCATCAAGCGCAAGCAATGGGTAATTAGTTATTGGTGATTGGTGATTGGTGATTGGTGATTGGTCAGTTGTAACCTGTAACCTGTAACCTGTAACCTGTAACCTGTCACCTATTCCCTCGCTAGGACACCGTTAAGAAAGATATCCGCTAACCCCTCCGCCATTTTTTGCATTTCTTGGGGGGAGGCGTTGGGGTCTATGAGGGTATGATCAGAGAAACCAGCGATCGCAAATAAACCTAGAAAAACTTTAGCTCCAAGTTTGGCATCCATCTGACGATAGATGCCTTTATCTATTGCGGTTTGAAAAAATGCTTCAGCAACATCTGTCATTTTATCAATAACTTCTGTTTGAATGCGATCGCGCAAATCTGGATGAAATTGGACTTCCATAAAGCAAACGCGCATAATATCGGCGTTTTTTTGTAAATTCCACATCCGTCGCCGCATCACTTGAGCGATCGCCTTATAGCTACCCATTTCGCTCAGTTCTGTCAGTAAATCCGTGAGAATATCCACCCAACCGCTAGTGGCCACTTCCACCAAAATTGCTTTTTTATTGGCAAAATGACGAAAGAGAGTTCCTTCAGCTACCCCTGCGGTTTGTGCTAAATCACGGGTTGTAGTTCCCTCAAACCCTTTGGCTGCAAATAGTCGTTGTGCTGCTTGTAAAATGCGTGTACGCGCCTGTACTTCTGATGATGGAGGAGAACTAAAAATTCGCATAGTAGTTATTTTGATATCTTTAAAACAAGATTCGTAGCCCTATTGTGCAACATCAAATGCTAAAAATACAAAAAGCTTAATAGAAGATAACTCTCTTGTTGTTAAGTAGTCTATTTCTCAAGTAATGTAAATTTAATTTAACTTTTGCTTATGCACCAGACAATTTTAAATTTTTTCATGGGTAACGTTAAAAAGTTCCCATTCCGTCGGCTATTAGCCACCACTTTGGCGTTAATAGTATTTGGTTGGGGATGGATACCGGAAACAGCTTTAGCCCTGCAAAAATCCCCAAATTCCATTCAACCTTACCTAGAACAAGTAATTAATCGTCTCACCGAATTTAGCCTGGATAATGGGCTAAAATTCATTGTTTTAGAAAGACATCAAGCCCCAGTAGTTTCCTTTCTCACCTATGCTGATGTCGGTGGCATTGATGAACCAGATGGACAAACAGGGGTAGCCCACTTTCTCGAACATCTAGCATTTAAAGGCACAAAGCGCATCGGCACTAAAGATTATCAAGCCGAAGCACCACTTTTAGAAAAGTTAGAAAATTTAGATAACCAAATCAAAACCGCAAAAACCAGCGGAAAAAAAGATGAACTAGCGCGGTTAGAAACTGAATTTAAATCAGTAGAATCTCAAGCCCTGACATTAGTTAAACAAAACGAAATGGGGCAAATAGTTGAACAAGCTGGAGGTGTGGGTTTAAATGCAACTACTTCTTCCGAAGCTACCCGCTATTTTTATAGCTTTCCATCGAATAAATTAGAACTATGGATGTCCTTAGAATCAGATCGGTTCTTAGATCCTGTATTTCGAGAATTTTATAAAGAAAAAGAAGTAATTTTGGAAGAAAGACGCTTACGAGTTGAAAATTCTCCTATCGGCCAGATGGTTGAAAAATTCATAGATGCTGCTTTCAAAGTTCATCCTTACCGCCGACCAGTAATTGGTTATGATCAAGATATTCGCAACTTAACACCGGAGAATGTGAGGAAGTTTTTTGAGGCTTATTATGCTCCCAGTAATTTAACAATTGCTATTGTGGGAGATGTCAATCCTGCTGAAGTCAAAAAACTGGCACAAATTTATTTTGGGCGTTATCAAGCTAAACCTAAACCTCAACAGAAACTGCCCGTAGAACCCCAGCAAACCGCCACCAGAGAAGTTACTTTAGAACTTGCTACACAACCTTGGTATTTAGAAGGTTATCATCGTCCGGCTGTTACCCATCCTGATAATGCAGTTTATGAAATTATTGGCAGTTTATTGAGTGACGGGAGAACATCAAGACTTTATAAGTCTTTAGTAGAAAAACAAAGTTTAGCTCTGAATGCTCAAGGTTATAGTGGCTTTCCAGGGGATAAATATCCTAATCTCATCTTCTTTTATGCTCTCACATCTCCAGGGAAAACAGTAGATGAAGTAGCGATCGCCTTACGTCAAGAAATTGATAAACTCAAAACTGAACCTGTATCTGCGGTGGAATTGGCACGACTAAAAACCCAAGCTAGAGCCGGTTTATTACGCAGTCTTGATTCTAATTCTGGCATGGCATCACAGTTATTAGAATATGAAGTCAAAACCGGTTCTTGGCGCAACTTATTTCAGCAATTAGATAAAATTGCCGCCGTCACTCCTGAAGATATTCAAAGAGTCGCCCAAGCCACATTTACGCCAGAAAATCGCATAGTTGGCAAGTTGTTATCCAAACAACCAGGATAGTAATTCAAATTTGAAAATAGATATGTTGAGGTTAGATTTGAAAAGCAAAAAATTCCACTTTTCTAAGGGACAAAGATTTGTTTTCACATTAGTGATTGTTGTTGCTTGTTTGCTCGTAAATTTGAATTTTTCTTGGGCAGCAACCACAGCCAAGCATTACGATGAGTTAAAATTTCCGCCGATTTCAGCAATTAAATTACCCAAGTATGAACGGTATGTTCTCAAAAATGGTTTAGTAGTTTATTTGATGGAAGATCATGAACTACCATTGGTAAATGGTACAGCACTAATCAGAACAGGTAGTCGTTGGGAACAATCAGAAAAAGCAGGTTTAGCCACTTTGGTGGGTTCTACATTGCGAAGTGGTGGCACTCAAAAACATTCCGCAGATAAATTAAATGAAATTCTAGAACAACGGGCTGCTGCTGTGGAAACAGATATGGGTGAAGCGGCTGGAAGTGCTAGTTTTGAAGCCTTGACAGAAGACATAGACATGGTATTTGGGTTATTTACTGAGGTACTGCGAGAACCGGCTTTTGCCCAAGAAAAGTTAGATTTGAATAAAACTCAAATTCGCGGTGCTATTGCTCGTCGCAATGATAATCCTAATAGTATTGCCAGTCGAGAGTTGAGAAAATTAATTTATGGCAAAGAAAGTCCTTATGCCCGAACAGTTGAATATGCAACTCTCGATCAAATTTCCCGTGATGATTTGCTGAAATTTTATCAACAATATTTTCACCCCAATAATATCATTTTAGGGATTGTCGGTGATTTTAATGCTCAAAAAATGCGATCGCTCATCCAAGCCAAATTAGGTGATTGGAAACCCAACCCTGAAATTGCCAAAACCCCATTACCACAAGTCACCCAAGCTAATTTAGGTGGTGTATATTTCGTTAATCAACCCCAACTCACCCAAAGTAGTGTTTTAATTGGTCATTTAGGCGGAAAATTCGACAATCCCGATTATCCAGCCTTGGATGTCATGAATGGCATATTAAATGGATTTGGCGGACGTTTATTTAATGAATTGCGATCGCGTCAAGGATTAGCTTACTCTGTATATGGAATGTGGAGTCCCCGTTTCGACTACCCAGGAACATTCGTCGCTGGAGGACAAACCCGCACCGAAACCACAGTTCAATTCATCAAATCCCTAGAAACAGAAATTAAACGACTACAAACCGCAAATATCACCGTTCAAGAATTAAATAAAGCCAAAGACTCCACCCTCAACTCCTTTGTCTTCAACTTTCAAGATCCTAGTCAAACATTATCCAGATTAATGCGATATGAATATTATGGCTATCCTGCCGATTTCCTCTTTCGCTATCAAAAAGCCATCACCGCTACCACAGTCGCAGACGTAAAACGAGTAGCCCAAAAATACCTCAAACCAGAAAATTTAGTCACCTTAGTAGTTGGAAACCAAGCAGCCATGAAACAATCATTAACCAACCTAGCCCCAAAAGTCACAACTATAGACATTACCATTCCCAGCACTCAACCAGCAGCTAAAAAATAAAAAGATCCTCAAGATCCCCGACTTCTTCAAGAAGTCGGGGATCTAACAATTTAAGGATTATGAGAGTGACTTTTTTCCTCCTCTACAAATTCCTCAATAGCATAAACATCAGGCCAGACAGTTGCACCATGTTCATAGTTATCAATCCCAATCTTATCAGCATCAGGATGAACACGCAGCCTACCAATAGCATTGAGTCCAGAGAACATAATAAAAGCGAAAACAATAGTAAAAACAGACGTTGCTACTACACCTAAAATCTGCACACCCAGTAAATCCAAACCACCACCTAAAAACAGTCCCGCTTTTTTAGTTAAAGTCAATTCCGGCTGACCTAAAAAGCCAACAGCCAGTGTCCCCATCATGCCATTAATCCCATGAACCGCAAATGCACCCACAGGGTCATCAATTTTGCATGATTCAATAATATCAATACCGAAAATCACTAAAATTCCCCCAGTTAACCCAATCACCACCGCCGCCCAAGGGGCAACAAAAGCGCAACCTGCCGTAATACCTACCAGTCCTGCCAAAGAACCATTCAGACAATAGACTAAATCCCATTTACCCGAACGACTATATTGATAAAACATCGCCGACAAAGCCCCAGCCCCAGCCCCCAGGGTAGTATTGAGAGTAATCAAACCAATTAAACCAGGACTACCCGTACCCAGAGTTGAACCAGGGTTAAAGCCATACCAGCCAAACCAGAGAATCATCGTTCCCAAAGCCGCCAAACCCAAATTGTGTGCAGGGGGAATTTGTCCCCAAGGAGTCCGTCCAGGCCGGGGTCCAAGTAAAAAAGCACCTACTAAAGCCGTCCAACCACCAACGGTGTGAACTACTGTACTACCAGCAAAGTCATGAAAACCTATTTTCGCTAACCAACCGCCGGAGTTCCACACCCAATGCACAATTACGGGATAGCTGAACGCAGCCATAACAGCACTGTAGATTAAATCACCGATAAAGTCCGTTCTCCCAGCCATTGCCCCAGTAGTAATTGTACTGGCAGTAGCGGCAAAGGCAAACTGAAAGAAGAACAAAGTATAGGCATTGAGTCCAGAAGCTATTCCAGGCACACCACCATTGGTAAAAGCACCGTCAACTGGTAATTGACTTAGGAAAAATGTGTCAGTACCAATAAACCCACCTGCGCTTGTGCCAAAAGCAATGCCAAAGCCCACACCCCACCAGATGATAATGGTGACGGCCGCATCAATAAAGTTTTCTAATAGGGCATTAACTACACCTCTTTGGCGCAGCAAACCTGCCTCCAGCATGGAAAAGCCAGTCTGCATGAAAAATACTAAAAAGCCTGTGAGTAGTACCCAGGTAGTATCAATGGAAATTTGTAATTGCTTGGTTGTGGCATCTAAGGATTCCAGTGTCACAGGATCTGCTGCTTGGACAACTGTGGGGGCAAAAATTGCCAAAACCATTGCACCTATAGCTAGTGCTAAAATACGATATAAAGGACGAATACGTTTATTCATGGTTGTTGTTCTTATTACTGACTCGGTAATTCCCGATTCCTTGATTTTTGCTGAATAAAGTTGGTTGATTTTCTGTTTGTTTCAAAAAATATTCTGTATTGAAGAATACATTTTTTTTGTGGTCATGTGAATTGTTCACTCTGCAATAATACATAAAATTACTGCACATCTGAATACTATCAGTATTTACTATGGTTTAGAATTTATAATCACTATCAGAAATCCTTTACATATAAAAATCTGATATTTATTATGTAAATATATATAGGATTACTATTTGATTTTTGAACAAAATTAGGCATTGCTAGGTATTGTAGGATGTGTATGGCGATCACTACTGTCGCTAACACACCCATGTATCTGTTCAAAAACAGATGTGAGATAATTAAAATTGTCCTAACCAATCAATAATCTCACCATTAACAATATCTGGAACTTCATCATGGGGACAATGGCCAGCACCAGGAATAGGAACAACTTTAATATTTTGACCATTTTCTCGCGCTGCTGTATAAATATTCGCTCCCGTGATTGGTGTCCAAGGATCTTCTGCACCCCAAATTACTAATAACGGAAATTCTAACTTAGGTAATAATTCTTCTGGACTAGGCCCGGGAGGTGCTGTGAGAATGGAAGCAAAAACCTGTTGCGCTCCTGGGTCACAAGATGGGTTGTATAGTAAATCTACAAGTTCATCGGTAACGGCGGTGCGATCGCTATATACTTGATATAAAGTGCGGCGAATTTGCGATTTTTGACGAATGCGATTAAAAACGAATTTACCTGTAACTGGGTTAGCCACCAACTTATTAAAAGTTGCCATGACAAATCGCAGCACAGGATTCAATTCATGGGGACGGTGACTCAACCCACCAGCAGAGTTAATTAAGACCCCTCCTGCCGCAATTTCTGGATATTCCGTTAAAACAATTAAACTTAAAAGAGCGCCAATAGAATTACCAATAAATATTGCTGGTGTTTGAATGTGTGCATTGCAAAAATCTTTTAATAATTCTGCCCACACATCCATGCTGTAATCTATGATTGCTTTATCAGAACCACCAAATCCCAACAAATCTAAAGCAAACACCTGATAACCAGCAGCAGCCAAAACCGGGATATTTTTGCGCCAATGGCCAATGGAAGCACCAAAGCCGTGAATTAGTACCAAAGGCTGTCCTGTACCCATCACAGTATATTGAATTTGGTAATCTCTCCAAATCCAAACCTGTTTTTCTAATGTCTGTAAATGCTCTGTTGCAGTTGTCATTTTTCAATCAAAATAAAGATATAGGACTTACGCACTGTACAAACTTGCCATGATATGAATGAACGAAATTGCGTCGTTTTCGGCTTTGGGAATAACCTATTGAGTAGGGTGCGTCAGACACGATATTTTGACAAAAAAACAGATTTCCTCTATCTGACGCACCCTACAAGGGATAAAATTCACGTTACATATTTGGAGAATCTTGTCAATGCGTAAATCCTAAGATATTAACCTGGGAAAAACGACACTAATTTGCAAATGGAGAATAGGAGACTCGAACCCCTGGCCTCTGCGGTGCGATCGCAGCACTCTACCAACTGAGCTAATTCCCCTTGTAAGTGCCAAGAAACTGCCGACTCTGACATACATATCATATCTTAGCACTCAGGAACAATAGATTTCACATCTTTTTCCGCAAAAACTTCCTGTACCCGTTGTAAATCCAAATCAATCAGATAATCAATCGTCCAATTAGCTTGACGTTGCAGCATATGGAAAGGGTAAGTATTCGCTACTCCCACTACTTGCATTTGAGCGCGTTTAGCTGCTTGGATACCCATTGGAGTATGTTCAATCACTAAACACTCATTAGCTTGAATATCTAACTCTGGATATACCTGATTTAGCCTGTCAACCGCCAGTAAATAACCTTCTGGATTAGGTTTATTGCTGCTGATATCATCCCCCGACACAATCACAGAAAAGTATTCAGCTAATTTAGCAGATGTCAATACCATTTCTATTTCTGGAGATAAAGCATCACTGACTAACGCCATTTTCAGATGACGAGAACGAATCTGAAAAATCACATCTTCAATTCCCGAATACAAAGGCAATTTTTCCAGCTTCTCAAACTCCAACACATAAGCTTGAGCTTTGCGGGTGAGTAACTGCATCATATAAGCTTCCGTCACCACCCTACCACGACTTTTCAACAGATTTTGCAGATACGCGCGAGAGCCTATCCCTAAAAAAGCTTGACGTTCCTGCACCCGTTGAGGTTGAAGATTTTCCTGTACAAGAATATCATCTATCAATTGAATATGGATTGATCCATCTTTAATAATGACACCATTAAAATCAAATAAAACTGCCTTTAAACTCATAGTGCAAGCTGGAAACAATCCTCCAGATGATTATTTATCAGAGTAAATTACCGGAATACATTTAAGATTAACCCATTTTTGAACATATACAAGAGCCAGATCCCCGACTTCTTTAAGAAATCAGGGATCTTGTTTAGCTTGACAGAGTGATAATTTGTGTAGTATCGTTGTAATACGAGAAATTCAAGATAAAAGTTTTGTCCAAAAACTCCAGATGATTGGCGTTTTTAGTAAAACCTCAAATCCCCAATTAAAATTATGCCCTACGAACAATTAGGAATTACCACACCCCACCCCGTTTTATCTTGGGCAAATCATTCATTAGGCTCAGATGAAACTAAAATGGCTAAGAATGTAGCCTCATTGCCATTTGTATTTAAACACGTGGCTTTAATGCCCGATGTTCACTTAGGAAAAGGCGCGTTAGTTGGTTCAGTTATTGCTACTAAAGATGCCATTATTCCTGCGGCTGTGGGGGTGGATTTAGGTTGCTTTGTCGGAGAAACATTGATTCCTTTAGTTGATGGAAAATACTATCCAATCAAAGAATTAGTTGATAAAAATGAAGAATTTATAATTTATGCCTGTACACCAACAGGAAAAGTTGTAGCTGCTAAAGCCACTGCAAAATTAACGAGAAAAAATGCGCCCCTTGTTAAAGTAATTTTAGATAACAATGAAGAGATTATCTGTACTCCAGATCATCAATTTATGCTTCGAGACGGCAATTATAAAGAAGCACAATTTCTGGAAGCAGGTACTTCTTTAATGCCTTTTTATTCTCAAATTGATAAAGATGGTTATACCCTCATATCTCAACCATATTCTGGAAGATGGCAAAAGGCACATTGGATGATTGCTCGTTCTGGTTTATTAGGTGAAATTAATGAATTGGATAACCGACCAGAAAATATTGAATTGATAGATTACCTGATTAATTATAATCACAAAGTTGTTGCAGTAATTCCCCTAAATTACACGGAAAATGTGTATTGTTTGGCAGTACCGGAGTATCATAATTTTGCTCTCAAAGCTGGGGTATTTGTTCACAACTGCGGTATGAGTGCCATCAAAACACAATTTACAGGTGAACAATTAGAGGGCAAACTCAAGAAAATTCGCCTCGATATTGAAGCCGCAATTCCCACAGGATTTAATGAAAACAAAGATGTAGAAAAAGCAGTAACCAACTGGCAAAGATGGCGCGATTTTTCTAATTTGCATCGTGGTGTGCAAGATTTAGAAGGTAAAGCGATGAAACAAATGGGTTCTCTCGGTGGAGGCAATCATTTTATTGAAGTTTGTCTCGACACAGAAAATCAAGTTTGGTTAATGCTGCATTCCGGTTCTCGGAATATTGGTAATAAACTTGCACAATGCCATATTAATACTGCTAAAGAATTAGCAAAAATGGCAAATAATAAATTACCAGATCCTGATTTAGCTCACTTTGTCGTGGGGACACCAGAATTTAAAGCCTACTGGGAAGATTTACAATGGGCGCAAAATTACGCACTTTTTAACCGTGATGTGATGATGTCACGATTTAAAAAGATTGTCGAAAAACATCTCAATGGAGGGAAAGTTACCAAACCTTTATTAGAGGTAAATTGTCATCACAATTACGCCGAAAAAGAAGTACATTTTGGCGAAAATGTGTATGTCACTCGGAAAGGTGCAGTTCGCGCTCAAACAGAAGATTATGGGATTATTCCTGGTTCAATGGGAGCAAAATCTTTTATTGTGAAAGGGAAAGGAAATGCTCATAGTTTTTGTTCCTGTAGTCATGGCGCAGGGCGCTTAATGTCAAGAAGTAAAGCCAAAAATGTCTATACTCTTGATGATTTAATCGAGCAAACACAGGGGGTAGAATGTCGTAAAGATACAGGGGTTTTAGATGAAATTCCTGCTGCTTATAAACCCATTGAACAGGTAATGGCAAACCAATCTGATTTGGTGGAAATAGTGGCAACTCTCAAACAAGTTCTGTGCGTTAAAGGTTAAAGTAGGGTGAGAGGTAGAAGCAAAAATAATTATTTTTCTCTACACTCTACACCCTATCTCCCCCATCCTGATTAAAAGATGTCTATTATTAATCAGGTCTAACACTTAAATATCTATCTTTGCGAATAGTATTGATCACAGTTTGGATGTAACTGTCTTCTGCACCCAAGGTTTTTAGTAAATGATTCCCTAACTCTAATGCGGCTTCAAATTCAGGTTGGACAACTTCTTTCGCACCCATTTGAGCTAAAATATCAATTTCCTTATTACTGTGTGAACGAGCAATTACATCTAAATAAGGGGCAATAGTCAAAGCATTTTTCAACAGTAAGCGGGTACTAGCAGGATCAGGAAGGGCGATCGCTAAAGCTTTAGCAGTTTCTAAATGCGCTTTTTCTAATACTAATTCAGAATCTGCATCACCAAAAATGTAAGGAATTTGGCGCATTCTTAATCTTTGTACAGATGCTTCGCTATTTTCAATTACTAAAACTGGATATCCTTGGCTTTGTAATATACTAACAATTACTTGCCCAACTCTACCGTAACCAGCTACTACTACGTGATCAGTAATTATTTCTGGCATAGATATTGTTTTTGGTGCAGAAAAGCGTTGTAATAACTTTGCGAGTAAGGGATTTCGATGCAAATTATCTACAATTAAAGGTGCAACTTTAAGAGATAAAGGAGTTAGTACGAGTGTAATTGCTGTTGTTCCTAACAATAAAGAATAGGTTTGTTGAGATAGCAATTCTAATTTTAAACCAGCTAAGGCTAATACAAAAGAAAATTCACCAATTTGGTTGATGCCAAAACTGACAATAATGGCATTTTTTAGAGAGTAGCCAAACTTTAAAACAATGCCTAAAATAATTGCGGCTTTACCCAGCATTACCAAAGTGACAAGTCCTAAAATTAGTCCAAAATTGTTGATGAGAATAGCCGGATCAATCAGCATTCCAATTGATGCAAAAAACAGACTAGCAAATGTATCTCGCAACGGTAAAATTCTTGCTAATGCCTGGTCAGAATAATCAATTTCCGATATCATTAAACCAGCCACAAATGCCCCCATAGCAATGGAAAGACCCAAGTATGCAGTTGTTAATGCAACTCCTAAGCATAAGGCAATTACAACCAAGAGAAATAATTCATTACTTTCTGTAGCGGCAATATTACTTAAAATCCGGGGAACTATCCACACACTTAATATAATTGCGACTACTGCAAACAGGGCAATTTTAACTAAAGCAAAGCCTAGTGCTACAGCAATATTTTCGGGTTGTTGCAAAGCAGGAAGTATTGCTAACATGACACCCAAAGCTAAATCTTGAGCAATTAATATTGCCAGCATAATTTGCCCATGCACTGTATTAGTTTCATCACTCTCTGTGAGTGTTTTTAATACGATTGCTGTGGAAGAAAGAGATAAAACTGCTCCTAAGAAGATTCCTTGTGTGATTCCCGAAGCCCAACCTGTCAAAACAGTTACTATTGCTACTAGGGCAATTGTTAAACCAATTTGTAGTAAACTGCCTTTAATCGCAATTTGTTTAACTCGTTTTAGGTCTGCTAAAGAAAATTCTACACCCAGGGCAAATAGTAGGAAGGCAACACCAATTTCTGCTAAAGATTTAATATCAGCGACGTTGCTTAATAACTTTAAACCAAAAGGTCCAATAGCAAAACCACTAACTAAATAACCAAGTATCACAGGTTGATGCAACCGATGAGATAAAAATCCTCCTAATGCTGTAGAGACTAAGACGATTGTCAGATCCAGAATTAAACTATGCTCTGTTTCCATATTCTGTGTTTTGTTGTGTTATCAACTTATGTCAATCACTTTTCAGAGTAACTTGAGTTGGTAACAATCAACATCTACACCTCGATAGCTAAGTTGAAAAAGCAGGGAATAGACAAGGCTAGGTTAAACGTTTATTTTGATGGCAAATCTGCCACTTCACCAGCGCTCACCATTGCTCTATACAATAAAGCACAAACATCTGCTCTAGTAGCAACTTTTTTAGTATTTAGCAATTTTCTATTAGGATGATTGATAATTACACCATTTTCTGTTAGAGCAGCGATAAAATTACGATGTTCACTTCTAATGCTAGAAGCATCACTATAAACTGAAAGGATATTTTTTGTTGAACCTGTAAATTTATAATTCAATCCTTTGGCTAAAGTTATTAAAACATCTAGGCGGTTCAGCTTTTGTGTGGGGTTAAAGTTTTTGCTATTGAGAATAGTAAAAAAGCCCATTTCGTAAGTTTCTCGAATGGCATCATAAGCCCAATATCGCTTAGGAACATCTTTAAAATTAATTGCTTCTCGAACTTTACTTTTAATAAATACTTTTTGTAAAAGGGCGGCTAATTCTGCACGAGTTACTGGTGCATTGGGACGGAAAGTGCCATTGGGAAATCCATCAATTACTTCCATTGCTGCCAATTCAGAAATATATTCCCTAGCCCAATAGTTTTTGGAAATATCAGAAAATGAGACTTGAATACCTTTCGCTACGCCTATTTGGCGATATTCACTTAATAATTTACCAAGTTCAAAACTGGAGTTTGTACTAATTGGGGTCAACTTTACCAAACTACCAGGATTAGCAGTTAAGGCTTTTGCTAAGGTAGAATCAAAGGCATTGATAGATTTACCCGCTACAGCAAAATCACCTTCGCTAAAGGAGGTAGGATAAACGCCAGTGGTGGCAACTTTGGCAAATCCGGCGGCTTGATATTGGACAATATTAATCTTTTCCGAACTATTCAGAAAAGTAACTTTTTGGTTATTAACTTCCGTGAAATAATCGTAGGCGTTAGTATTATCAACAATGCTATCATTATTGACATCAAAACCATAAAATGTGCGAACTACTTTGTTTTCTGTGGGATTAGCTGATAGAATCAAGTTAACCGCAGTATTTTCCGGCAAACAAACAAATTCACTGTAACCAATAAAGCGATTATTGGTATCATATAAGCGGATAACGATGCGATCGCCTAATTTAAACCCTTTAACAAACTTAGCCTTTTGCTTAATCTTATATTTATAATCACCTAAAAACCTTTCTTGGCGGTATTTATTACCATATTTACTCTTAATAGAAATTCGGGCAATTACTTCTTTTATTGTCCCCCCAGGTTGCCATATATAAAGCGTGAAGGCTGATTTCTTTTGTGGTGAAAAACTTGTATTAACGGGAATATCAATTGCTTCACCGTCAGATTGACCTACCAAAAGTTGCGTTTGTGGAGAATTACCTAATTTTGATGCAACTGGGGAAGAAAGTCTTGATACTGCTAATGCAGAAAATATTGGCGATAATGCGACAACAGAAACGGCTGTAACAACCAGCTTACTCCAACTTAAGTTAATGGGATTCATAGTATTTTATCTCGCACCTGGCCAATGGACTAATGTTCTCTAGCCTAAAAATTTTTGATGCTAGTGAACCGTACTGGTAACACAGGGCATTTTATATTACTTTTGTCAAAGAAGCAAAAAGGAGACAATTATCCATGACCAGTCTCAATGTGAATAAGCTGTTGCAACCACTGTAATCAGTAGCAGAAATTATTTTAAATATAAACACATAATTAGGGTTTGCTGAAAAAGTTATCTGTGAGGACTAGGAGTCAGGAGTCACCGATTCGAGAATAGGAACAATACATCCTGGACATCCTGATTCTGACATTGTTAAGATTCACTCTTTTGAGCTTCTTTCTGGGCAGCCTCACTAAACTTTTTATACAACTTAGTTCTAATCTGTGCTTCCTGATAGCGGCTGTGACTAGGTGCAACCTGACCCATTAAATCAGAAGCCCGTTGCCAAGTAGCCGCTAATTCCAACCACTGAGTTGAAGTTGTAGCCATTTTACCAGTCGCAGTTGCCTGGTTAGCTAGTCTCACAGATGCAACAAACGGATCATCCAATGGAACAGAAAAACTTTGGCTACCAGGACGATTCGATGATTCTGGCGGTCTTTGGTTGACTGTCCCAGAAGATTGAGAATCCACTAATGGCAACAGCTTCTTCAATGGATTATCTAACCGAAAATCTAGCAACCAAGCCAGTAAAATTACTGAAGATAAACCAGTAACCCATACAAATAATGTTTTGACAGAAATTTTGCCCTGATCTTGATTCTTTAGCAAAGATTGGGGTTTTGTTAAAATAGGTTTTCTTGATTTGGTATAAACTTCAGTTAACTCTGGAATTAACCGTTTCAAGAAATTTGGTTGGTATATAGTAATTTCCTGTGACCACAGTAATTGACCATCAGTATCGCGGTTAATTTCCTCTAACCATAGTAATTGCTCTTCTCGAACAATTCGACTATTAATATTAACTCGGCGAATATGACGTGGTGCAAGTGAGTCCAAAATTTCTTGAATTTTTGGCACTAAGACAGATTGCTCCAGTTGCTCTACTGTAGCTGCTTCACACAAAAGTTGTAATATACCAGCCGCAAAAACGGCTCTAGTTCTGACACCGGACACAACTAGCCTTTCATTCAAAACTTGAATAATTGCCGCTACGCTGCCCTGGTGAGCTTGCCAAGCGATATCATTTATCCGATCTACCATTTGATATTTATTGATAGCTCTCACACCCTGACCTGTGAAATAATATAACCTAAGTTACTAGTGGTCAGTGGTCAGTGGTCAGTGGTAAACTACTTTTGCCCCTTGCCTCTTGCCTCTTGCCCATTCCCAACTAGCAACTTACGTTAATATACATTTAATTTGCATATATCAGTTGTAAATTTGAGCAACTCTATATTCGATTTGCTCAAGTGCAAATTGCCACACTTGATATCCTGCTAAAGATAAATGTAATCCATCTGTAGTTAATTCGGGACGCAAATTGCCATCAATATCCGTAAACCAATTGTGAATATTTAGGTAATTAGCTCCTTGCTTTTGGGCAATTACAGCTAGTTGGGCGTTAATATGACGAATTCGACTATTGGGGATTTTTTGCGATCGCACAGGTAAAATAGATTGGACAATAATCTGACTGGTGGAATGACTCTGACGTAAGCGATGAATAATCCGCGAAGAATTGACCAAAATTGACTTGTCAGTAGCCCCCTTACGTAAATCATTAATCCCAATCATCACATAAATTACATCGGGTCTGGTGGCAGAAAAAGCCGACAATCTTTTAGAAACGCCCTCGGAAGTGTCTCCAGATATACCTTGATTTAGCCATAATTTACCCGTAGGTAATTTGTCTTTGGGAAACCACAAACTTAAAGAATCACCTACTAAAATACTTAACCGATTTGCACCTTGACCTTTAGTTATAGCTTTAGCTTCCATCGCTAATAAGCTTTTCCAGTCTTGATAAGTCAGTTTAGATGCCTTATTTAATTCCCCGGATAATTCTAAATTTTCATCATTATCAGTGCGCGTATAAATTTGACCAGCTACAAGTGATGCTAATCTTTGCTGGTAGAGTTGACTACCAGAAGTAGGTGACGTAGTTGGAGTCTTTGGGGAATGGAAGTTAAAGGATGATTTTACAGGTGTTGATAATCCCTGCTGATTGAATTCTGATAATAGAATCTCTACGCTGGGAAGGTTTTTTCTGATTACTGATGATTGTTCAACTGTCGTCGGTCTTTGTCTACTGGATTTTGGTAATGATTTATCGGTCTTGACAAGACTCTTCTTTGCTGGTGAAGACTTTTCAATTTGATTACTAAATTCAGGTACAGCAATTTGACGTGCAGAATTTTTTTTGCTGTCGTAAACCTGGAAACCCTCGGCTAAATCCAATAAAGATAGAGAATCTTTGGGAAGATTGGTTATTTGGGGGGGTGTTGATGTTGGTATTACCAATCCGGTTAATAAACTTGCCGCCAACAGATAAGGTTCACTCATCGTTGTTTTATTCCTTGTGCGTATTCACTACTTTTCCTTATGACGGCCTTAGCTAAGTGAATTCAGGAAAATTTCGATTTCTGTCTATACCCCATTTATTTTGAACCCTTGCGTTTTACTATCGAAAAAATATGGGTTTTAACTTAGACTTGATTTATTGTGTCAGGTTACAAAAATTAACATTATGAATTAATTCAATGCTATTCAATCCATTGAATCATAACAAATATCCTCCAGTCAGGATTAATCAACACTAAATCTTGGGATTTTATATTCTAGAAGCCTTGCTGTATAAGCTTTATAGCTTTTTGAGCATCTCGCTGTTACCAGCATTTTTCAAAATCTTATTGGTTTCATACTTTTGGCAGATGACAATAATTAATTGTTTATGATGTGAGTTGTAAGAAAAATTAATAAATAATTATATAGGTATCAATTTTTGTGGATAAAAAAATTGCAATAAAACGCTAGAGAGTCTAATTTATAAGGTTTAAATAGTATTTTGTTTTTTCAAGATAGCTACGTTTATTTACACCTACTTATACAAGTATTCTAGCAATTGATACCAATAAAACCTAAGTTTTTATACTAAGTAATTTTAGTAACAAGGCTGTGTATGGCAGAGTAAGTAAATCGTTAAAATGCTTGCTACAGAAGAGTTATGTCCGTAGTTAAAAAGTTAGATTTGCAGAATTATTGAGTCTGTTTGCTATTTAAAGTCTGGATTAGACATACAAAGATTTATCGAAACTAAAGTAGATCAGTTCCGGGGATGTAGAATAACTTAGCGAAAAGTGCTAAGATTTATCCGATGTCATTAATGTTTCCTTTTATAACGTGGCTAGAGCTAGTACAGCAATCGGTGTATCTCCCATCATTAAGGAGATTGTGCAAAAACAGGCACATTCAACTCGCTTAACTTTGAAAGAAGTTATTCTCATGGGAATGTTGGCAATTGATAAGTTAGATGATCAAAATTGTCAAGAATTGGCAGATCAAGTTCATCAAATGCAGGTTAATGGTGAAATCTAAAACTGCTGGCAGGAGTCTAAATTTTAAATTCTCCAGCTTTCAGTTCACAAGCTAAAAAATAGCAAAAGTGGTAGTCTGATTTATCCAGTTTCTACTTTTGACTAAAACCTTAGCTAGTGCCATTAAATAGTTCTCATTTAAGTCCAAACTTAACTAACGGTGTTGCTAATTTACAGTAATAAATTCGTTATGTTAAAGGCAAAAAAAGGATCTGAAGCTAGATCCTTTTTGTCTGTCAAAAATTTAATAGAAAACTCAGCGAAAGTTTCATAAACTTTGCTGAATGAGGTTTAATTCTTGCTTGTTTACAGCGGTGCAAATAGGCAGTATTAGACTTGAGTGCGGCAATTTACAGTACATGGGCAGGATTGCCTCAATGATTGGGAAGTTGATTAAAAATATCATTTCCAATTCGTAAAATATTTTAGCCTCGTAGCCATTTTTGAGTAGTTTTGCGTACTCTGGATATGGGGCTTTAATATTTTTTAATTGAAAGAAGGGAATAGGGAACAGGGAACAGATAAGAAACTAAAGTTTCAGAGTCTGAGGAGAATAGTTGAAAAGAAAAAATTTAAAATAATGCCATGATTGCTGCGGGAGAACCAGAACCGCCTCTTAATCGGAGAATGCCAACGACTAAGGTGATATCATGGGGTGGTAACTGATCTAAATTGGTGAGGTTTTCGAGAACAATTAGCGATCGCTTCCCTCCCCCCAGACATTGCTCTAAAAGCAACCGATTAATGGTAAAATTGGTATCCTGCCCAGAATCTACACCGTGAGTATCAATACCCACTCCAGTAATTTGCCTCTGTGTCATTAAAAACTCAATTGCATCATAGCTAAAACCAGGAAAGTGCATTTTTCCGTCTTTATCTTGGTTAAAAAATGCCTGATAATTTAACCATTTTTCCTGCCAACCAGTATATAATATCACGAAGCTACCTGTGGGAATTTCTCCAAATTCAGTTTCCCAAGCTTGGATATCACTAATAGTCAAGACATAATCAGCGTTTATTGCTGCTTGCTCACAAATATTGATAACTATAGCTGGTAATATTAAGGACGATGCTGGATACTGGTCAATACTTGTGCCGTTTGCATAAAAGCTATTAGGAGCATTAATATGAGTCCCGCTATGTTCTCCCAAGGAAAAGCGTCGTAAGTAATAACCATCATCTGGAATTTCTGCAACACTGGTAAATTCTACGGGAGGATCACCTGTCCATTTTGGTATATCTTGATCAATGAGATGGCTAAGATGGATAGCATGAGAGTAATTAATATTACGTAATGGTTGGGAATTTTTGCTGATCAAAGGGATTTTTTTATAAGTTTAGGATATTTTAACAAATAATCCCCCAAACCTTTTCACTTGAAGGTAATGGGGGGAATTTTAATGTTGCAGCAAAAAGTGAATTTAACCCTAGTGAACAGTAGAAAAGTTAAGCTTTAAATAAGGAAGAGTTAATTTTATATGAATTTTCTCTCAACCAGATTTCTGTAATGCTTCTTTATGCTAAATCCCGACTGGGCGCAGGCCCTGCGCCCCTACATCCTGAGTTCAATTACCGATGACTTTGGGTACTACTAGGACTTTATCAACCCGATTTCCGTCCATATCCATGACTTCAAACCGCATACCATCCCATTCAAAATGATCTGCTGCTGCGGGAATCCGTCCTAAATGGGTAATGACAAAGCCGCCTAGTGTTTGATAGTTTCCTCTTTCTTCATGTTCTAATTCTTCGAGATCAAATAGTTCTAAAAATGCTTCTATTCCTAACATTCCATCTACTAACCAAGAACCATCTTCTCGTTGTACGGCTTGGGGTTCTTCTTGTCCTGGTTCTGTGGGAACATCACCGACGATTTCACTCATGATGTCATTGAGGGTGACTAAGCCTTGAATTACGCCATATTCATCTACGACTAAAGCCATGTGTGTGACGGTTTGTTTGAATAATTCCAAAACTTTTAAACCGCGTGTGCTTTCGGGGACAAATACGGGTTGACGTAATCCTAGAGTTAAGTCTAAGGGTTCGTTGCGTAAACTTCTGGCTAGGAGGTCGGTGACGGGAATAATTCCCAGAACGTTATCTAATCCTTCTTGACAAATGGGATAGCGAGAATAACCGCTTTCTGCCATTTTTTGGCGGTTTTCTTCGGGGGGATCTTCCAAGTCTAACCAAACTATATCAGGTCGGGGTGTCATAAAGGAGGTAACGGGGCGATCGCCTAACCGGAAAACTCTCTCTACCATGTCCTGTTCGGCTTCTTCAAATGTTCCCGCTTCTGTGCCTTGTTCAATGAGAATTTTGATTTCTTCTTCTGTAACTTGTGGTTCATTGGAAGGGGTAATTCCCAATATTCGCAAGACCAAATCTGTAGATGCACTCAAAAGATAAACTATGGGTGAAGCTACTCTCGCTAAAGCCCGCATAGGTATGGCGACCGAAGCAGCGATTTTTTCGGGGTTATTTAAAGCCAGACGTTTGGGGACGAGTTCACCGACAATGAGGGAAAAATAGGTAATGAGTAGGACTACGATACCAAAGGCGATCGCATTACTATAATTAGCTAAAATGGGAATTAGCTTGATATAATCTTCTAGTCTTCTGGCAATGGTCGCACCACCAAAGACACCATTCAGGATATTGATGAGTGTAATCCCTACCTGGACGATGGAGAGAAAATGATTGGGCGATTCGGCGAGTTTTAATGCAGCCTTGGCGTTAATATCCCCTTGGTTGGCTAACTGCTGTAGTCTGACTTTCCGGGCGGAAACTACGGCCATTTCCGACATGGAAAATACACCGTTGGCGAAAATTAGGACTAAAATCGTTAAAATTTCAAACGTGAAGGAAGACATTTTTAAAATTGCTGGTATAAAGAGTAAAATTATACAGAGATTGTAAATCCAGTTTATTTACACATTTTATTAGTATCCAGTATTTTAGGTGATTCTCTAAATACTTTGACTATATACAAAGTCATAGTTATAAAAGAAGGCAATAGGCAATAGGCAATAGAATTTTCTCCCCTGCCCCCCTACCCCCCCCCTACTCCCCTGCTTTCATTATTCTCGGCCATTCATGGTCAAGAGTCCGATTAAAACTTTTAAAATAGTTGATATAAACTGCTTTTAGATTTTGACATCAGCAGCGATTTCCTTTTTTAGCGTAAAACTTATGGCCTTTTCTTCTATTGTGCGTGCTTTGGCGCGATCGCCTCTTACCGCAGAACTAATTACTAAACTCAACAAACAACAGGAATTGCGGTTAAATGGGATTTCTCGTCTCCCCAAAGGACTGGTAGCTTCAGCATTAGCAAATTATGAAGATCAGGATTTATGTGTGGTCTGTGCCACTTTAGAGGAAGCTGGGCGGGTTTTTGCCCAAATGGAAGCAATGGGTTGGAAAACTGTGCATTTTTATCCTACTTCCGAAGCTTCTCCCTATGAACCTTTCGACCCTGAAAATGAGTTGAGTTGGGGGCAAATGCAGGTTTTAGCTGATTTGGTGGCGAGGGGTGATGAAACAAGGGGCGGGGAGACCCCGCCCGTACAGGGGGTGCAAAAGCAAAAAACGGCGATAATTGCGACTGTGGGGGCGTTGCAGCCGCATTTACCACCTCCGGCAGCGTTTAAATCATTTTGTGTGACTTTGGAAAAAGGGATGGAATTTGATTTAGATGGGTTTGGGGAAAAAATTACGATTTTGGGATATGAACGAGTTCCTCTGGTGGAAACTGAAGGCCAATGGAGTAGACGGGGGGATATTGTGGATGTGTTTCCTGTGTCCTCAGAGTTGCCTGTGCGCTTGGAATGGTTTGGCGATGAAATTGAACAAATTCGGGAATTTGACCCTGCTACTCAGCGTTCTGCCTTGGATAAGGTGGAAAAAGTTACCCTCACCCCGACAAGTTTTGCCCCGATTGTTTTAGATGCGCTAAAAGATTTACCAAATGTAGAGATGTTTCAGGAAACGTCTGCACTGGAAGGGAGTCGGCGGTTTTTGGGGTTGGCTTTTGCAAAACCGGCTTCATTGCTGGATTATTTAGCAGAAAATACCCTTGTTGCCATTGATGAACCAGAACAATGTTATGCTCATAGCGATCGCTGGGTGGAAAATGCTAATAGTCAGTGGTCAGTGGTCAGTGGTCAGTTGTCGGTTGAATTACCTAAGATTCATCGAGATTTTGATGAATGTATAGCGGAAATTAGTAATTTTAGAAAGTTATATTTATCGGAATTGTCAGAAGAAAATAATGGGTTGAATTTAGCGAGTAGACCTTTACCTGTAACACCTCACCAATTTGCCAAGTTAGGGGAAACTATTAGAAACGAGAGAGAACGCAATTTTGCAGTTTGGATACTTTCGGCTCAACCTTCCCGTTCGGTTTCTTTGCTACAAGAACATGATTGTCCTGCCCAATTTATCCCCAATCCCCGCGATTATCAAGCTATTGATAAACTGCAAATTAATCATATCCCAATTGCCCTTAAATATTCCGGTTTAGCAGAATTAGAAGGTTTTATTTTACCTTCTTTTCGATTAGTCATTGTCACCGATAGAGAATTTTATGGACAACATTCTTTAGCTAATTTTGGCTATGTCCGTAAACGTCGTCAAGCCACATCTAAACAAGTTGATCCTAATAAATTACGTCAGGGAGATTATGTTGTTCATCGTAGTCATGGTATTGGTAAATTTGTCAAATTAGAAAGTTTAACTATTAATGATGAAACCCGTGATTATTTAGTTGTGCAATATGCAGATGGTTTGTTAAGAGTTGCGGCTGATCAAGTTAGTTCTTTATCTCGTTTTCGCACCAGTGGAGATAAAGCCCCAGAATTACATAAAATGACCGGCAAAGCCTGGGAAAATACCAAAAACAAAGTCCGTAAAGCCATTAAGAAACTAGCAGTAGATTTGTTAAAGTTGTATGCTGCCCGTTCTCAACAACAAGGTTTTTCCTATCCCACAGATATGCCTTGGCAAGAAGAAATGGAAGATTCTTTTCCTTACCAACCTACCACAGATCAGCTAAAAGCTGTACAAGATGTGAAACGGGATATGGAAAGTGAAAGACCGATGGATAGGTTAGTATGTGGAGATGTGGGTTTTGGCAAAACAGAAGTAGCAATTCGGGCAATTTTTAAAGCTGTCACCGCAGGAAAACAAGTTGCACTTTTAGCCCCAACAACGATTTTAACTCAACAACATTATCACACAATTAAAGAACGTTTTGCCCCCTATCCTGTGAATGTGGGTTTACTAAATCGGTTTCGCAGTGCAGAAGAAAAACGTAACATTCAAAAACGTCTGGCAACTGGAGAATTAGATATAGTTGTGGGGACACATCAATTATTAGGAAAAGGTGTACAATTTAAAGATTTAGGACTTTTGGTAATTGATGAAGAACAAAGATTTGGAGTTAATCAAAAGGAAAAAATTAAAAGCTTAAAAACTCAAGTTGATGTTTTAACTCTTTCCGCAACTCCCATTCCTAGAACCTTATATATGTCATTATCTGGGATTCGAGAAATGAGTTTAATTACCACACCACCTCCTACCAGAAGACCAATTCAAACCCATCTCGCACCTTTAAATTCTGATATTGTCAGAAGTGCAATTCGTCAAGAATTAGATCGAGGTGGACAGGTATTTTATGTAGTTCCGCGAGTAGATGGAATTGAAGAAACCACTGCAAACTTACGAGAAATGGTACCAGGAGGCAGATTTGCGATCGCCCATGGTCAAATGGACGAAAGCGAGTTAGAATCAACCATGCTGACTTTCGGCAATAATGACGCTGATATCCTAGTTTGTACGACAATTATTGAATCTGGTTTAGATATTCCGCGAGTTAATACAATATTAATAGAAGATGCCCACCGTTTTGGTTTATCTCAATTATATCAATTACGGGGTCGGGTAGGACGTGCCGGCATTCAAGCCCACGCATGGTTATTTTATCCTAAACAAAGAGAATTATCCGATGCCGCCAGACAAAGATTAAGAGCAATTCAAGAATTTACACAACTCGGTTCTGGATATCAATTAGCAATGCGAGATATGGAAATTCGCGGAGTAGGAAACTTGCTAGGTGCAGAACAATCTGGACAAATGGATGTCATTGGCTTTGATTTGTACATGGAAATGTTAGAAGAAGCAATTCGAGAAATTAGAGGTCAAGAAATACCCAAAGTTGAAGATACCCAAATTGATCTTAATCTCACTGCATTTATTCCTGCCACCTACATTCCTGATCTTGATCAAAAAATGAGCGCTTATCGCGCTGTAGCCACAGTAAAATCAAAATATGAACTCAAACAAATTGCTGCGGAATGGACAGATAGATATGGAACTATACCCGTACCTGCAAATCAACTATTGCGAGTTATGGAACTCAAGCAATTAGCTAAAAATCTGGGATTTAGCCGCATTAAACCAGAGAATAAACAGCACATTGTTTTAGAAACCCCAATGGAAGAACCTGCTTGGAATCTCTTAGCAGAAAATCTCACTCCCACAATGAAAGCTAGGTTTGTTTATTCTCCTGGAAAAGTAACAGCAAGAGGTTTAGGAGTATTTAAAGCAGACCAACAATTGCAAACTTTAATAGATACTTTTATGAAAATGCAAGGGGCAATTTCGGAAACCACTACTGTTTAAATTTTGGTAAATTGGGTTGCATTGTCGCTTAACCCAACCAAAATATTAATCATTTGGCATTGCTGAATTGAGGTATGAAAATCAAATATTCTAGTTCCTAAACTCTTACTCTCTGCGTCCTCTGCGCCTCTGCGTGAGAAAAAATCATCAATGCCAATCATGTTAGGTTTCCTTGCCTCAAACGTAAGCATTCAGCCGAATGAAATACAAAATCATCTGCGTTTATCTGCGTTTATCTGCGTTTAATTCTGACTCTTGCAATGTTCACAAATCAAATAGAATGGCTATAGCAAATCTCAGCTTTCGATGGGGATATTTCCTAAATTTAGTCAAGAATTAGTTAAGGACAAAAATTCCAAAAGCTGAAAGCTAATGGGTGAGGAGGGAATCGAACCCGCAACCAATTGATTAAGAGTCAACTGCTCTACCGTTGAGCTACTCACCCGTTCATTAGGTCATGATATCAGAGTTTTGACTTTTGCGCTAGTGTTGCAGCTAAAAAACTGGCTACAGGGGAAATTGCATGATCAAAGTGATGCGATTGTTGATATTCTTAGCATGAATCAACCCATTTAAACGCTGTACCATTGTTTTGACTAATGCCAATTCTAAGCCGGTGTTCTGTGCTTGCCAGGGGGAATGTTTGGGAATGCGGTAAAATGGCTGAAAAACTTGTGATAGTTCATGGTGAGGTATTTCTACACCGGAAATACTAATTTGTAATTCTACTGTGTCTGCATTCAAATCGGCGGTAACTGTAATTGATTCACCTGCGGGAGCGCATTGACAAGCTTGGTTGAGTAGTAGGGTAATAATTTTTTCTAAATCGGTGATATCTGTGGATAAATGGGGTATTTCTGTGGAGATATCTAGGTGTAACTGTTGTTGCTGACAATTGGTAACATCTCGAAAAGATTCAACAATAGGAAATAACCAAGTTGAAAAATCAATAGTAATTAAAGTAGGAGGTTCAGAATGGGTTTTCAGATATGCAAAGGTAAGAAGATCGTTAAGTAATTTATCTTCGCGTCCACATTCATGATGGAGAATTTGTAATAGTTGGGAGACTATTTCTATATCTACAATCCCGACTGGTGTTATGAGACTTTCTAAGGTTTGTACAGCAAGATTAATATTAGTAATGGGTGTGCGTAATTCTTGGGCAAGATGTCTGATAAATTCGTGGTGATGATGTTCTCGGTTTTCAATTTCTTGAACTTGGGTTTTAGTTTTTGTGTATAGTTGAGATTGACGAATGGCGATCGCACATTGATTAGCTATTTGCTGTAAAAAAGATATTTCTAACTCTCCGAATTTTGCCTCTGTCTGCCGAATTAGCCAAATATTGCCCAAAAATCCTCGATAATCAAAAATTGGACAAGCCAATTGACTCATCATTTGTAAGCCAGAATCATGTCCAGGAACAATTTCTATAGATTGCCAAATTTGTTTTTGCAATAGGGATTGATAAATTCGGGGAAAATCAGCAATTTTTGTGGTTAAACCTTGAAAAGAGGGTAAACTAACACTATATTCGTAGGTAACTGTAGCAGCAGTCAAACAGGGATTATACAGTTCAATTTGACAGCGATTAAGTTGTAATAAATCAACTAATTCTTGAGTAATAATTGTTAATATTTGGCGATCATCGAGACTATCGCGGATGTGTTCAGTAATATGTTGTAGCAATCCTTGAAATTTCTGAATTTGCTGTATTTTTTGAATATGTTCTTGTCTTTCCAACTCTAATTGGATTTGTAAATATTCTACCTGCTGTTGTAATTGGGAAACGGATGTATCTATACCCAATTGCATAGATACTTCGGAACAAAATATGGATGGAGACGGTAATTGTGTCCATTTGGGGATGGATTTAACTCGATTTAGATTCATGCAATAGTTTAGGAAATAAATAATGGATAATTGATCATCTGGGAAGAGGTAAATGGAAAGAATACTTACTCATGACTGATTTTTCCATCTGCCTATTACCTATTCCTTAAGGAAGAAATGACATGAGTATGAGAGAGCATACCAAATATTGTGTATTGCTGATAACAACCCTTGTGACGGTTTGTAAACAGGTACGTTAAGTTACAGCTAATTCCATGATCCTATTCTACTGCATTGTTAAAAATTAATACTAATTTTTTATAAATCTGCATACAAAAAGCTTATACTGCAATTGCTTACAAAAATATACAGCGAAAGTCACTGAGTTGGGAATGAATTATTTTGTAAATTTTGTCCCCTCATTTCCCTAAACCGTGCCATAATTTTGCACTTTTTCCCATATAATTTTATGAATATCTCAAAATCCCAACCCAGTATTTTATGGGTGCAAGTTTTAGCTTTAGCCGGATTACAAGCAGCAATTACCCTGACTTGGTTAGTTTATAATCTATATTTGCCTAAATTGTTAACTCAATTTGGATTTCCTGCATCCCTGGCAGCTAGTTTACTGGTGCTAGAAACTGCCTTGGGTTTGATATTAGAACCAGTTATGGGGGGACTTTCAGATCAAGCTGTTCGCTGGGTAGGGAGTCGCTTTCCCTTGATTTGTGCCGGTGTGATTTTAGCAGCAAGCTTGTTTATTGCCATACCTTGTGTTGTGACTTTTATTCCCCCAATAGAAGTAATTAAAGGAATTTTACCTTTAGTTTTGATTGCTTGGGCATTAGCCATGACAATATTTCGTTCTCCGGCAATTTCTTTATTAGGAAAATATGCTACTCCAAAAGATTTGCCATTAGCTGCAAGTTTTTTAACTTTAGCAGGGGGGATAGTTGGTTCTTTTCGGGATATTGGTAATAAATTTATTTTAGGTTTGGGTCCGATTTTTGCTTTTTCTATAGCTTCGTTTGTGCTGTTACTGGCAGTGTTTACTGTGCGGTTTTTTGCACCTCCAGAAACGCCAGTTAATCGGGAGATTTTCAACATTCCCAAAATCCCGAAAATGTCGGAAATACCTATTGACAAATTAGGCATAATTTTCCTGACAGGTTTGAGTATGGCTTGGGGTTCTCGATTACTAATGAGTGCTATCAGCAAGACTCTGAAAACTCAATTAAATACAGATAATATCACGACAATCATGGTAGGAATTAGCTTGACTTTGGCTTTTGTTGCCTTACCTGCGGGATTTTTGGCGACCAAAATTGGTAATCGTCAAGCCATGTTGGCGGGTATTGGAACTACGATTTTATCCATCATCTTAATCCTAGGTTTAGGCGCACATTTCTTGATTATATTGTTGGCTTTGGTTGGATTTAGTTTAATTACTAATGGGGTGATTCCTTTTATTTTAGGATTGATGACCCAACGGTGGGCAGGTTTAGGAATTGGGATGTATTTTGGCGAATTTTCCTTGGCTATGAGTCTTTTTAGTTTTGTATTTCCAGCAACAATAACATCTGTGTTTGCTGGATTTGGCAGTGCCTTGGCGTTTTTAATCACGGGTGTGTGTATTATGATAAGTGGGAAATATAGCAAGCCTCAATTGAGTTAAAAATAAGTTTTTTGCCTGTTCCCTGTTCTTCTGTTGCCATTCTCGACTTTATATGACTAACAATTCAGATTTTCGGATTGAAAAAGACTCGATGGGCGATCGCCAAATTGCCAATAACGTATATTATGGGATTCAAACCCAAAGGGCTATTGAAAATTTCCCCATTAGCGGTATTAAACCTTTATCCACTTATATAGATGCTGGTTTATATATTAAAAAAGCCACCGCTATTGTCAACGGAGAATTGGATTGTATTCCCGCAGATATCAGCAAGGCGATTATTCAAGCTACTGATGAAATTTTAGCAGGTGCATTACGAGATCAATTTGTCGTTGATGTTTATCAAGCTGGTGCGGGAACTTCTCACCACATGAATATTAACGAAGTTTTGGCAAATCGGGCTTTAGAAATTCTGGGTGATCAAAAAGGTAATTACAAACTCGTTAGTCCCAACGATCATGTAAACTACGGACAGTCTACCAATGATGTTATCCCTACAGCTATTCGCATTGGTGGCTTATTGGCACTTTCTCGCACTTTACAACCAGCGTTAGAACAGGCAATTTCGGCTTTAGAAGCCAAAGCTACAGAATTTCAAGATATCGTCAAATCGGGGAGAACTCACCTGCAAGACGCTGTACCTGTGCGATTAGGGGATAATTTCCGGGCTTGGGCGCAAATTCTCTCAGAACACCAAAACCGGCTTTACATTGCGTCTGGGGATTTAATGGTATTGGGTTTAGGTGGTAGTGCGGCGGGAACAGGTATGAATACTCACCCGGAATATCGGCAAAGAGTTGTGGATATCCTGTCGCAATTGTTGGAATTTCCCCTAGAACCTGCACCCCATTTAATGGCTGCTATGCAAAGTATGGGGGCTTTTGTGAATGTGTCTGGGGCTTTGCGGAATTTAGCCCAGGATTTGGTGAAAATATCCCACGATTTGCGATTAATGGATTCTGGTCCCAAAACTGGATTTAAGGAAATTCAACTTCCACCTGTGCAACCTGGTTCTTCAATTATGCCGGGGAAATATAATCCTGTGATGGCAGAGATGACATCAATGGTATGTTTTCAGGTAATGGGGTATGATAATGCGATCGCTTTTGCCGCCCAAGCAGGACAATTAGAATTAAATGTGATGATGCCCCTCATTGCCTATAATTTAATTCACAGCATCGAAATTTTAGGTAACACAATTTCGGCTTTAACTACAAACTGTATTCAAGGAATTACTGCCAACAAAGAACGTTGTTTAGCCTATGCTGAAGGTAGTTTAGCATTAGTCACCGCCTTAAATACCCACATCGGTTATTTGAATGCTGCTGCTGTAGCTAAAGAATCCTTAGAAACTGGTAAATCTTTACGGCAAATAGTTCTCGAAAAAGGTTTAATGACAGAAGCAGAATTAGCCACTGTTTTAGATTTAGATCAAATGAGTGCGATCGTACCTCTAGTATAAGTCAAAGATCCCCGACTTCTTCAAGAAGTCGGGGATCTGAAAAGCCTATTAAGGAAATATCTCAAAACCAGTACAATGTTGTGGACTAATAATACTAAAAATATGTTTATCTAAAGTTAAAATCTTAGTAATATTCATTCTTTCAGCAATAGCAACAATAGTTGCATCTACAAAATCTAACTCACTATCAGCATATTGGTTTAGAATTTCTGTCACCCTTTTTAAATCAGTTTTATTAATCCCTTCAATAATGACATTACTATTAACTAATTCAGTTAAAACCTGTTTTGTTGTCGGATATCCTAACCTAGACGTAAACAAATGACAAACTTCAGTTAAAACTGTTATTGGTAAAACTAATACTTCCTTTAAATTAATTATAATATCAAGGACACGCCCATAATTTTCGTCCTTAATATCAACAGTTGCCATTAAGAAACTTGTATCTAAAATAGCGGTCATAATTATTTATTTACCTCAATATTAAATTCCTTAATACCTCTAGTTGGCTCAATTTCCGGTGCTGAATTTTCTGCATCTTTGTCTGATAAATCAGGTTCACTTTCCGGTTCTAAATTTTCTGCATCTTTGTCTAATAAATCAGGTTTACTAGACTCTCCTATACCAGAAATACTTAATAAAAAATTACTCTCCTCTGGTTCATTATTAATAGCCGCAGAAGTTGAATTAAACTGCAACCGTAAAGATTCAATAAAATCAGCTAATTCAGGAAGTGCTGCCAGTGGAAGTTCATGAATAGCTTGAGATAATTGTTCGTGGGTAAGATTTACAGAATTCATATTTTATGTCATCCTTAAATAGACAATGATTTTCGACGTATTCAGCAAGTTTACTCTTTTGCATTAGAGTCTTGGGTTTAAAATGTGTACTCAAATCCTGTAAATCCTGATATGGCTTGCGCCACGCTTCGCTATCAGACAAAAAAAAGCGGGCTAACCGCTTATTAGAAGGTTAACCCGTTTCACTTTGGGAACGCGCTAGAGAAATTGTTACTGCAATACCAACTTAACGTTAGCGTTTTGCAGACCGCGCTGTTTTACTTCAGCCAAAGTCTTGTTAACGGCATATTTTTGATTGATAGAGTTGATCAACTCGGTCTGGTTGTGCTTCTTAGCAACACCCCAAAGGTCAGCAATGAGGTCAAAAGAACCGTCACTGTTACGAGACCAACCTAGATCGTACTCGCCTTCCAATACAGCAACGATGTCGGAACGGAGACGCTGACCATTATAACCACGAACATCAGCTTCAGTCTTTACGCTGATACCTAAGTCGCGCAAAGAAGACTTGAGAATTTCGGCATCGGTGATCTTGGTACGCAGAGTGCTAAAGTGAGACATTTGGGTTTCCTCCAATAAGAAGATTGATGAGAAAAACGACAACGGTTCTTTTCCAACTAAGCCGCATGATTTGGGAACGGCTTTTTTCTATCTGTTAGCTTTGTAGCTAACCTTTCCCCCTGACAAACAGCAGAGGAAAGCTTTTAAAACTCCATGCGCTGATATTCAGCGACAGAGGAGGCTGCGGGTCTAGCACGCTGTCTGGCCCAGTCCCTTAAGGCTGTAACCTGTTCTTGCATCGTTCGTGACAGCGGCAAAGTAGACTTCAATGCAGCAATAATATCTAATTGGGTGAACTCCCGATCTTGGGCAAAGGCTTCATACATAGCCGCCACGATCGCCTGTTCAATTTCTGCCCCGGAAAAGCCATCGGACATTTTTGCTAGTTGTTCTAGATCAAATCTAGCAATTTCCTCCCGGCGTTTGGTCAGGTGAATACCGAAGATATCCTGACGTTCTTCAGGTGTGGGCAGATCCACAAAGAATATTTCATCAAAGCGACCTTTCCTCAAAAACTCTCCAGGTAAGCGTTCTACACGGTTAGCAGTCGCCATAACAAACACTGGAGATTTCTTTTCCTGCATCCAGGTAAGGAAAGAGCCGAAAATTCTGTTTGATGTCCCCCCATCAGAATCGCCAGAACCACCGCTACCCGCAAAGGATTTATCCAATTCGTCAATAAACAGAATCGTGGGGGAAATTGATTCTGCTGTTTTCAGGGCGTTCCGCAGGTTGGCTTCACTTCGACCCACCATTGAGCCGTCGTAGACCCGCCCCATATCTAATCTCAGAATTGGTAAACCCCATAAACGGGATGTAGTTTTGGCAATGAGTGACTTACCACAACCAGGAACACCGAGAATTAACATTCCTTTTGGTTGGGGCAACCCATACTCTCTCGCTCTTTCTGTAAAGGCGTTAGAGCGTTGGGTCAGCCAGGTTTTCAATTCTTCCAAGCCACCAACAGCATCAATGGTTTCATCTTCTTCGATGTACTCTAAGATACCGTTACGGCGGATGAGTTGCTTTTTCTCGGATAAAACTATATCAACTTCATTCTCCGTCAATTGCCCAGTTGTTACCTGTGCTTTGCGGTAGACTTTCTCAGCTTCATCTTTAGTTAGACCTAAAGCGGCTCTGAGTAGCTTTTCTCGCGCCTCGGTGGTTAGCCGTCGTCCACGATTTTGCTCTTGATGGGAAGTTAAAACTTTATTTAACTCAGCCATGTCAGGCAATTGAAAATCTAAAACAACAACTTCTTTTTCTAGTTCTATCGGAACTTGTTGCACAGGGGACATTAAGATAATGTTCTTTTGCGTTCCTTTAAAACTAGCGATCGCGTCCCGGAGCGATCTGGTTGTTGCTGGCGCATCAATAAAGGGATGTAAATCTTTAAGAATAAATATACTGGGTTCTTTTTGACGAATAATCCAATCAATGGCTGCTTCGGGAGAGACAGTATTGTGTTGAGTGGTATTCCGGGGTTGACCGTACTCCACGATACCGTGAGTTACTGTCCACACATATACTCGTCTTTGGGGTTTTAAATCTTGGGAGACTTTAAAAATTGACTGCTCTGCCCGCTCTTCCTCGGAGGTCACAAGGTAGATTAAAGGGTATTGAGCTTGAATTAAAATATTGAGCTCTTCTTTCATACTATCGACCTACTTGAGACCTTATAGAGACAGTACCGATCAGCGATAGCGTGGCGTTAAGCCAGACTATTAATCATCATTAATTCCTACCTAACAAGGAACTAATTCTTCCTCACCCTTGGGATGGGTTTCTTCTTTTTCTCTACCATCAATAGATAGATGATCTTGTCCGATGATTCCTGGTTGGTTGCCCAAGTTCACCAGTTCACCATCACGCAGTACCAGGGAAGTTTCACAGGTGGGACAGGAATAAAGTCGGTGAGTTCGCCCATGAGAAGACGCTTCTATCTCTTCTACTATTTCTGAGTTGGTCAGGTAGAAACTGAGCGCTCGTTCTGCAAGGTCTGACATTGGTTCTGAATCAACAGCAGAACGAATTTTAAGTTTTCTGTGCAGTTCCGGTGATAAATATAACGTAACCTTTTGCTTAGTTTGCATACAACTTTCTGGTGGTCTTACCCGGGTATGTATACCACCTTATCGGCTCTTTTCTCAGTTGTCAAGATGGTAAAGCGTTTTAACTGCAATTTTGTTACATTTCTCAACAAAGTTAGGGCAAGTACGTGAGATAATAGTAAAAACAGGTAATTTATTGAACTTTGATAATGAGTAATGGGGTGGCAACTTTGAGTTGTTTAATATGGGTGCGGTACAAATAAACAGGGCGCTGTGCGCTGTTATTTCAGGTGTGGGGATAGGGATGATCTCTTGGGGGTGTAATGCTAATAACCCCCAGTTTCCAGATACAAGATGGAATATATATAAAAATAAGCGTTATGGTTTTGAGTTTCCCTATCCGCATACTTGGCAGGTGTTAGGAAACCCAGACAATAATGATGGTGTTGTTTTAGTTTCACCAAACCAAAAAAATGTCGAAATTCGTGCTTATGCAAGTAAGCCTATATTAAAATCCTTGACTGAAAGTTCTCGTCCAGTCCCTAATTTTCAAACTCATCAGGGGTTTTCTGGGGTATTAGCTGTAGAAGCGGGGGAAAAGGTGACTGTGATCAAATTGACTATTACTCAAGAGAACTTGGAGTATCACTGGCAAGGACAAAGCGGCAGCAAAGACTTTCCCAATTATTATCGGCTGTTTTACTACATTGCCCAGGAGTATAAAATTAGTCAGTAGTCAACTTAACGTAAATTGATGTCCCTTGCAGCCAGGGAATAAATTCCCTGTCTAAAAGCTAAAGTCGGTTAAACCCGACTGTTGGAGCATAATAAATAGGATAATTTTTGATTTTGAGTTAACCAGAGTGCGTTTTAACGCACTTTAGCTTTTAGACCGGAACTTAAGTTCCGGGCAGGTTTGTTAAGCCTGACTCAGTGACTCCTGCTGTAATTGATTCCTGTCTTGATCAGAATTTAATGATGAAGAGGGGACACAAACCTGATAGATTTAGCTATCAGCGAGTAAAAACTGGTAAAGATGAAAGTCCTGGTTATTGGTGGTGATGGGTATTGCGGTTGGGCAACCGCGCTATACCTTTCTAATCGAGGTTACGAAGTTGGAATTTTAGATAGTTTGGTGCGGCGACACTGGGATAATGAATTGGGTGTAGAAACCCTTACCCCAATCGCACCAATTCAGAAACGTCTCCAGCGATGGCAGGATTTGACTAGTAAGTCTATTGATCTGTTTATCGGCGATATTACTAATTACGAGTTTCTGCACAAAGCTTTACACGAATTTCAACCAACTGCGATCGTGCATTTTGGTGAACAACGTTCAGCGCCATTTTCTATGATTGACCGCGAACACGCTGTTCTTACCCAGGTCAATAATGTGGTTGGCACGTTGAATTTGCTGTACATTATGCGGGAAGATTTCCCAGATTGCCATTTGGTGAAATTGGGGACAATGGGTGAGTATGGAACTCCCAACATTGATATTGAAGAGGGATACATTACAATTGAACATAACGGACGTAAGGATACTTTGCCCTATCCGAAACAGCCCGGTTCTATGTATCACTTGAGTAAAGTCCACGATAGTCATAATATCCACTTTGCTTGCCGGATCTGGGGTTTAAGGGCTACAGACTTAAATCAGGGGATTGTTTACGGTGTCTTAACCGAAGAAACGGGGATGGATGAACTGTTAATTAACCGGTTGGATTATGATGGTGTATTTGGTACAGCATTGAATCGCTTCTGTATTCAAGCTACTGTGGGACATCCCCTCACCGTCTATGGTAAAGGTGGACAAACTCGCGGCTTCTTGGATATTCGGGATACGGTGCGATGTATTGAGTTAGCGATCGCTAATCCTGCCGAACCAGGAGAATTCCGTGTGTTTAACCAATTTACCGAACTATTTAGTGTCGGTGACTTGGCAATGATGGTGAAAAAAGCCGGTAACGCTATGGGACTAAATGTGGATATTAACCACATAGATAACCCCAGAGTGGAGAAGGAAGAACACTATTTCAACGCCAAAAACACCAAACTCTTGGATTTGGGCTTACAACCGCATCTACTCTCGGATTCTCTACTTGATTCACTATTACACTTTTCCGTCAAGTATCAGAACCGAGTTGATCACCAACAAATTCTTCCCAAAGTCTCTTGGCATAGAAAATAGGTGACAGTAAAGGAGGCAAGAGGCAAAGGAGGATTTATTCTCCCCTGACTCCTGACTGGGCGCAGGCCCCTACCTCCTGCCTCCTGCCTCCTGCCTTCTGACTCCTGACTCCTGACTCCTGACTCCTTTCTTTTTATGCGAATTGCCCTATTTACAGAAACCTTTTTACCCAAAGTTGATGGCATTGTTACCCGTCTTCGCCATACTGTTGACCATTTACAACGTCATGGCAATCAAGTTTTGGTATTTGCCCCTGAAGGTGGTATCACTGAACATAAAGGTGCGAAAGTTTACGGAGTTAGTGGCTTTCCCTTACCTCTCTATCCAGAGTTAAAAATGGCACTACCTCGCCCTGCCATTGGTCACGCTTTAGAAGAGTTTCAACCAGATATTATTCATGTTGTTAATCCCGCAGTTTTAGGACTATCAGGGATTTTTTATAGTAAAGTTCTCAAAATTCCTTTGGTGGCTTCTTATCATACTCACTTGCCCCAATATCTGCAACATTACGGATTAGGAATGTTAGAAGGGTTACTATGGGAGTTGTTAAAACTGGGTCATAATCAGGCGGAGTTAAATTTGTGTACCTCTACAGCGATGGTAAAGGAACTTTCCGCTCATGGGATTGAAAGGTGTGATTTATGGCAACGGGGGGTAGATACAGAATTATTTCATCCTGATTTAGTGAGTACGGAAATGCGATCGCATCTTTCCCAAAATCATCCAGAAAGCCCATTATTACTGTACGTTGGTCGTCTTTCTGCGGAAAAGGAAATTGAACGCATTAAACCCATTTTAGAAGCCATTCCCAATGCCAGATTAGCATTAGTCGGCGATGGTCCCCACCGTCAAGCTTTGGAAAAACACTTTGCTGGGACAAATACTTATTTTGTCGGTTATCTTATGGGTAAAGAATTAGGCTCTGCCTTTGCCAGTGCTGATGCTTTTATTTTTCCTTCCCGCACAGAAACACTCGGATTAGTGCTGCTAGAAGCTATGGCCGCCGGGTGTCCAGTGGTAGCAGCCCGTTCTGGAGGCATCCCTGATATTGTGACAGATGGTGTAAATGGATATCTTTTTGATCCAGAGGCTGATATTCAAGAAGCGATTAATGCTACAATCCGTCTGTTAAAACAACGGCAGGAAATAGCTATTATCCGTAAAAATGCCCGTGCCGAAGCAGAAAAATGGGGATGGACATCAGCGACACAACAACTGGAAGATTATTATCAAAAAATCATTTTAAAGAGGAGTCAGGAGTCAGGAGTCAGGAGTCAGAATAAGAGTGCTAAGTAGGTGAACACAATAAAACCAATCTGTGTAAAGAAAAGTAAAATCGCCTAAACCCTCTTCACTCTTGCCTCTTGCCTTTTGCCTCTTGCCTTGCCATAACGACGATTTTCAATGCTAACCTACCTATATGGCTTTTTTTCTAATTTTTAAACCTGATTCAATTGCATAGAGATATGTGACTGAAATTTCCAATCCAAAATCTAAAATCCCAAATTCCCATGACACTTCCTAATCCCGGTAGCGTCTTGGCTACATTAACCGAACTTACCCAAGTTAACCGGACTCATGCCCTTTTAAGTCGAGTTAAAGACCTTTCTGTTAACGAATTTGTCTGTTTACTGGATTTTATTACGGCTGAGTTCCAGCAATTTATTAGAGCTATTGATTTAATCAATAATGAAGCTCTAGAAACTATGCTGGAAAAGGTACTAGAAGCTATTACTTTGAAAATTGGTCAGATTCTGCAAGCAGAACACACGGCTATTTTTTTGGTGGATTATGATAAGGGGCAATTATGGTCAAAACTTCCTCAAGATCATAATCAAAGGTTTTTAGAAATCCGCACTTCTATAAATGTGGGTATTCCTGGTCATGTTGCTAGTACAGGTAACTGTTTGAATATCTCGGAAACTGCAAGTCATCCCCTATTTAGTCCAGAGTTGGAAAAACAAATGGGCTATAAAATGCACAATTTATTATGTATGCCCGTTTTGAGCAGTAAAAACCAAACTGTGGCAGTAGTACAATTGGCAAATAAGGCGGGGGAAATTCCTTTTGATGTGGAGGATGAGGAAAGATTTCGGGATTTTGCGTCGGCTATTGGGATTATTTTAGAAAGTTGTCAGTCTTTCTATGTAGCGGCTCGTCATCAACGGGGTGCAACGGCTTTATTACGAGCTACACAAACTTTAGGACAAAGTTTGGATTTAGAAGCTACTTTGAAAATGGTCATGGAACAGGCTCGGATCTTAATGCAAGCAGATCGGAGTACCCTATTTTTATATCGGAAAGAATTAGATGAATTATGGACAAAGGTGGAAGATGTTAATAGCAAAAATCTGATGGAAATTCGCATTAGTGCGAGTCGGGGAATTGCCGGTTATGTTGCTTCAACTGGTAAGGCTCTGAATATTACAGATGCCTATATGGATAAAAGATTCGATGCTTCTATAGATCAAAAAACGGGTTATTTAACTCGCAATATTTTATGTTTACCAGTATTTAATTCTGCTAATGAATTGATTGGGGTGACTCAATTAATTAATAAACAACAAGGTAGTTTTACTGCTTCTGATGAAGAATTCATGCGAGCTTTTAATATCCAAGCGGGGATTGCTTTGGAAAATGCTCGATTATTTGAGAGTGTTTTGTTGGAAAAACAATATCAAAAAGATATTCTGCAAAGTTTATCAGATGCGGTAATTTCTACGGATATGCTCGGTCAAATTGTGACTATTAATGATGCGGCGTTAGAATTATTAGGTTGTCCAGTCAGACAGGCTAATAATAGAAATAATAAGTTGGTATGGGAACAAAATTTGATTGGTCGTCAAGTTTGGGATGTGATTCCAATTGAAAATTTACAAATGCGCCTAGAAGATAGTTTGAAACATGGTGCTAAACATTATGTACCTGAACAAATTTTGTTGGTGGGTTTACATAAGAAGATCAATAATGATTTAATTTTAGCTATTTGCGATCGCCAAAATCCGAATATTTTTATTCCCTGGAATCAATCTTTAACTTCCCAATCTGAGTTACTCAGTGCAGATGCAGTGGAGAAGTTAGAACGCAGTATTAATCTCACTGTTAATCCTTTAACTAACCCAGAAGGTGGATCTCGTGGTGGTTTGGTGGTGCTGGAAGATATCAGTCGAGAAAAACGCATGAAAAGCACCTTATACCGTTACCTGAATCCTCATGTAGCCGAGCAAGTGATGGCTTTAGGCCAGGATACTTTAATGGTGGGTGAACGGAAAGATGTCACTATTTTGTTTTCTGATATCCGAGGTTATACGACTTTAACAGAAAATTTAGGGGCGGCGGATGTGGTATCACTACTGAATCAGTATTTTGAAACAATGGTAGAGTCTGTTTTTAATCATGAAGGGACTTTAGATAAATTTATTGGTGATGCTTTAATGGCTGTATTTGGTGCGCCTCTACCACTTACGGAAAATCACGCTTGGTTGGCGGTAAAATCAGCCTTAGATATGCGCCGACGATTACAGGAGTTTAACCAAAAGCGGATTGTTCAAGCTCAACCACAAATTCGGATTGGGATTGGAATTAGTTCTGGGGAGGTGGTTTCTGGGAATATTGGTTCACCAAAACGGATGGATTATACGGTGATTGGGGATGGGGTGAATTTAAGTTCTCGTTTGGAAGGAGTAACTAAAGAATATGGCTGTGATATTATTATCAGCGAGTTTACTTATAACCTATGCAGCGATCGCCTGTGGGTACGTCAATTAGATAAAATTCGGGTTAAAGGTAAACATCAAGCTATAAATATTTATGAGTTAATCAGCGATCGCTCTACTCCCCTAGATGCTAACACTCAGGAATTTTTACACCATTATCATGCTGGTCGCAATGCCTATATATTAAGAGATTTTACTCAAGCGATCGCCTGCTTCAAATTAGCTCAAGCCATCAAACCAACAGATCAAGCCGTGCAAATTCATTTAGAACGCGCCTATAAATACCAGCAAATACCACCACCAAATTCATGGGATGGTGTTTGGACAATGATCGCAAAATAGTCAGTTGTTAGTTGTCAGTTGTTAGTTGTCAGTTGTTAGTTGTCAGTTGTTAGTTGTCAGTTGTTAGTTGTCAGTTGTCAGTTGTCAGTTGTCAGTTGTCAGTTGTCAGTTGTCAGTTGTTCGTGGCTGTAAACCAATTACCAATGACCAATGACCAATGACCAATTACCTAAGCTTCTTCAGAACCGTTACTTTGAAAAGGTTGTTCACCGATTTTCAGTTCTTTTTTTGATTGTTTTAACTGTTTCCAAAGTAACTTAATCTGATCATAAGCCTCATCTGGTGAAATTTTGCCGCCAGTTTCTAAATTGCAAATATAACTAACCTTTTGGGCAAATTCCTGCAAATTCGCATTAAATACCAAATTTTCTGGTTTAACATGACCATAATAGCGACCACGTGGATAGAGAAAATCTTCTTTGCTCATCATTTTTTTTCTCCATTTGCTCTATAAAACTTATATAATACTGGCAGCGCAGGCGGTCTTAAACCATACATTGCTGTTTGTTTCGTCTGTTGGTGATCAAGATAGATAGTTCTGTCTTCATCGCTCCTTTACTTTTGAGAATGGGATAGATAAAACTATTACATCCTACTGATAGTTTAGCGTAGCATGAGCTACAGGTGGAGCTTTATAACAGTTATTCGCGTTTAGTTATTATCTAATTTATTAACAACAGATTTTATTAAATTCAATATGTCATTAATATATTCTTTTAAGATAGATTAATACATTCCTTTTTGCAATACTTGGAATAATTTTCCTTGCAAACTACAATTATACATTTAAATTGGGATAATTGAAAATACAACTAATTGAAGATTCAAGAAAGTTTGCTGATAGCGTAGCGTAAATTATAGAGGTTTTTGCGTAAGTACGAGCAGTCAGTAGTTGCAAAAAAAAGAATAAGTAGCATTGCGGAATTAAGGCATGAAAATCACCTGAGTTCGGTGTTAGGAGTTCGGAGTTTCTCCTTCGGAGACGCTACGCGAACGGAGTTATGATTTTTTAACGAGAGAATAAGGGTTTGAGACTCATACTTGGGGCGAATTTTCCGCAAATTATCTTATGTCGAACTCAGGTAAAATCAAAAATTCCATTTCTCAAACTCTTACTCTTTACGCCTGGAGCGCCTCTGCGTGTTAGCGAAGTGGGACGAAGGCTTATAAATTCATACTTCTCGCCAAATTGAGAAAAGTCTTGATTTGTAGGATGGGTTGCGCTGCAATACTGTTTGGTTAAGGCCAAAACATTGTCAATGTTGGGTTTCACTATCGCTCAACCCAACCTACATTTCCTTAACCGACAAGTATTGGGTTGCGCTGTTATTGTAATTTCTACTTAAGTAGATGTACGAGTTGCCTCTAGTAAACTGGAAAAGTAAAATTTTGTCCGCGTCATAGCTTGTCGTTGGATTGAAAAGCCATTTTTTTCCAGAATTTTGATCACATTAGCTTTACGATGTAAATAAGCGCGAGTAGTTTTACTCGGACCAGGGAAGAAAGTACCGATTTTTTTGAGGATTGTTAAGAAGCAAGTTTTAGGCGCGAAACTGAGAATAATTCGTGATTGCGCTAAAGAACATAGATGAGAAATCATCTCGTCAGCTTTTTCTTGAGGGTAATGAATCAGAACATCCAAACAGATAACAGTATGATAATTACCACTCAAAGATTCCAAATCCTGTACCGCAAAGGAGGGATTTACAGTATTGGACAAGGCCATTACAGCCCTATCCTGAGCTTCTGATACCATTTTGGCAGAAATGTCGCTGGCGTAGACCTTAGCGCCACTTATAGCTAGAGGAATACTCAGACTACCAACACCACAACCAGCATCACAAATTGATAATGATGGTAAATTGTTATCAGCTTCTAACCAGCCGATAACATTATCTACAGTTTGTTGATGTCCAGTGCGAATATCTAACTGAACCTTATTGACTTCACCATCACCATAGATGCGCTGCCACCGATCAAAACCTGTGGAGTTGAAGTATTCGCGGACTATTGTTTTATCGTCGGCTGCGTTCATAAACTCAATTCTTAACGTTCACAATTCTTAAAATTATCCTTTGTCAATTATATGTGAGGCTGCACAGAATCATGAAATCCATTAATTTATCCGTCTTTCCCTGCGGTCCATTATTTTTGAAGTCCTATTCTATGCAGCTTCATCTGAATTTGGTATCAGTAAATGATCAGCGACAAAAATTCCAGTCCCTTTAGATTCTTAAAAACTTACTAGCTAGTTTAATCGCGTCCGCAATGTCTACATCACCATCACCGTCAGTATCTAGAAATTTATTGAGTAATGGATTACCACCAGATTGCAAGAAACTGAAAACTAAAGGAATTAAAGTGGGCAATAACTGTTGAATTGTGTTCACATCTAGGTTAGTACCTTGGGCAGCATCTTCCGCTAATTGTGCTTGAGTATCTGGAGAAAATAAACTGTTTACAGCTTCCAAATTGGCTGAAGTTCCGGCAAATTGATTTACCAACTCTTGTACGGATTCACTTCCGTCGGTAGCTTGTTTTGCTTGTAAAGACGATTGCACTTGTTTACCAACAACAGATAAAACCGATTGCATGGTAGAAGAGTCTGCACCAACACCATTACCTAATTGTTTAACTGTCATGGCAATATTTACTAAATTATCCAAACCACCGGGTTGATTGGCATTACTAACTGCACCAAGAATTTGATCAAATAGCCCCATTAATTTTTTCCTGTTGTTTTTAATATCTCTAATTATCAATTATATAGCAAAATCAAGTCATCAATAGTTATAAATCAGGAATAAAGTCAAAACCATTATATTGATGAATAAGGAATTGGTATCACTATTTGTAAAAGTTTTGTTTGTAAATTATCGAGTAAGAGACCTTCTTAATGGACTAAGATTACTTTTTTTGAGGAGTTTGAAAATAGCTATTGCTTACTAATAACCCTCCAGATGTACCTAAATCTGATATTTCCCAGGAAAGATTATGCCCCAGGATAACTTTTTTTCTGATCCTCATGCGGGGGAATAATTTTTCAAAAGAGCTAAAATGTTTAAACTCAGAGATAAAGTTCATATTTTGACTCGGCATTTGACTTTCCCATGAATTGGGATTAGGTAAAAAATGGAGAATTTAAAAGTCGGTGAATCAGGCAACACTACACATACACTGAAATATTAGTTTATCAAAAATTGTTGCTTTTTACTTTGCTATCTGAGAAAAACACTATACAGGTAATAACTTCTATCCTTCATGCCTTTGTCTCGTATTGTTACACTAATTGTTGGCCTGATCGTCATTTTGGCGTTAACCCTATGGCTAATTGATTCTCTTTCCCGGTTGTACTGGCAGTTGTCCTATTCGCCGTTGTTAGGTAATTTACTATTATTACTGCTAGTTTTACTGATTGGTGGTTTGATTGCTGCCTTTGTTTATTATGTATTGGTGCTGCGGAAGGGTGAGGAAAAATCCCGTCGTCAACGTCAAAGGGTGACTTCTGCCCAAATTCCGGCGGCTAAATCGGATGCGGCTTCTTCTACTTTGCAAGCGGTACGTCAACAGGTAGCCCAAATTCAAGATGAGGTGACACGCCAAGCTTTATTGAGTCGAACTAAGGAAATTGAGGCGAATTTGGCGAGAGGGGAAATTCAGGTTGTTGTTTTTGGTACTGGTAGTGCTGGTAAAACTTCCCTGGTGAATGCGATTATGGGGCGGATAGTTGGTGAGGTGAATGCACCAATGGGGACGACTCAGGTGGGAGAAACCTATTGTTTACGGTTGAAGGGTTTGGAACGGAAGATATTGATTACTGATACTCCAGGGATTTTAGAACCGGGGGTAGCGGGTACAGAACGGGAACAACTGGCTAGGGCTTTGGCGACAGAGGCGGATTTGCTGTTGTTTGTGGTGGATAATGATTTACGCCGTTCTGAATATGAACCATTGCGGGGGTTGGCGGAAATTGGTAAGCGATCGCTTTTAGTTCTGAATAAAACAGATTTATACACTGAAACTGACATAGAATCAATCTTGGCGAGATTACGGGAAAGAGTACGGACTTTTATTGCTACTAATGATGTGGTAGCGATCGCTGCTAATCCCCAAATAGCCGAATTAGAAACCGGCGAAACCTTTCAACCCGAAGCAGATATTATCCCCTTGTTACGGCGCATGGCTGCCATTTTACGGGCTGAAGGTGAAGACTTGGTAGCAGATAATATTCTCTTACAGTCTTTACGCTTAGGAGAAGAAGCCCGTAAACTTATAGATTCCCAGCGTCGTCGCCAAGCTGATAAAATTGTTGAGCGATATCAATGGATTGGAGCAGGTGTGGTTTCTGTTACACCATTGCCAATGGTAGACTTACTCGCAACCGCCGCCGTCAATGCCCAAATGGTAGTAGAAATTGGTAGACTCTACGGTTGTGATTTAAACATGGAACGGGGAAAAGAATTAGCTCTATCTTTAGGAAAAACTATTGCCGGTTTAGGGATCGTTAAAGGGGCTATTGAATTATTATCAACGGCTTTGCAACTCAATGTAGCTACTTTTATTGTGGGTAGGGCAATTCAAGGGGTGACAGCGGCATATTTAACCCGAATTGCGGGGAAAAGTTTTATAGAATATTTTCGTCATGATCAAGATTGGGGAGATGGGGGGATGACAGAAGTTGTACAGCAACAGTTTCAGATTAATCGCCGCGATGAGTTTATCAAAGTTTTTGTCCAAGAAGCGATCGCAAAAGTCGTCAAACCATTAACTGATACCTTTGCAGAAAAAGAAGATCATAAGTAAAAACACTTAAATAATTATTGAATATTTGACATACTGAATTATTTTCTATAATTCCGGAAAATAGCAGCCGATGTCAGAAAAGATATATAAGGATTTCTGAGTAATTAAGATCATGAACAACCAAATGATCGGCAAACTATTACAAGAGCGTTACCAAATTGTTCAACCACTTAGTGCCGGAGTGTTTGGACAAACATTTATCGCGGTAGATATGCACCATCCAGAAAGACCCAGATATGTTGTTAAACAACTCAAAGTTAACAACTATCAATCTACCTCCTATTTTGACTATCTTCGACTACGGTTTTTAACAGAAACTGAAACTCTTAAACACTTAGGTCGCCATCCCCAAATTCCCGAATTAATTACTTGCTTTGAAGAAAATGAACGTTTTTATTTAGTACAACAATTTATTCCTGGAGAGCCTTTAGCCGCAGAACTACCAACTAGCCCCCAAAGCTCCGGTAAATGGAGTGAAATTGACGTGATCAAGTTTTTAGAAGATGCCCTATATATTCTCGAATTTGTTCACTCTCAAGGCTTTATTCATTGCGATATTAAACCAGAAAACCTCATTAGACGAGCGATAGATGCCAGATTAGTATTAATTGATTTCGGCTCAATTCAACCAATAGATTTTAGTATTGAAACCGAATTATTCATAGATAAAATTCCTGTAACATCCTTGGGTTACATTCCCCCAGAACAATTTATTGGTCAAACCCAACCCAATAGTGACCTTTACTCCTTGGGCATAATTGCTATTCAAGCTATTACAGGAATTGCACCTCTACAATTAGAAATTGATGCCGAAACCAATGAAATCATTTGGTGTGATGATGATACCCAAATTAATGATTATTTAATTGCCTTCCTCAATCAGATGATTCGTTATCAACATCAGGAACGGTTTCAATCCGCTCATGAAGCACTATGGGTACTCAAGCATATAGAATGGGAAAATAACCCAGCAGAAATACAAATAGCAGAATCTCAATTATCTTATCAAACTATTGAAAAAACACCTCAAAAATCCCAACCATTACTAGCAGGATTACGATTAGGTTTATTAATTAATTCCGTTTTGCTAGGGTTAGGAGTATATTCTTTATTTAATAATTCTCAAGCTTACTCAGCCACAGAAACTTTATATAAAGCTATAGCCAAATATCAATCTGGAGACCTACAAAAAGCAATTAATTTAGCTCGGTTAATCCCTCTTGATAGTAATCTTTATCCAGAAGCACAAGCCTCAATTGAAGAATGGCAAAAGCAATGGCAAAAAGACACAGAACATTATGTTTTAGCCGAAAAAGCCTTCAAGGAAAGTCGGTGGACAGACGTATTACCTCATGCGCCTCAAGTTACAGTTAATTCCTATTGGCAAGCAAAAATTCAGCCCCTAGTTGAACAAGCAAAAGTAAATATCGAAGCCCAAACACAAGCCCTATTAGCAAAAGCCTATGCAAAAGCTGAAGAAAGAGATTTCTCAACAGCTTTATATTACTTACAGCAAATACCTGAAGAAAGCTCTGCTGGTGCTATAGTTAAACAAAAATTATCTGAATACAATCAAAAACGTCAAGTTAGGTCAGGATATTATTTATATCAAGCCCACAATCAAGCCTCTGTAGGTGACTTTTTTGGGGCAATTAAACTCCTGGAAAGAGTTCCCAAAGATACTGATGTCTATGCACAGGCAAGAGTTAAACTACAAGAATATTCCCAAAAGTTACGTCTACGTAATCAACAACAAGAATTAGCGACATTAAAAACAGTTCCCGTTATTGAATTACAAAACACACCTACTGACAAACACACCATTGAGCGTAGAGTATTTTTGCAACCAGAAGATTATTTACAGGAAGTAAATATTCGTAATTAGGGCTGGATAAAAAGATTTTTCAGCACCCCCTACATAGCCAATACTTGGCGGTTAAGGAAATGTAGGTTGGGTTGAGCGATAGCGAAACCCAACAAAATCCTTGATAATGTTGGATTTCGTTCCATTGCTTTGCGAACGGTCACGTTCCACAACCCAACCTACCGTAAATTACTGTTTAGGCTTATTAGAATCAAATATTAAGCCGCGTTGAGTATACTCAAGAGCCGCTTTTATTAAGTTTAAACATGGGAAATAGAAGATAGTCTTACTACTTTTTCAAGGATTTTGTTTACGTATTATTACTGAATTTTATATTTCGATTCGACTGAAATTTCAGTAAAATAACTATGGCTTATTTAGCCTGAACTAAGGAAAATATTTACAAGCTTAAAAATAATATACACGACACCATTATTTGGATAAATAAATCAATACAAAGGAATTAATATGAAATTCAATGACTCCTCTGCTCGTTCTGATGGTATTGATCTCTTATACCTCTACTACACAAATCCCTCTATTCAACTTCGTAATCAAATTGTAGAATTACATAAAGGATTAGTCAGAAAAATTGCTTATAAATTTAGCCATAAGTGTTATGAACCCTATGAAGATTTAGAACAAATTGGATATTTTGGTTTAATTAGAGCAATTGAACGTTTTGATCCTGAGCAGGGATATGCTTTAAGTTCCTTTGCTGTACCGTATATTCGCGGTGAGATTCTTCACTTTTTGCGTGATAACTCTACTTTATTAAAAATTCCCCGTCGTTGTCAAGAAGTTTACAGTCAAGGACAAAAGATTCGTAAAGAATTAGCAATATCTTTAGATCATCCTCCCAAAGAAATCGAAGTTGCTAACAAGCTGCATATATCTTTAGAAGAATGGCAAGCAACTAAATTAGCAGTTCAAAATCGCAATCCATTGAGTTTAGATAATACAGCATCTAATTATGTAAATTCCCCAGTCACCTGGGCGGATTTGCTTCCCTGTCACCATAGCATGGCACTTCAGCAACAGCAAGAAGAAAAAGAGCAGTTAGAAGGAGCAATCAGTATGCTAGATGATAAACCCAGAATGGCAGTGGAGTTAGTATTTGTGAAACAATTAACTCGCAAGGATGCTGCTAAGAAAATTGGAGCTACACCAATGACAGTAACACGATATTTGCAACAAGGTTTGCAACAGTTGATTACTTATTTACAACCAACCTCTATTGCTACTGGATCTTAAAATAGGGGCAAAAATACGGAGATTTGTGGTTTTTGGCATTTTGGCATTTTTTCTATGTGTTGCATTGCTATTCTGGGTACGCGAATGTCTTTGTGCGATAATTCCGACTTGCAGAATCCCTCGGTCTATAACCGGGGGTCTTTTTTGTTTATGCAATTAGACGGAAATGAATTAATTTTAAACGTTTCTACCGATAGAGATAACTATATAAAAATAAAGTTAAATTCATAGTTGAACTAGTCCACATTCCAATGTCTTTATTCATAGCCTCCAGTAATTTTTAAGCTGGAGGTAATTTTTTATCAATCTTTTTTGGTAAAGGTTTGAATAATTAAATCTCAATCTGCATCATGTTGAAGCATAATTGCAATTAGCGATCGCACTTCATTATTAAATCTCATAAAATTAGATCATATTGGGTTGATTAACTATATTTATTGCCAACCTTCAATTCCGTCTTGAGCAATATCCACATAAATCTTCTGCTCAAGGTTCGGCAATCCGTTCATCGTCTTCTACAAGTAATATTTTTATAAGCTTGACTCTAAAAGAATTTACTTTAACAAACTAGAAGTAGCATTAATAATAATTTGGGCTGCACCTGTAAAAAAAGCCCTTTGGATATTTTCGGGAATATCACTAGGTTGATGGTAATGAGGATTACGTAAATTCGCAGTATCTGTTACTAGAACAGCCCCCACTCCTTGATACCAAAATGGAGCATGATCACTGCGGAGGGTATCTGGTGTTAATAAACCTTTGAAGGGAATAGGTAATTTGAGGATTTTTGGTAAATTCTCAGTGGAGTTGGGAAAAGTATTTAATAAAGGTAAGTTTTCTAAATCACCTACTACTACTAAAAAATCTCCTTTGTCGCTAGGTGGGGTTACAGGTAAGCCAGTAGGATATTTTTGACAACCAGAAGTATAACAAGCGTAACCCACCATATCTATAATAATTACGCCTTGAAGATTTTTTAAATTGGTTGGTTGGCTCACAAAAGCTTTACTACCTAACAGTCCTGTTTCTTCTTGATCAAAAAAAGCTAATTGTAATGTTTTCGGTGTGGAAACAGAACTAAAAAGTCTAGCAATTTCTAATATTACAGCTATACCAGTGGCGTTATCATCTGCACCAGGAGAGGCCGGAACTGTGTCATAATGGGCAGCAACTAGAACTGCTCCGGCGGTTTTGTCTGTTCCTAATCGTTGGGTAAAAATATTCACACCGTCAGGAAATTTTTCTAGTTTGGGTTGCCAACCAAATTTTCGCAGTTCCTTTGTGATATATGTACGGGTACGGATACGCTCTATTTTGTTATAACGCTGAAAACTCAATTTTTGAACATGAGCGAAAAGTTGATTACTATCAACCAATAGAGTATTATTTACATTCTGGGGTTTCCCTGGGGTTTGAGGCTGTTGTACAGGAGTATTTTTAACTATCGGTACAATCTCCGATTGCGGAAAAAAACCGCCAATAATCAAAACAATCATTACCCCTAGCAGCACCCGCAGCCATTTTTTGATCATGATTTAACTCCAACTATAGGAAATTAAATATTAAAACTACACCAAGTTTGACAGCTTGTCTTTTGACATGGACATCATGGTAAGAGATGTAAAAGGTATACTCTCCCAATTGCCAATTCCCAGTTCCCATCATGAATATGCTAGATTTATTACTCATCACATTACTAGGGTTCTTGGGCAGTTTTGGACATTGCTTTGGGATGTGTGGACCCTTAACAGTAGCTTTTTCTCTTTCTAAACAACAGGAAAACCCGACTTGGCAACAGCAATTAAAATTTCATACTTTACTCAACTTGGGGCGAATGTTGAGTTACGCCTTAGTCGGTGCTGGTATTGGCGCAATTGGTTCGGTATTAGTAGAAGGTGGACAACTGGCAGGAGTCGGTAGTGATTTACGGCGGTGGATAGCCATAATTACAGGCATAATGCTGATTTGGTTTGGTTTAGGACAGGTGAAACCAGATTTTTTACCCCATATTCCCCTGTTACACCCCATCTTAAAAGGGAACTTACACAATCGGCTCAGTGCAGCCATGCTCAAGTTATCTGCCCAAACTCAATGGTGGACACCGGCACTTTTAGGTATGACTTGGGGATTAATGCCCTGTGGTTTTTTATATGCGGCTCAAATTAAGGCTGCGGCTACAGGGAATTTGTGGCAAGCGACAGCGACAATGTTAGCTTTTGGGATTGGCACGCTGCCCATCATGCTAGGTGTAGGTGTTTCTACGGCTTTAATGAGTAAAGAGCGCCGCAGTCAATTATTTCGCTTGGGTGGGTGGGTAACTCTGATTATTGGTGTCATTACCCTCTTGCGAACGGGGGATACAATGACAGATTATAGCGGACACGCTGCCCTAATTTGTTTAATTCTCTCATTGATTGCCCGTCCTGTGAATAGTTTTTGGTCTGCACCTCTGCGTTACCGTCGAGCTTTGGGAGTTGGGGCTTTTGTTCTGGCTGGGGTACATACTATTCATTATTTTGAACATTCTCTAGAGTGGAATTTCCACGCTTTTTGGTTTTTAAAGTTAGAATTTCAATGGGGAATGAGTGCAGGGGCTGTGGCATTGGTATTAATGCTTCCTGCGGCTTGTACAAGTTTTGACTTTCTGCAAAAGTCATTAGGTAAGAGTTGGCGACCAATTCATCTCCTGAGTGTACCAGCTTTGTTATTGAGTGCTATTCATGCGGTGATGATTGGTTCTCATTACCTGGGTGCTTTTAGATTAAGCTGGCAAAACCAGTTAGCAGCCGTGTTGCTGGGGATAATTATTTTTGGTGTGTTATTAGTGCGTTCACGGTATTTTTGGCTATATTTACATCTAGAAAAATTTTATGTTCCTCCCAATAAGTCGCGGTAAATTAACTCTTTCTACTATATGTAACAGCAAAATAAGGTATCTATTGTTATTAATTTTATCTAGTTTGATAGTTACTACAAATACTCAAGTTTTAGCCCATACAGTGAAAATATCTGGAGATGTGGGTGGTATTGTCCATTTAGAACCTAACGATAATCCCCGCTCTGGAGAAGTTACTCAAACTTGGTTTGCCCTAACCCGAAAAGGTGGTAAGGTAATTCCTTTAAAAGATTGTAATTGTCGGTTGGCTATTTATGCTGAACCTCATGTAGCCGGAGAACCAGCATTAATTGAACCTCCATTAACATCTATTCAGGCTGAACGCTATGAAGGTATTCCAGGGGCAGAAATCACTTTTCCCAAACCAGGGGTTTATCAGTTGCAATTGAGTGGTAAACCTGTGACTGAGGGAAGTTTTAAACCTTTTGAGTTAAAATTTGTTGTCACTGTGGCTACAGGAAAGACTATAGATACTCTCCAACCTGGGCAAAATGTAAATCAGAATCAGCAAGGAACAACAATTGGGTTAGTACAAACTTTAATTTGGTTGGGAATTTTGTTACTATCTGGTGGTATTGTCGCTTTCTTGATACAAATGAAAAAGAATAATTAGGGCTATTTGATTTTTGGAAAAAAACTTAAATAATGCTTCTATATGACAGTTATTGTTTCTGTTCTAATTACAGCCCATGACGTTGGTAAATAAGCTTCAATTCTTCCTGATTTTGCCAAGCCCAATCTGCTAAAAGGGCGATAGGTTCAATGAGCTTTTCGCCAAAGGACGTAAGTTTATATTCCACTTTTGGCGGTATGACGGGATAAACAATCCGTTCAACAATCCCGTCTGATTCTAACTGTCTGAGGGTTTGCGTCAGCATCTTTTTGGATACTCCCGGAATCTGGCGTTGAAATTCACCATATCGCGTCGTTCCAGAACGCAGAATATACAAAATTGGTGGTGTCCATTTATCTCCCACTATATCAAGTATTTGTCTGACAGGGCAGTCTTGACTCAGGAGAATGGGACGCTGATTATTGGGAACCATAAAGTGCCTACTTGCAAAAAATACTTGATTCTATCACACTACTTTAGTCCTGGAACTGGAGTAAAGAGAATGAACTCAATAGCCCACAAAGTTGCCCTGGTTACGGGTGGAACTTCGGGAATTGGATGGAAAACAGCGATCGCTCTGGCTCGTGCAGGTGCTAAAGTTGTTGTTGCTGGTAGACGTGAAGAAGCAGGAAATGAAACTATCCGTCTCATTCGTGAAGCTGGTAGCGACGGCTTATTTGTGAAAGCAGATGTAGCTCAAGAAGCAGATGTCAAAGACCTAATTACCACCACAGTAAATACTTTTGGTAGTCTTGATATTGCTTTTAATAATGCGGGATTGCTGGGGGAAAATTCCTTGTTAGCAGACCAATCACAACAAGGTTATGACCAACTTTTTGGAGTTAATGTTAAGGGTGTTTTTCTCTGTTTGAAATACGAAATTGCCCAGATGTTAGCCCAAGGAAAAGGAGGCGCAATTGTGAATACTTCATCTATTAATGGTTTCCGTCCATTGTCTCCTGGACTTTCCCTTTATAACACCTCAAAAGCTGCTGTGGTGATGTTAACAAAATCAGCCGCTTTAGAATACGCAGGGCAGAAAATTCGGATTAATGCGATCGCTCCTGGCCCAATTGAAACTGAGATGCTCAATCACGCTACAGGTGGCAATCCTAAAGCTTTTGAAAGTTTTGTTCCGGCTGGACGTTTGGGACAACCTGATGACATTGCTAATGCTGTGCTTTGGCTTTGTTCTGATGCTGCTGATTTTGTCAATGGTCATATTCTCGCAGTAGATGGCGGAATTTTAGCTAGTTAAAAAATCAGTTAAAAAAAGGAGTAATTATGAACAAATTAGCTGGTAAAATTGTTTTGATTCCCGGTGGTGCTGGTAATGTTGGTGAAGGGATTGTGCGGTCATTTCTTAAAGCAGGTGCGATTGTTGTAGTTCCATCTCGTAAAGTTGAAAAACTAGAAGAATTACGCACATATTTAGGTGATATTGCCACAAGCGATCGCTTTATTCCCATTGTCGGAGAAATTAGCCAAATTGATGATGCAGAACGCATTCGTGACCAAATACTCAAACAGTTTGGTAAACTTGATGCTGTGGTTGCTTCCCTTGGCGGCTGGTGGTTTGGAAACAAGCCTGTAACAGAGGTATCAATGACCGAATGGCAACAATATTTAGATAGTAATTTAACCAGTCATTTTATCACTGCCCGCACTTTCCTTCCTCTTCTAAAAGAACAAAAAGGTGCTAGTTACACCCTCATTGGCGGAGCAGCAGCAGAAATTCCCATTCCTAATGTTAGCTTAGTAAGCATTCCTGCGGCTGGACAACTGATGCTGGCTCAATTATTAATGGCAGAAAACAAGAATAGTGGTGTGCGGATTAATGAAGTTATTATCCATAGTTGGGTAGCAACTCGTACTAATGAAGCGCAAAGTCAACCAACTTGGATTACAGCCGATGATATTGGTGAGTTTACCACTTGGCTTGCTTCTGATGCCGGATCTATGGTGAATGGTAGTCTTTTGCGTTTATATGAAAAGCCTGCTGTTTGAATTTGATTGAATTTGAATTTTGGACATTTTTAGTATAGTGTGAAAGGATGAAGTTTCATCCTTCACTTTGTTAATTACGCTGTTATTTATGCCTTTGTTGATGCCATTGCCAAGCGTGAGAGACGATATCTTTAATACCTGGATATTGAGGTTGCCAATTCAAGATTTTGCGAGCTTTTGCACTTGTACCAATTAATGCTGGAGGATCTCCAGGACGGCGATCGCATTCCTTGACTGATATTACCATACCTGTGGCATCTTCCGCCGCCGCAATCACTTCCCGAACTGAAAACCCGTTACCATTACCTAAGTTAAAAACTTCGCTTTCACCACCATTTAACAAATATTCCAATCCCAAAATATGGGCATTGGCTAAATCATTGACATGAATATAATCCCGAACACAAGTACCATCAGGAGTGGGATAATCAGTCCCAAAAATGCTAATAGCTTCCCGTTTACCTAATGCTGTTTGTAATATTAAAGGGATTAAATGGGTTTCGGGATGATGATCTTCTCCTAATAATCCTTCAGGGTTAGCACCAGCAGCATTAAAATAGCGGAAACGCACTGATTTAAAATTGTATGCCACATCAAAATCAGTTAATATTCTTTCTACCATTAATTTAGTTGCACCATAGGGATTAATGGGATTTTGGGGATGATCTTCTGTAATTGGAATAAAATTTGGTACACCATAGGTGGCACAGGTGGAAGAAAAGACAAAATTCTTAATAGAAGCTGCTAACATTGACTCTAATAATGTCAAAGTTCCTAAAACATTATTCCGGTAATATTTAGCTGGATCTGTAACAGATTCACCTACATAAGCATAGGCGGAAAAGTGCATAACTGCCGCAAAATTACGAGTCTGAAAAAGATTATCTAATAAAGTGCGATCGCTCGTATCCCCTTCAATCAATTCTACTTGCAAAACCTGTTCTACCAAATCCCGATGTCCATACACCAAGTTATCCAGGATGACTACCTCATAACCAGCTTGCTTGAGTGCTAACACTGTATGAGAACCAATATATCCTGCTCCCCCCGTCACCAAAATGCTAGGTTTTTTCGCTGACATAGTTTTTCCTTGATTGTTATTTTGTTCATCTAATTTAACAGAATTTAGACAGGCAATATGCCTGTCACAGCAGAATTTTATTTACACTTTAATAAACCAGCGTTTCTGATACATTAGAACAGCCACACCATACCAAAATAACAAGGTAACAAATGCAAACAAAAATGAGCCGTTGAAATTTCCTGCCCAAGATGCAAAGAGATTTTGGTAAATCCAATTATAGATACTAACAGCCGTTTCACCTGTACCCAGTTGGGTTTTGGCTATGATTTTAATTAGGAATACAGAAGCCACAAAAAGAGCGATCGCATTTAATCCCATAATCTCAAAAGGCTTACTCCAGCGTTTAATTAGCCTCACCTCTATCAACTCATAACAAGCGGCTAATAACATTAACGCCCAACCAGAAGTAAATAAAACATAGGAACTTGTCCATAGTTTCTTATTAATGGGAAATGCCACATCCAAAATAATTGCAATTACCAAACAACACAAACCAAATAATACTAAATCCATGCTAGTTTGTGAAGTAGCCTGTTTTTTATCTTTAATCCATTCCCCAGTAAAATAACCAGCTAAAACGCTAACTATCGCTGGAATAGTGCTAAAGAGTCCTTCAGGATCTCCCATGAAATTAAAGCCATCAGCTTTATATAGATGTGCTTTAGGAATAATTAATCTGTCAATAAATGCGCCAAAATTACCTTCTCTCGTCAGCACTCCTGCACCATAATCAGGAACAGGAATATACATCATTGTTAACCAATAACTAATTAGTAATCCCCCTGCTAATAGCCATTGACTTTTGCGAGGTAATTTTAAAACTATCAAAGATGCAAAAAGATAACTTAAAGCAATTCGTTGTAATACCCCCATCAAGCGGATACTACTTAAATCAAAAGTCCAAACACCTTTATTCCAAAAACCATTTAATATTAAACCCAATATAAATAGAATTGCAGTACGGCGTAGGATGCGTAGGTAAACCGCTTGAGTGGGTTTGTTTTCTTCGCTGTACTTTGACAGCGAAAACGTCATTGCTACACCAACAATGAATAAAAAGAAGGGAAATATTAAGTCAGTTGGTGTACAGCCGTGCCATTCGGAATGGCTGAGGGGACGATAAACATCAGCGGACACTCCTGCCATATTAGCAAGAATCATGGCAGCGATGGTAATACCACGAAAAACATCAAGGGAACTCAGACGCATAGATGGAATATCTTATTTGAGGATCTTACCTTACTCCTCTTGATGCACTTTATCAATAGAACTTACCCAAGTGTCACACCAAAAATCTGTTGTAGGGTGCGTCAGATGTCAAAAATCTGTTTATTTGCAGGATTTATTCAGTCTGACGCACCCTACCAATGTGCGAGTTGCGTAAGTCCTGATTAAGGAAAATTCTAGAAGCTAGGTTACAAGGTAAACTTTTATTAAGTAATGTTTGAATTTTGAATTTTTTAATATGGCTATCAAAGTTGGAGATACTGCACCTGATTTTAGTTTACGTGACCAAAATGGCAAAAACGTCAGTTTGGCAGACTTTCGGGGTCAAAAATCCGTTGTCCTCTATTTTTATCCCAAGGATGATACACCAGGATGCACTCTAGAATCTTGTGCTTTTCGAGATCAATATGAAGTGTTTAAAACCGCTGGTGCTGAAGTTATTGGTGTAAGTGGTGACTCTACGGACTCCCATCAAAAGTTCGCAGCCAAGCATAATCTACCTTTTACACTTCTCAGCGATCAAGGGGACAAAATAAGAAAACAATATGGGGCAACTACCGCTTTTGGTTTTATTCCCGGTCGAGTTACTTATGTAATTGATAAAAATGGTGTGGTTCAATATGTATTTGATTCCATGTTGAACTTTAAAGGACACGTTGAAGAAGCCTTAAAAACCCTGCAACAACTAGCAGCAAAGTAAATTTTTGACTGTAAATAAGTAAATAAGATCCCCGACTTCTTAGAGAAGTTGGGGATCTGAGACTCTCGATAATTAAACTTTAGATTTTTCTGCTACACCAACATTAGCTGATTTGCCATTTTTACTGTTGCCGTTACCGTTATTACGAGGTTGAATTACTCCATAACCACCGTGATTACGTTCGTAAATGACGTTAATATCACCTGTTTCGGCATTATGAAACATATAAAAATCGTGTCCCACCAGTTGCAGTTGTTCCTGCGCTTCTGCCAATGTCATTGGCGGCATGGAGAAGTATTTGGTACGAACAACCTCTTCGGGTAATTCAGCGGTGCGATCGCCTATTAAATCCGCTGCAACAGGTTCTGGTGCTACTACTTCGTTAGTTGATATAGGTTGAGTTTTATGATCCTGCCTTTTTTCTTTATACTTCCGTAATTGTCGAGCAATTTTGTCGGCAACTAGGTCAATACTTGCATATAAGCTTTCGCTGCTTTCCTCCGCACGGATAACACTACCATTAGCATAAATAGTTACTTCCGCAGCTTGCTTTGTACTTATTCGGGGATTGCGAGCTACGCTTAAATGAACATCCACTTCATTCGTGATGTTCTGGAAGTGACTAACTGCTTTTTCAATCTTTTGATGCACATATTCACGAATTGCATCAGTGATTTCAATATTTTTACCGTGGATGACAAGCTTCATGTAAACTCTCCCGCTCAATATTATATGTGATGTTTTCAGTTAGAAATAGAAATTGCGGTAAGGCCTATCACTGCCACCAGCACAAATCGTCACCTATTCCTAAGACATTGCCTTTTAGCATTTTTAACACTTCTTGCATCTTCAAGTTTGCGCTTATTTATCGTCTTGTTTCCAACTGGTTGTTAAGCAATTGGCTATCTAAGCAAAACTATTGAATTAGGCTGCTTGAGATATGGTTCTTTTAAACGCCTACTTCTATGGAACTTTACCAAAATAGGAGTCCTTACTTTTTTGTCCCCCAGTCTTGTTCACTATTGTATAGAGAATACAACCCTTTTGGGAAATTCGATCCTGATTGATACAAATAAACTTTTAAATTGCCATCAGTCAGTAAATTAGTTGGTATTGTCTTAGCTTAATGCTCTCCTCCCAACGCCCATTCAGGTTATATATTCAAACTAGCACCTTGTGAGTTCTAAAGTATATTCCCTTGACGTTCCTTTAAGATCCTTTGCATAGCTTGACATTTGTTCGTTATATTTTGGGAATTGAGAGAAATCGGGTGTCTTGTCTCTTGCTTCTTACCTCTTGCCTCTTACCTATTCACTGATGATTCCTAGCACTCAAGTAACCCCGTACCGTTGTTTACTATATAATGTTGGCGTAATGCCTTATGAAACTGCTCATCAGTGGCAGCGATCGCTCGTTGCAGAACGCATTCACAACCCAGAACTAGATGATGTCTTAATTTTGCTAGAACATCCCCCCGTCTACACCTTGGGGACAGGAGCAAATCCAGAATTTATTAAATTTAACCTTGACAAAAGTGCATACAATGTGCATCGCATTGAAAGAGGTGGCGAAGTCACATATCATTGTCCAGGACAATTGGTAGGTTATCCCATTTTAAACTTGCGTCATTATCGTCAAGACCTCCACTGGTACTTACGTCAACTTGAGGAAGTATTAATTCGCGTTTTAGCAAATTACGACTTAAAAGGAGAACGGATTCCTGGTTTTACCGGAGTTTGGTTAGAAGGATACAAAATTGCCGCTATTGGCATAAAAGTGAGTAAATGGATTACCATGCACGGATTTTCCTTAAACGTTTGTCCAGACATGACAGGATTCCAACAAATTATTCCCTGTGGCATTATTGATAAACCAGTCAGCAGTTTAGCTAAATGGATTCCCGACATTACCTGTAACCAAGTCCGTCATTCCATCAACCAATGTTTTGCAGAAGTATTTGACGTAACCCTAGTAGATTCTGACCATGAAAAATTCAGAACGTAGGGGCGCAGGGCCTGCGCCCTTCCAACGATTCATCAACAACACCATGAAATTTATATCCTGCGCCCTTCCAACGATTCATCAATAACACCATGAAATTTATTCACCCCAACCCGTAATAGCTACAAAAATCTTTACAATAAAGAAGAATAGCAATCATAAATACAAATTAAAAACAATGGGAATATTCGGATTTGGTAAAAAGTCAGCCCTACCGACACCTGAGCAAGCCTTACCAGGACGGGCAGAAGTGATGCGAGTACCAGCACAACATTATGTTAATAAAAATCGCCTTCAAGCACCTTTTCCCCAAGGCTTAGAAACCGCCATGTTTGGTTTAGGCTGTTTTTGGGGAGCAGAACGCAAATTTTGGCAACAAGAAGGAGTTTACACCACTGCGGTAGGTTATGCGGCTGGTTACACACCCAACCCTACTTATCAAGAAGTATGTAGTGGCATGACTGGTCATAATGAAGTAGTATTAGTGGTGTTTGACCCCAAAATCATTACTTATTCCCAACTATTGAAAGTGTTCTGGGAAAGCCACAACCCCACCCAAGGAATGCGACAAGGTAATGATGCTGGTACTCAATACCGTTCAGGAATTTACGTTTATTCACAAGAGCAAAAAGAACTAGCAGTAACATCACAGAACGCTTATCAAGCAGCCCTCAGCAGCGCTGGGTACGGTAAAATTACCACAGAAATTTTAGATGCACCTGAATTTTATTATGCTGAAGAATACCATCAGCAATATTTAGCCAAAAACCCCGGTGGTTATTGTGGTTTAGGTGGTACTAACGTGGCTTGTCCCGTAGGTGTTGCTGAAGCACAAGTTAGTTAGAACCATAGAAATAAACATCATATCGTAGGTTGGGTTGACGCAAGGAAACCCAACAAAATCCTCGATCATCTTGGGTTTTGCTATCTCTCAACCCAAACTTGTTATGTTATAAACATTGGAATTCACATTTGTGATTAATTTAAATACTATGTCTTTACTCAAAACCTCGCTCACAGGCTTAAAAGCAGACTCATTCCGTCACCCTCTCGACTTGGAAGCTACCAAAACTCTCAAACAAATTCCCGGTTTAGATATGATGGTGCGGAATTGGTTAGGTCCAATGGCCGAACAGGTTTTTTATGTAGAAAATATCGCTTCTAGTATTTTGGTAGGAGAAAAACAACTTCCTGATTTACACAACTTACTATTAGAAGCTTGTCAAATTCTTGATATTGATCCACCTCAGTTATATGTGCGTCAACATCCAGCCCCTAATGCTTACACCTTTGCCATGCGAGGTAAGCAGCCTTTTGTTGTCATTCATACATCCTTGATTGAGATCCTCACACCCGAAGAAATACAGGCTGTAATTGCCCATGAATTAGGTCATCTCAAGTGTGATCATAGTGTGTATTTAACACCTGTGAATTTATTGATTTTAGCTGCTGCCATTGTCCCCAATGTTGGCGCTGTTTTGGCTCAAGCTATCCAGTCACAATTATTAGAATGGGTTCGCTGTGCTGAGTTTACCTGCGATCGCGCCGCTTTGTTAGCCACCCAAAACCCGAAAGTTGTCATGTCAGTATTAATGAAGTTAGCCGGCGGTTCTCCCACTTTAGCCCCCCAACTTAATTTAGATGCCTTTGTTGACCAAGCTCGCGCTTATGATGACATTAGCAAAACGGAATTGGGAGAAATGGTGAAATCTGCCCGCACAGCCCAATTAAGCCATCCTGTCCCCGTATTAAGAGCTAGGGAAATTGACCGTTGGGCAGGTAGTCAAGAGTACGAAAAATTAGTGCAAAATCACGGTATTAATTACAAAAGCGAATCTGCATCTCAAGGTGGATGGCGGAATTGGTAGATTTTACTAGCAACATGGTAGACAATTTAGAAGATGAAGGGGAGCGATCGCTTTTGGAGATTTCCCAAAAAATTTCTAAATTAAATCTAATTACCTATTGCCAAACTAAAAAAATAGGCTATAATAGGAAAGTTACACCCAAGGGCGGGTGGCGGAATTGGTAGACGCACCGCACTCAAAATGCGGCGGCCGTGAGGTCATAGGAGTTCGATTCTCCTCCTGCCCATATTTGTCAAGGCTTTATTTGTTTGGCTAACAGACCCACCCATGAATTTCCGGGCTAATAGCTGAAGTTTATTAAGAGTAAGCCACAAAGTAAATGATCCTGTTTTGTCATGCTGAGTGTAGGGAAACGAAAACATCTTCAAAAAATCCCCAAAAATTTCTTGTGGTGCGGGACGAAAAGCCCGCTAATTCTTAACGACGGGCAGGATGCCCATCCCACAAGATTGGGTAATTTATTTTTTGGTGTTCCCTTAACTCCTACCCTTAGTATAGTAATATTAACTGTATCTGTAATTATAGTTGTATTCAAGTCCTCGGAATTTCTCGCCGTTGACTACTGTTCCTAGTAAATTGATGGGAGATACTTTTAGCGCATCAATAACTTGCTTGACGGCTAATTTATCTGTTTTATCAATTCTGATAACTAGCATGATACCATCAGCATGAACTGCTACCAATCTAGCATCTACTAATCCTGATAAAGGAGGAGTATCATAAATCACTAAATCAAAATTATCAGAGAAATAGTCCATCATTTGAATCATTTTATCTGATGAGAGTAATCGCGCCGGGTCAGGTGGTACAGGACCTGCCGTAATCACAGATAAACTCTTAAGTCCGGGCATTTCTTGAATTACTTGCCTGACATCTATATCTGAAGAAATTAAACTACTTAGTCCCCAGAGATTATTTAATTTTGATAGTTTATGAACATTGGATTTGCGGAGGTCACAATCTACAATTAATACTTTTTTCCCCATAATCGCGGCTGTTTTTGCCAGACTAAATCCCACCGTAGTTTTACCATCTCCATGGACAGCAGAGGAAACAACTAAAGACTTAATTGGTTTATCAGAATTAAGCAGTTGAACATTACTATATAAAACTTGTAAAGATTCCCAAAATGATCCCTGTCCATAATAATAGCTTGATCGGGAAGGTCTACTAGCAGAAGTTTTAGCTGGTTCATCATTTACGAGAAGAGGGTCTGGAACTACTTCTGGTTGTTGATTTTCGTTTATCAAGTCGAAAGATGGATTCTGAACTAAGTTTTTATTAAAGGGAAGAGATCCTAATAAAGGCAGTCCTATGTTATTCCGGACATTTTCAATACTGTGATAGGTATTATCAGTCTGTTCTTTGAGAAAACCAGCACCTATGCCTAATAAACAACTAGCCACAAATCCCAATATCAAACTGCGGGGAATATCTGGAGAAATTGGATATAGAGGCTCATCAGCTGCTTGGATTAATTCCCAAGGTAGTTCTGTTTGGGCTATTTCTATTTGCAATTGCTCACGAGCAGCTAAAAAGCGATTTAAACTTTCATTGGCTATTTGTAAATTCCGTAGGATTTCAGCATATTGCCGAGACAAAATTGGCAACTGGTCTAATTTCAATTGCAGTTGTTTTTCTGCTTGTACTATATATTGATTGTCTACTTCTATTTTCTTAATTAGATCCGTAGCTTCAGATATTCTAATATTAATAGTGCGTGCTGCTTCTGCCTCAATAATAGGTAAAAGGTTGGATCTTTTTTCTTGTAAGGTGCGGATAACTGGGTTATCTGGTTGAAACCGAGTTAATTCTCCAGATAGCTGGATATCTAATTGGCGTTGTTGACCAATTAAGGTTTGATAAAGAGGAGCAGTATTGAGAATTGCTAACTGTTCTTCACGTCTCTGTAACCTATCATAAGTAGCTCTGGCAGCGGTTAACTGTTGATTGATAGTTAGTCTTTGTTGTGTCAAAGACTGAATTTGCGAAGAAACTACTCCAGATTGGTTTTCTGGATCAATAAAATTGTATCTTTGGCGGAACATTTGCATTTCTTTTTGCAACTGTTCTAGCTTAATTCGGATTTCAGGAAGTTTTGCATTTACAAATTGAACTCCCTGACGGAGCTTTGTTTGTCGCTTGTTGAGGCTGTATTTTAAATAAAAATCAGCCAAAGGATCTAATATAAGTTTAATTTTTTGGTTATTATCACTTTTATAGCTAACTTGGATTATTTTTGATTGTCCCAAGCGACGAATAGTTAACCCTTGGGAAATGGTATTATAATCAATATCAGCATCAGATTTTTGTATTTCTTTAATAAAATCTCTCAGCAGTTCTGGACTTTGGAGAACTTGAATTTGGCTCTCATAATCTAGTCCAGATTGTCTAAGGGTATTAGCGAGTCCCACGTCGATTTTCCCTAGTTCAGAGTCACTATTAACAGGTTCAACTAATATTTTGAAGTTGCCTTCATAAATTGGTACTTGTTGAAAAGTTGTATAAGTAACACCACCCATAGCAACGGAAGCAACCCCTATAATGATAATTGCTCGGCGCTGTAAAAGACCAAGAAAGGACTTGAGGTTAAAATCACTAGCCTCTTCTGAAAATTGGGAAAATGTGGGATTGGCAAATAATGTAGAAACAGGAGTGGTATTATTCTGAGCGCTTTTATCGTTTGTAAGTTGGTCAAGCATAGGTTCTTTTGCGGTGAATAACCGAGGATATGTAACTGTTTTTTTACCTGGATGAGTCATAGTCTAGCAATTTTAAACGCTGATAACTACTAACTACTAAAATTTATTGATTATAGCGATATGTAATACCCTAACAGGTATGACTTAAAATCCGCACTCCGCTAATTTTTGGTGGTGTCTGATGCTAAATTTTCCCATTCTGTCCTTTTTTTGATTGGTTTAGCCGGATTTCCTGCATAGATGGTATTAGCTTCTAAGGATCTACTTGTGACACTACCTAATGCTAACACTGCGCCTCGTCCGATAGTAACACCAGGTCCGACAACTGATTTCGCTGCTACCCAACTACCTTCTTGGATATGAATGGGGGCAGGAATCAGGTTAAAATTGGGGTCGTTCCAGTCATGATTACCAGTACAAAGATAAACGCCTTGGGATAAGCAGACGTGATTTTCGATCACCACAGGAGCTATATTATCAATCCAGACATCTTCCCCAATCCAAGCATAATCACCAAGGGTCAAGCGCCAGGGAAACTTTATTTTTACTCCAGGCTTGATATTCACACCTTTGCCGATATTAGCTCCAAAAAGCCTCAGTATCGAAACTTTTATAGACGAGATAGGAAGCCAATAACTTTCAACTAAAGGTGAACCGATGAAGTACCATAAAAGTTGTCGGCTATATGATGCTCCAGGTGTATAACTGCCGAGTGTGTAATTATCTAAACGCATAAATGATAGCTTCTGTTATGGCTTGTAGGGATGTGGCAATATTTTGATGCTTGGGTGTTACTGATTTATTAATTTATGAGTTTGTGAGAAATTTATTCAGTCTGGTTATAACCTACTTTTTGAGGAAAATAGTTTAGTTAAAAACTTAGGTATAGGATATTAACAATGAGAATTTTTAGAATGGACATTTTAGTAGTTTTTCGTTGATTATCAAGAATTAAGAATGTCTTGCTTGGCAATTCCTTTATGGCGGGAAACAGCAGCTAAGATAGAATTTAAAGTTCCGACTCTCAATGGGTTATGATCAGGGACACAAAGACGGTGATGAGCAGGCGTTTCTGTTTCCAGGATAATGTGGATTCCTTCTTGATTGACAATTTTGTAATCCCACGTTTTACACAAAGTTTGAACTAAATCTGAACCTTTCAGATTTCTGGGTATTTTCATTGAATTAATAAAATTTCATTTTTGACAAGATGCAAGTGTATAACTGGAAAGCTCGATTCTTCAAAGTAAAAAGCTTTAACGGCTTCTCGAATATTGGCTTTGAGTTCTTCCCAAGAATCTCCTTCGGTAAAAATGTCTTCAGTGAGGCATTCGGTGACAAATCCGCCGTCTTCTTCTTGAGAAACTTCAAAAACAAGTGTATTTACCATTAAATTAAACTCCTAGCAATAAAGAGCAGGTTATTTGAGCCAATTAATTATCTATTTTCTCTGCTTCTATTATATGTATACTCAGCAAAATTTCTGCTAAAACTCTCTGAAGTGTATAGTACCAACCGTGCCAGCCATCAAGAATAGAGCCTTTGATGATCAAACAATAGATTAAAATTATTAAAGGTGCTAGGATTTTCTTTTTGCGGATGCGATCGCCTAAACTAAGTTCATGATCTGGTGTTTCTAGAAGTTTTTTACTTTCAATTACCATATAACGATCTTGCGCCCATAACCAACGACTCAAAGGTTTGCGATCGTCGTGGTGAATGTATGCTGATAACTGACTATATTTACCTTTATTCTCTAAAAGTTGAGTATGTCCGTCATCAATATATATTGCTTTGTCTTTACGGAAAAGAATTTGACGGGGAGGGAGTATAGTACCCCGTAAAGGTTTACCAAATACACAATATTTGAATTTAGCAAAATAGCCATCAATGCTGGAATTGGGAGATAGATTTTTTATTTCATTTATTAGTGCATCAGTGACAATATAATCTGCATCTAACGATAAAACCCACTCAGTTGCAACTTTTTCTAATCCATAGTTCCATTGAGTAGCATGAGTGTCAAATTTTCTGGAAAATACTTGTACTTGAGGATAGGAAGATAAAATTTCTAATGTTTTATCTGTGCTATAACTGTCAATAACAATGATTTTACTTGCCCATTTAAGTTTTTCCAGGGTACGATTAATGTTATTTTCTTCGTTATAAGTAAGAATGAGGGGGATAATTGTTTCTAACATTAGGATATTTAAATAAATTCTTGTTATTGAACTATGGTACTAGAACACAACATACTTTTCCAAAGATAGGGAAATCTACCCGCAAACTTAAACTTGATATTTGTATAGTTTTCAGAAACAAGTAAAGCCGTCATAGTTGGTACAGAAAAGAATTTGATATGACCACCATCCCAAAGAGCGGTAAAATGGTTGTCCATTTTCCCTGTAGCTGCCATAATTAGATTTTTCAGATAACCATGATAGGGTGTAGTTAGAATTAAACCACCATTGGGTTTGAGGCATTTTTTAGCGCTTCTGACTAATTCTTTAGGATAAAATAAATGCTCAATTACCTCAATAGAAATCACAATATCAAAGTTGTCTCCTAGTTCGGAATATGGTAAATCGTAAATGCTACCTTGAATAAAGCGACAATTGGGAAAAGTTTGATTAGCCAATTTTACACCTGATTCAGATTCTTCAACACCAACAACTTCATAACCCTGCTGTGCTAGGAAATTGCTCAAGCTACCATTACCACAACCAATATCTAAAATCCGAGGTTTTTGTTTGTTATTGGGGGGGGTAGCATTTCTGACATCATTTCTATAAGTGGTTTTAATATATAGGCATGATGATGTCCAAGTTGATTATTGTTGTACAAGTATTCGTACTTTGTATTTGGATATGTCATTTGTTCTGTAGGAGTAGTTGTATTATTATGGTAAATAGTCAACGTCTAAGATTTCTTCTCTAGTAAAAGGTGACTCAGATGGGAAAGAACTAATAGGTAGTCCTGTTTCCAAAGAAGCCTTTTTCCTGGCTTTGGCGTAGCATCTATCCAAGTTTTCTTGATAGTATGGTTTCAGGCTGGGGCTAACATCAAAAGCCTCTAAAATTCTATCTCTATGTTCAAATATAGTTAGCAGCCAACTATTAGATCGTTGCTCTGGCTGATATTTATATTTAAGTAAGTGCATAAGCAATATTTGTAGATTACTTGTTAATGAGTTTTCTTCACTTCTGCTCATGCTTTCTATTTCTTCTATCAAATAAGATAAATCAACCTCAGCTAATTTACCTTTACGCAATTGACTAGCGGTGGTTTCTAGCCAAAGTTGATAATCTTGATCATAGAGATTTAATGTTTTCTTCGGCAATTGAGCAGTCATGATTTACACCTAGAAAATTTCGATTTTGATCATAAAAATCGCCAAAGCGATTGATTTTGAAAGAATCTTATAGCTGTTATCGTGAGGATGCAATCAATTGAGGGCGTAGGCCCTGCGCCCCTACGGGTTTTGCGATTTACTGGCTGTATCTTATTCAAGTGCATACCGCTATATCAAGACTGATACAAAAAAGAACTCTTAAATATCTTCTAAGTTAATCCCCATTGCTTGCAGTCTTTCAGCTAGTTTAGCAGCTTTTTGTTCTGCCTGTTCTGCTCTTTGACGTTCTTGTTCTGTCCTTTGACGTTCTTGATTGACTAATTCACTTCCCCAGAGTAATAAATTTCCAGATTTATCCCACCATCGTAACCAATAACCCTCAAATTCGGCTTTTTTTCCGATCCATACACCCAAGAATAGGTCTAAAGCTTCTATCCAAAAGTGCTGATTTTCATCTGGAGATTCTTGCTGGTATTTACCGTTAACTAAATTATGAACTTCTAAAATTCCGGTTTGGGGATGGAAAATCACATAAGTGGGAATTTTTAAAATTTGTTCGTAAAAGTGCCACTTTCCATAGGGATAATGAGAATTAATGGAATATTCCGTTCCTTCGGTTGCGGACATAAATTCCATGACAATGGTTGGGTTTTCTCCTTCGTTATGGGGAGTGTAACTACGACGGATTTCTCCCAGCGGTAGGGCGTGGACAGAAGGAACGTAAACCCAATCAGGTGCTTTGACGATGGTTTTGTCATCCACTGTGGCACACAGACCAAAATTGGAGGCAATCAGCATTGATTCTAGAATTAATCCTGCCAGTTCTAGAGATTCTCTGAGGGCGGCAGCGAGAAGAGGTTGGAGGTTATTTTCCACGGGTTCGTCTGGTAGGGGAAAATCTGCTGGTAGTTTTTCCCAGGTGATTCGAGGTAGGGTATTGGGGGGACGGAGTTGTAGAACTGTCATAGTGAGGTGCGATCGCTAACAGTGTTAATTTATTATATTGTTTATTGTTGGTATTTAGATTAGATGGTTGAACAATTCTATTAACGGTGGAATTGGTACTACGCTTAACCAATTTAGCACAACTTTATTGCAATCTGTAGATCCCCGACTTCTTGAATAAGTCTGGGATCTTATATTTAAAATATAATGCTATAATACAGCCAAAATAAACCGCCCATATCAACTATGAGTAAAACATCAGTAAAATCAGTAAAAAATCTTTATGAACAGGATTTTTCTCTCTGGATTGAAGATACACTTAACAAGTTAAAAACGCGAGATCATGATAATTTAGATTGGGAGAATTTAATTGAAGAGGTAGAATCTTTGGGCAAAAGTCAGCGTAAAGCAGTCAGGAGTTTTTTGGTGCGGTTACTAGAACATTTATTAAAACGGTGTTATGTACCAATGTCAGACTGTTATCGAGGTTGGGAAATTGAAATACGGAATTTTCGCCAAAGATTACAAATTGAATTAGAAGATTCACCAAGTTTGAAAACTTTTTTGAGAGAGATTTTCGTTAAAAGTTATGAAATGGCATTGGAAAATGTCAAAGATAGTTATCCTGATGTTTATTTTTCCAATCTTTGTCCATTTCCCAATGATGTAGATGCTATATTAACTAACAAGTTTTGGGAAGAATTATAAATTCGTGAATTATATGTCTTGTGCTTGAGATTCTAACCAATTATTGAAAAGGGCGATCGCTATTTTTATTTTTTCCATCACTGATTCTATCTGGTTTGCTAATTCCCATACTCTTTCCTTGCGGAGTTGCAGATTATAACTATGACGTGCTAAATGTCTAAATTTTCGATAATCATTTAGTTGTAACAACAACGAACCTTGCCATAAGGGTGGACGATTTTTTCCGCCAACTTCTGCTACTTGTAATAATAATTGTTCATGCCAATTCTGTGTTTTTGGCATTCCTCCATCCAAGCTTACAGCGACTCGCTCACTAATTCGCTCACAAGCGGTATAAAAATCACAAATATAACTAGATAAAGCAGGAGTGAGAGCAATTTCTGGAATACTTTCTGCTTGAGTAATTAATTGATTTAAAGCTTGAAAATTTTGCTCTAAAGCCATCATTTCATCTTCGATCCGAGTTTTTAGTGCTAAATAGTTATTAGTAGGCATCGGTTTTTCTTTGAGAATGCGACGACGGACAAAGTTTGGAATTTCTTCTAATGCTACTAAGTCTATTTTTAACCAATGAGGTGTAATTTTTTCCAAGATGGAATAAGCATCCCATCGTTGTTGTTCTGACATTCCGCTCACAGCTAAATCTAAATCAGATTGCCAATGCCAAGGACTTTCACCTGATAAAGAACCAAATAATATTACTTCCTGCGCTCCATTTTCTAAGAGAATTTCCTGACATTTTTGGGCAATTTGCAATGCTTCTTTCTTTCTCTGTTCTAATGTTTGACTGACATTTTCTTGGGTAAAATTTTTAATCATAGTTCTCTCTACAGAGAATAATCAGTATTTATATTTTAACACATCTATAATTTGGGTTTCAAATTTCCTATCAAATTGATATTTTCAAAAGTAAATCCTTATATACTGAAATCATTCTTAATGCAATACTATCCCATGTGTAATTTTCTAAAATAAACTGCCTGGCGCGATAGCGTTCGCAAAGCGTCCCGGAGGGAACTAGCGCTCCGTAGGAATCGCCCATGTTTTTCAATTCTTGAGGCTGATCTAAGAAATGCTGAATAGCAGTAGCTATCTCATCTACATCCAGTTGTTCAACATAGCCAATTTGTTGTTGAGCAACAATATCAGATAAAGCGACACCAGGTGTAATTATAACTGGAGTACCCGCAGCTAGAGATTCTATAACTGATATACCAAAGTTTTCGGAATAGGAAGTCAGTGCAAATAAGTCTGCTCCTTGCATTAATAAATCCTTGGTTTCTCCTTGGACAAATCCAGTAAAATGGGTACGGTTTTCAATTCCCTCAGAAACTAAAAGTGATTTAATTTCATTTTCATAATCTGGTTCACCGCTACCTGCTAAAATAAATGTAAATCGGTGATGAGATATTTTTCCTAATGCGGGAATTAAGTAATCTAATCCTTTTTTGGGATGTAAGCGAGATAAAAATAAAATAATTGGTTCATCTACTGGTAGATTAAATTGTTGTCGCAGCCGTTGATAAGCATTAGGAATTATCGCTGGAATGGAAAGTCCATGAGGAAGAACAAAACTTGAAGAGGTTAAATTCAATAGTGAAGCTTCTTGTTGTTCTGCTTCGGAAGTAAAATGAATTGATTGACTATGATTAAGATTAGATTTTTCAATAATTCTGAGATATAGTTGCTTTTTCATGGCACTTTGCTTTAAAGACCATGTACACAGTTGTCCTAGAGGACGAATGATGTAAGGAATTTTTTGAATGCGGGCGATCGCCATTGCTATAGTAGAACTATAAGAAAAAATAGCATGAATATGTAACAAGTCATAATTACGAATATTTTGCCATAACCAAATAGTTAATTCTCTAGAAAAAGCAAACTCTCTCAATGGGTGTATAGGGGGAGAAAACCGCGAAAAGAACCAAACGGGAACTTGTTGATAATCTGTACATTTTCCTAGAGGTACATTTAGTAACTCTGTTCCATTATCGTTGGTTGTGGCAATTTCAGCCTCAATATTTAAATTATTTAAGGCTTTAACCATTTCTAAAACTGCCTGACTAGGACCGCCGCGAATAGTCGCAACAGAAGGAATTATATGGAGAACTTTCATGATTTAATCTGCTCCCACCAATGTTTCAATATTGCTAAACTCCAACGACGATACCAGGGAGTGAGAGATATATTTGGGGGAATATTTAGGTTTTGGAAATAATCACCAAATTCACTATCCATCCAACTTTCAAAGGGAAAAGAAAAGCCTTTTTTGGGTCTATTTATTACCCAATCAGGTACTTCTGTAATTGCTTGGGTTAAAAGTTTTTTCCCCTGCTCTAAACGAATACTACTAGGAATTGGTGCAACAGCTTCTAATAGAACTTTATCCACAAAAGGCACACGCAATTCTAAACCCCAGTTCATGCTCATAACATCACTATCTCGCAGTAATTGATTACGCATATAGCGACTTAATTCTAAAAAGCTGACTTCATCTTCTGAAGTAGAATCCCACCCTAACCCTCCCCTTGCTAAGGGGAGGGAACTAGACTCCGGTTTCCCTTCCTGGAAAGTGACTGAGGGGAGGGAAGTAGATTCCGGTTTCCCCCCTTGATAAGGGGGGACTAAGGGGGGTAATATTGGGATGCTTATTGATAATTGATTAATAATGATACAAGCTTCTTGATGAGAAAAAATACCGCGAAAAGTATTATAAGCAGAAGCGAAAGTAGGAGGTTGTTTTAAAAAGTCACCCAATCGTTTTATTTTTGGTGAAGTTCCCCAACGTTCCAATCCTAGACCCAAACCTGTACGCAAGAAAGGTAATGTATTTAGTTTTTTACCCCATGCAACCATTTGGGGAACTTTTTGAAAAGACTGATATCCACCAAATATTTCATCTCCTCCTAAACCTGATAATACTACTTTCATGCCATTGTCATGGGCAACTTTAGAGACACAAAATGTATTAAAGCCATCAATACTCGGTTGATCAATTGCTGCGAGGAAATCGGGTAATATGCTCTTAGCAAAGGATGATGTAACTTGATATTCTGTGTGTTTTGTACCAAAATGATTAGCGATTTTTTGAGCTAATTCTCCTTCATTGAATTCTGATTCAGCAAAAGTTATGGAGTAGGTAGATAATTGCGATTGTTGGGTTTGGGTTGCTAAAGCGAGAATGGTTGTGGAGTCAATACCACCACTGAGGAAAATTCCCACTGGTACATCACTAATAAAATGATGTTTAATAGAATCAAATAAAGCTGTATGGACTATTTCTTGCGCTTCTGGAGGAGAAATTTTTTCAGGAGTAAAATTTATTTGCCAATATTGTTTTTTAGTAATATTTCCATTCTGCCAATATAGCCAATTACCAGCGGATAAACAATGGATGTCAGCGATTAGGGTGTATGGTTCGGGAACTGAACCGGTTGTTAAATAACCATATAATCCTTCCACACTCATATTAATTGCAGGTAAACCAGATGCTAAAACTGCTCTGAGTTCGGAAGCAAATACTAAAGTTGTACCTAATTGGTAATAGTAAAGTGGCTTAATTCCTAAAGGGTCACGAGCTAAAAAACAAGTTTTTTCTAAATCATCCCAAATGGCAAAAGCAAACATTCCTCGTAAATGTTGGACACAGTCAGAACCGATTCTTTGATAAAGTTTAAGAATTACTTCTGTATCTGTTTGAGAATGAAATTTTTCACCTTGAGCAATTAAATTTTCTCGTAGTTGTTGAAAGTTATATATTTCTCCGTTGAAAGTAATTGAATATCGTCCGTCATTGGTAGACATGGGTTGATGTCCAGCGGAACTGAGATCAAGAATAGAAAGTCGAGTATGAGCTAAAGCTGCTTGTTTGTCAGTTGAAATATAAATACCTGCATCATCGGGACTACGATGTTTTAGTGCAGTTTGCATCTTTTCGATTTTTGCTTCTAAATTCCCATCATTGGGATTTAGGTTAATAATGCCTGCAATTCCGCACATAGTTAATCTTTACGATATAAAATTTCACTTCAATCATTGGATTTAACTGGTTGCCAGCCATTATAATCATGCAAATATCCAGCCAAAGTTTTCTGAAACTGCTCAAGACCAAAAGTATCAATAACCTGTTGACGTAAAGATTCTGGCTGATACATTAAAGAATGAGGATATGTACCCTGTAAAATCTGAATAATAGTTTTAGCAATTTCATCTACATTATCAGGATTTACCAACGCTCCCAGCTTACCATGACAAAGAGCATCAACTGCACCATCTTGATTACCTCCCAAAACAGGTTTACCGCAAGCTAATGCTTCTAAATAGACAATACCAAATCCTTCTTTTTTACTGGGCATAGCAAAAACATCACAGAGATTGTAATAATCACACAGTTGTTCATCAGGAACAAATCCAGCTAAGGTGACACAATCTTGTAATCCGAGTTGGGTAATTAATTGCTTAATTCTAGTCTCGTCATTTCCTTTACCCACAAGAATGTAATGAATATCGGGAATTTGCTGACGAATTTGAGGAAGTGCTTGAAGAATTTGGTCATAACCCTTATAGCGTTCAACCTCTGCTAGTCGAGCTACAGTTAATACTATAGGTTGTTCCCGCCTTAGTCCATATTTTTCTAATAAATAAGTAGGTTTTGGGGCTGGTTGAAAGCGACTTGGATCAAACTGGCATGGTAAAATAACAACTTTATTTGGGTCGAGGTTTTGTTCTTTGATGAGGCGATCGCGTGTGTAACTGCTAATTGCTAAAATCAGGTCTGCATGATGTAAAGCTGTTTGCAAAGCTGAGTTTTTGATATCCCAGGCTTCGATACCATAAGCACTAGTCCAATAAGGGATATTTGTCAACCGTTTTAGCCAGTAGGCTGCAACAGTAAAATTTAGGTGTCCGGTAATGATTAGATTTGGGCGTTTCCAGATTCCCCAACCAATTAACTGGGCTGCAAATGCAACTGTTCTCAGTGGTAATGGTATAGATCCAGCAAGGTGAAACCTAGTAGGGGCTATGGTCGAGAAGTTGGGTGAGGAATGTCTATCATGTTTGATAAAGATATCATAATCAGTATCAGGGTAGATATTCTGAATGGCTTGGAGGAAGAAACAGCAGTATGTTTGAATACCCCCTGTAAATTCAAATATGTTCGGAAACCAGAGGTGAAGATTATTTTTATTCATAAGTTTTTACTGTTTTGAATCCAACCTCAAATACTGAATAGATGCTAAAGTTCCTGCTACCAATTGGGTTATTGAATACCGATCAAATATTCGTTGGCGGGCATTTTTTCCCATTTCTTGAAGTTGTGTAATATCAACACTAGCTAGTTCGATTATCTGGCTTAATACAACTGTATCTCCAAAGGGAAAAACCTTTCCCGTTACACCAGATTCAATAAGATCACTTGCACAACCAACACGATCGCTAACTATAGCAGGTAAACCACAAGCCATTGCTTCGTTTACCACTAATCCCCAAGTTTCGCCATAGTCAGAAGGTAAAACTAAGCAATCAGAAGCTACATAAGCTTTAGCAATCTCACTCTGATTAAGAAAGCCTGCAAAGGTTACCGATAGTTGATATTTTTCTACAAAGCTTTGAGCTTCATTCATCAATTCGCCTGTACCAACAATCAATAAGTGAACAGAGGAAGTAGTTGATCGCACTTTTAGCAGCCGTAGAGCCTCAAGCAAGTCAAAAATTCGTTTCTTGTTCTCTAGCTTACCAACATAGCAAAAACAAACTGCGGCACTTTCGATTTGCCAATGGTCACGAATTTCATCTCTGTGGGGTTGTAGATGCTCAGATGATATTTCAAAACGTTGATTATCAATAAAGTAAGGACAAGAAAAAAGCTTGCGTTTAGGTACACCGTTTTCAATATAAAAAAGACGATTGTTATTACCAATCACTAAAAAAGCATCATAAAGTCTTAGCAATTGCTGATGAATTAAACGTACCCAAATAGGTCGAGGTTTCAAATTGTTAGATTCACCACGAACCATACAAGGAATACTTAAAAATTTGCAAGCTCCTAATAATTGAATTAATGGCAGAGTTTGCCAACCAGTTAAAATTACAATATCTGGCTGCAAATCTTGAATTAGTCGAACGGGATGGGAGAGGTATTGGGATAAGAAACCACTGTATCCTGTTTTATGCAAATATTCTTTGGCAACAGACCATTGATATCCTTCTAGTAGAGGAATATCCCATTCAAAAGCAATACCAAAACCAGTTCCTTGCTGTTGAGCATCTAAGATTGATAAAAATAAAACCTCTAGTTTTAGATCATTTCTTTGAGCTAAAGCTTGGAACCAAGGAACTTGATATTGGATAGGATGAGTAGCAACGATTAAAACCTTGGGAATAGAAGACATTAACTAGCGATAGCCTCAAATTAGGATTGAATTATTTTAACCACTTATATGGCGATCAATATATGACGGACCCTGGCGAAACAAAGATAAAGCCCAGAGCATACCTCTAATCTCAGCTATCAAAGTCAGCGGAATCCACCAAGGATGGGAAAGATGATGACGATTTATAATGGAGCGAAATGGTCGAGCAAGCATTTTACTAAAGCGTCCACGCATACCTTTTGCACGCAAGAGATAATAGTAATCACCTACGGTATGGTTGGGTAACCATGTGGTTAGATGATGACCATGACTTCTAGTACCTCCAGAATTTACTTTGAGATGATGAATGCAAGCTGACGGTTCAAATCTAATTCTTCCTCCAGTCTGACGAAAACGATAGGCAAACTCTGCCTCAAATTGATAGGCAACTTTAACAAAGTTCTCATCAAAGCCGCCTAAATCAATAATTTGTCTGACATTAATGGAGAAATTGCCACCCATAAATTGTTCTTTCCACTCACTCTCTGTGGACGCAAATGGGCTTTTTGTAGTTGAAATCTCTTGATCTTCTTCCCATGGTTGAATTACCCTTCCAGCTACAATTACGTCTTGATATTCTTGATGGGCTTGCCAATGAGCTGAGACAAGTTCTGGGTCGGGGATAATATCATCGTCGAGATAAAGTGCAATCTCGCACTTAGCCGCTAATAATCCTTCATTCATGGCGTAGGGAATTGATGGCTGAGATAGTCTGATTAGGAGAATCTGACCATGCTCGTGCCATTCTGTAAGTTGACGGTCAATTTCAGGCTCATGCTGATATGTTTGATCTACAACAATTATTTCTGTTGCTTTCACAGGTAGAGCGAAAATGTAGTTCAATGTATCAATTAATACTTTTTCCCGTTGATATGTGGGAATAATAATGCTGATGGGTAATGTAAACTGGTTAATTATCTTCATCGAAAAAAATTATAGAGTTACTCAGTAAGCGTCAATCTCAGCAGATTCAGGTATTGAGATTATCAAGTGAATTAATTACGACATATTCCTATTAAAGACTTTGCGAGCAATAAGTTTCCATGAGGTAAAAGCAAAACCCATACAAAATCCTTGAATGCTCAAAACAAAAGGATCTCCATATATCTGAGCCGCACTGGTAAATACAGCAAAGTTGGCTATTTGAAATGCTAAGACCCCATTGGTAAGAGAGCCAATTTTACTGTCATATTGATGCGTTATCTTCAGTATTTTCCATAAATATTGAGTCAACACATAAACAATAACTACACACAAAAGAAATCCTGGGATTCCTAATTCGATAATTATTTTACCTAAACCTGCTTCTCCAGCACCTGCCACGAGTGTATAGGATTCACCAGCAGCATATTGACTGCCTCCACTGACAATACCAGCACCGAAACCCATCCAGTTATCGTAATTAAGCGCCCATTGTATCGAACTTAGACCTAGCCCACTAAAGCGGTCTTGCACATCATTGACAGATATCTCACCTCTGGTGGTGTAAGCTTGAAAGGAATCAGTATCTAATATTGAGTTTAGTGCTATTGATCCTAATAATAAGCAAAACATCAATATTATCAATGGCTGAAGAGACATCTTTTTGCTGATAGACAGAGAAGTCAAAATATATAGTATTAAGTAAGAGAGCAGAAAAGTAATGACCGTAACGACAAATTTACGACGACCAGTTAGTAACCCAGCGCTAAATAATAGCATCACAGTTGGTAATGCTATCAGATTTAATTTTTTGTAGCTACCTGACAAAAAAAGTAGGCAGGTTGCACAAATACCGCTACCCATATGCCATGCGGCAACTTCAGAAGTACGCATGATGCCCGCATGAGATATTAAAATCCCCCCGCTAATGCGACTATCAGTAATAGTTAAAGCCTTGCCAATGGGTTTGAGTATTTCCCAGTTTACAAGATTGGACCATTCAAGATAGATGCTACAAGCAATAACAATATTTATTAAGATATAACTTAATACTAACTTTTCCAGGTCTCGAGCATTATAGAAATAATAAGATGTCAGGCAAATAGCAAATAATGGAAGTAAATACGAAAGAATACCCAATATGGGAACTACGGGTGAATTTGTTCTCAAAAAGGCGTTTAAAGCCTGTAAAAATACAAATAAAATGAAAATTTTTAATAAATTTAGTAAGTTTGAATAATTTTGAAAAACTTCCGATAAACTAAATCTTCTAAATTTAACTATTGCCGATAAAGCTGTTAATAGAAATATACCTACTATTAGTAAGTTTAAAGCAACTGGCTGTTCGGGTATGATTTTTCTTAAGGGGTCTTGCAGAAAACCTGTGTATAAGCCAATTGGAATACCAGTTTTCCAGTCAGATATAATAGCTCCAAATACCAATGCAGCACTAATTAACAGTATTATATCACTCATCAATGTAATTCCTGTACAGTTATTAGTAAATTAAACTCTTTGAATCAATTAATTTGTTACTGATTTGAAAGTTCATGGCAAAAATTTAGTATTCAAATTATGTAAGACACCAACCTAATTTTAAAGCTTTCTCTTCAGGGACTATCAACAAATCTTGTACATATTCTTTTGTTTCAAATTTTTCTTGAAAAAGCCATTTGCCTTTAACTTTGGCATAAACTCAAATTCATTGTAGAGCTTTACCAAGAATTCGACTGTGTCCTGCTCATAGCCTCCCATCATATAAGCCATAAGTTCGAGAGAACTATGAGTGTCCAATTTTACCAAATAAGGGACTGGGCGATGTAACTTCGTGTCAAAAATATCATGTGATCTCCCCGGTCGAAGCGTTTTGTATAGCAATATGAGAAATCGAACTTTCCCTCTAAAATTTGGAAGTTTCGTAAATGGATATAAAAATTGATGTAATTTCATGATTTTTTAGTGTTGGTATAAAGATTTAGTTTTTATCGTACCAATTTGTATTACCTACGCTTAACTCCCTATTATAGACTGACTCATGAGTAAGCTTTTAATTTGAATTATTGTAAAATTAGTCGCAAAAATGCTTTAACATGAAAAGGATAGCATTTTATCGCTTGTAAAAAATGACGACGCGCTCGATCACGTGAATAGTTTAAGGCACACGCACCCATAAAATACCAAGCATTTGCTTCTAACAACTTTGAATTATCTAGTCTAAACTTGGATTTCTTCAAGTCTTCTGTTAATTTGTTTAGGATATCGTCTTCAGATAATTTTCTTTGACGATGTATCGCACAATCTAAAACTGCCTTTGCAGCAATTGCTTGTTGTGGACGCTGACGGGAACTTATTCCATTAGATATCCACACTGCTTCATATAAAATCTCCTCTGTTGTCAAACACAATCCGCATTCAGACATACGAATCCATAAATCCAAATCTTGAGCAACTTTATACGCTGATCTGTAGCCACCTACAAATTCATATATGCTGCGTCTGAACATTACGCTACCATGATGGGATGGACCTTTTAACTTTTCTAAAGAGTCTTCATGAAGTCCTTCATTTAACTCTGCCTGAGTCATCTGAACTTCATACAAAATTTCATGTTCTGGATCTACATACCGCGTACCACAAGAAGTAAAAACAGCATTAGACTCCCGTTGTAATTGTTCAAGTTGAGATACTAATCGTCTCGGATAGGATATGTCACCACCAGCATCTTGCCGGGCAATAAACTCTCCTTTTGCTTCTGCACAGCCACGAATTAAAGCTTTTGTTAAACCTGAATTTTCTTGGTGAATAATTCTTAATCTTGGATCTCCCTGGGCATAAGTGTCTAGAATTTTGCCACTATTATCTTTGGAGCCATCATTGACCACAATAAACTCAAAATCTACATTTTCTTGAGCCAGAATACTTTCAATAGTGCGGGGTAATGAATCAGCACCATTATAAACACTCATTACTACTGATACTTGAGGATTATTTTGCATTACGCCACCGATCACTCCAGCAAGCTAGTTTACCGATATAGTTCCAACCGAATAAGGTTGCTAATATTTTATAACACTTAAACTTAAAACTATCCCTAATTTCCGGGGTTGAAGCTTGCCTTGCCAGGTGGAATAGTTGACGAGATTCTTGGCTTAGTCCTGCTGCCCCACATTGCCTTGCGAGTAAAAACAGTTCCTTAGCGAAATGTTGCATTTCTGGCTGTTCCTCTGTGATTCCAGCGCGAATAGCATGATTTAATATTAAGCTATGGGCTTGGGCGCGATCGCATAGACGATTTGGATCTAGGGCTTCACCACGACTTAAACGTATTCCATCGTGCATAGAAAATTCACAAACATATTCAGAGCAGTAATTTAGTTTGACACCTAGAGAAGCAATTCGACAATCGTACTCCCAATCTTCTTCTAGGCGGAGTGTTGTCCAAGCTCCTGCGCCATCACAAATTTTTGCTCGATAGAGAGGAGCAGATGTTTCCCACCAACGGTATTGCAACATTAAAGGAAACATAGTCGCCACATAAATACCCGTATGTTTGTGAGGCTCAGTCGTCACACTACCATTTGGATAACGCAGCCTGACCATCCCATAGGAAACACCACAATCTGGGTTGGCTTGCAATCCTGCAACTTGCCACTGAAATTTACTGGGAAGCAAAATATCATCGCTATCTAAATATTGGATAAATTCTCCTCTGGCAACACAACGTCCTTTTTCCCGTGCAACACCAGGACCGCTATTAGTTTGGGAATATACATAAATTATATCGGGATGACTAGATGCTAGTTGTTGAGCAATTGCAAAGGTGGAATCTGTAGAACCATCGTCAACAATGATAATTTCAATTTGTTTATAGGTTTGAGTGAGAACACTTTCAACTGCTCGAATAAGTTCTTCTGAGCGATTATAGACGGGAATAATTGTACTAACTAGACCTTTGATACGATTGATCATTTTAAATAAAAACTAGACCACAGTTCAAGTAATAGCAATCGCCAACCAATATGGGTAAATATAGATAAGTTACTAGGCAAAGCATACCCTTTTTTGCCATGAACTAGATAATCTTCCATGGCAGATTTTAATCCTAGCTTTTGACACCAACTATTGGGCTGTAACATAACATCACTAGCAAATTGACGAAATTGTGAATTTTCTTCAATCCATGAACTAGCAATCGAGGCTCCAAATTTGGGACGATTAATTACGCCACTGGGTAATAAATCATACTTGTGAGCCATTTCTCTTAATATTAATTTATTACTTTTTTGATTCAACAAATAATTGCTAGGTAGTTGATATGCTATTTCTGCAATACGACGATCTAAGAAAGGGGAACGGGCTTCAACACTAGCCGCCATACTAGCTTTATCTACTTTCATTACATAGTTATTTGGCAGTTGCCGTTGAGATTCAAATAGACGGACTGCTTGACAAAAGTCACCTGCGGATTGATGTAAATATTGCTTAAATATATTGCGAAAATTTAGGTAGTATTTGCCATAACGTCTACCTGCATAACGCTGATACAGCTTAAATATTTGCCACTCTTCAATTCCTTGAGGTGGCAAAAAAGTACCATAGCCTGCAAATAATTCATCCGAACCTTCACCAACCAAAACAACTTTAATACCCATATCACGGCATTTTTGATAAAGAATATTGGTGCTAAAAGTTCCCCAATCCGCAAATAAATCATCAAAAATCCATGCTTTACCTTGAATTTGGTTAATTACTTCTTGAGGTCTAATAACTACTTCGTGATGTTTAGTATTTGCATATTGGGCGACTATTTGAGCATCAGCCCTTTCATCAATCGCTGATTCGGCAAATGCCATGCTGATGGTTGTAACTTGCCCATGTTTTGAGGCTAAGGATGTTAATAAGCTAGAATCCAGTCCACCCGATAGGAGTATGCCAACAGGAACATCAGCGAGTAAATGTTCTGAAACAACTTGTTTAAAGGTTTCATATAGCTCTTCTAATTGCTCTGCTGGTTTGATTGCAGTTTTAGAAACTGCGGAGGGAGGAGTAAAGTAGCGATGAGTTTCTTGAATTTCACCTCGTTGTATTTTTAAATAACATCCTGGAGGGATTTTGTTGACATTTGCTAATATCGTTCGATCTTGATCAAATGTGTAACCAAATTCTAAAAACTGCTGTAAAGATTGTTGATCGAGAGTGGGTTGAAATCCAGGGATTTGCAGCCATGCTTTTACTTCTGAGGCAAATATAATTCCTTTGTGATCGGGAAGTTTACCATAATAAAGTGGCTTCATTCCCGTGGGATCTCTTGCTAGGTAAAGGCTTTGGGTTCGCTTATCCCAGATAGCAACGGCAAACATACCTGCAAAATGGTTAAAGCAACTAGCTCCCCATTCAATAAAAGCCCTAAGAAATACTTCTGTATCACCCCGTGAGTTAAAGTGATGCCCTAATGTTTCTAGTTCAGTTCGGAGCGCTCGGAAATTGTATAGTTCCCCGTTATAGGCAATTACCACGCCTGACTGTGGATCTATCATTGGCTGATGGCTGGCATTACTTAGATCGATAATGCTTAATCGGCGGTGTCCTAATGCAACTCCTAACTCGTGATCAAAATATGTACCTGAATCATCAGGACCTCGATGAGCGATCGAGTTCAGGGCATTTTCTAGAACTTGAGGGTCGATATTTTGTCTAGAAATTGACTGCCAGCCTACTACTCCACACATGATTAAAACTCCTGTTGATTACTAGAAGTTTTCTGGATAACAAAACAGATACTACCAGAACTGTTCAATCGATCTATTTGTTTCTCTTTTTCAGACCAAGTAAACATTTTTCGTGGCGTGAGAAATGGTAATTTTAATTCAACATACGATGCTAATCGTAAAAGTGATTTAGTAAATTTGTTGTAGCTGCCCATCTCTGATAAAGCTGTAAGTGTATCAGCAGAATTCCAGAGGTGAGTTACCTTAAGCGATTGGGTAGATTGAACAAGGGAAATTAACCCCCATGCGGTGTGGTGAAAAAATGACGAATGAAATGGCTCTCCTTGAGAAACAGTACCAACAAAAATACCATTCGGATGCAAAACTCTTTCTATTTCATTTATAGCCAAGAAAGGATTGTACAAATGTTCTAAGACTGCATAAGAAATTACACAATCAAAACTTGCTGATTTAAAGGGAATGGAATGGGCATCAGCCAAGAAGTCAGCAGATATATTACTGTAGTCTATTCCCACATAATTATGTCCCAGGTAATCAAAACATATGAATTGATCACGTGGTCCACAACCCAAATCTAGAATATTGCCTCTTAATTTTAAATATTTTGTTATCTCTGTCAGTAACTCACTAGAATCTCTAAGACCCTTAGGTCCATCATATGTAAGTATTGGTCTAGATATATCAACATTATCTATTATGTTTTTAACTATACCACTATCTATTCTTTTGACGGAAATGATAGAATTTTGTGGATTTTGTGGTTTTAAGTTAGTAAGATCACTTGAAAACTTACAACTTGTACAAGAAATTTTATCCTCGATATTCAAATTACATCCACAGTCTGGACACATTAAATAGTCTTCATACCAAGAATTTTTCATACTATTTTTAGATATAAAACTCATGATCTTTCTTTGTTGTAGATAACTGGTGTGTCAATATTGCCAAAATGACAAGATTGTAAATTCTCTATTCTTTTTACAACAGGCAATTTGCTTAATTCTCTGTAAAGAATTACTGCTGGTGCATTATTCCTACTTTTTTCTTTCTCTGTTTGAGAAGGATGCCAAAGATGCACCATTGGTAAATATCCGTAATTCCATACTTTAAGGGTTTGCGCTCTTTCCCAAAATTCATTATCTTCACCTCCCCAACCTATAAATGTTTCGTCAAAGCCACCAATCTGCCAGTATTTATTTCGGGCGATCGCAATACTACCACCTGCCTCCAGATTTTGTACAATATTTTCTAAAGGCTTATTGATTAACGAACCTCGATTATCAAAAAATTGCTGAGTCCCGACTTGAGATAAATAGAATAAAAAACGCTTAATATTAACTACTTCGTAACCTTGCTCTATTCGTCTTAAAACTTCCTTGGCATAGTCTTGAGAAATCAAGAAATCGTTGTCATGGAAAATTAAAATATCTGATTTTGCTTTTCTCGCACCAACGTTGAAAGCCCATGAGCGGCAATAGGGCATATCTACAGCGGGCAGTGGGGTGTGAATATACTCGACCCAAGAAGGTAGATATTCTGGTAAGAGAGATAAATTATCTTGTTCGACGACAATACACTCAAGTTGAATATTGCTCTGCCCTGCGATACTTTCTAGAGTCTTAAGAAGATGTGGTAAGCGGGGTTTTCCTCGATGTCCAATGATAAAGCTTACCTGTGGAGAATTAGATTTTTCAGGAGTAATATTACTCAAAGTGATCGGATGATTTGTTAAGGCTTTTCTAAAAAGTTGCTTACCTAAAAATGGCAATATTTTGGGGGCGTGTAGGTCAGAAGTCCACAACCAATCACACAAAAAGCCTTCATGATCTGGAGATACTTGCAACTTTTCGTAGCGGTTACAAATAGATAAATAGCTATTATCTTTGGCTAAGATAGCAGTCTGGTAACGCCAGAAATCTTTTACTAATACGCCAATCAGACTTTGTATATCTAAAAACATTTGCCTTATTTAGAAAGAAACACCTAAGACTTCATATCTAGAAGCTGATTTGCATCGCTCTAAAATTTGAGTAGGATTCCGAAGCCATAAGTAATTGTTACCTGAATGTATAGGGACTGTATTTACTAACTCTCTTTTGAAGGGATCGTAGCTTGATGGTTCAAACCCAGATTTTTGTAGGATTTCTTTAATCTCAGGTGTAACTGTCTCTAATAAAACAGCCAGTAACGAATCGCGAAGCAGAGTCTTGATTGCTCCAGCTATTACTGCGGGTTCAAAACCCTCAACATCTATTTTTATGAGGGTTGGCTGCAATTTATCAAGCATAACATCAAGAGATTCGACAGGCACTTCAATGGAGTTTCCTAAATAGTCTGCATTAACTACTTTGTTCATTGTATCAAGACTCTCAGAGAACATGAGCGAACCATTAGTTATCCCGGCGGCACAGCAACGAGCATCAACTAAGGAAACTATGTCATTTATGTTAATGTTACGTTTTAGCCGCTTAAATGTTTCTGGTACTGGTTCTAGAGTAAAGCTATTTGCTCCAACAACTTTTGAGGCAAGAATTGTGTAGGAACCAACATTTGCACCCACATCAATAAATAAATCTCCTGGTCGTAATAGATGTAGACAAAATGCCATGTCTATAAATTCGTGCAGTCCAGTATAAATATTACCTGTAGCACCTGTCATTCCCCGCTCCACGACTAGTTGAGAATCGCCGATAAATGGAATTACAATTGGGAGGTTTAAAATGCGTGATCCAATTTGCCATTTGAGCCAGAGGCTAAAAGCAGCAGGTAAGTTTTGTGATGCCAGTGGATGAAAGCAGATAAATCGCCAAGTTCTCAGAATTTCAGTAATCATAGGCATAAAGGAAGAAATAGTTCACTATTCCAAGTTGTAATTCCGATAAATACTTCTGGCATTTTTTTCACGATTTTATTCATGTTAATTTGATGTATTTTCAAGGTTTTGAAGACGCTTGATAAATTCTTCTTCATTGGCATTTGTACCATAAGAATGCGGCCATTCTCCACCAGCACTCTGATGCTCAAAGCGAATTCCTAAGAATTTTCTAACTGTCTCTGCTAACTTAGTTCCTAGTAAGCGATCAAGTTTTCCTGATGCGAGTAATTTTTGCAATGATTTAGATAATTGTTTAGGTGGTAATTTTAGAATTTGATTAATTGCTTCTTCCCACATTTGGACTGAATAGGAACGACTATAACGCTGACAGACAAGTTCGCGTCCTGCTTGACTCAAATTAAATCTTAATTCTGGATCTTGTAACCTAGAAATTGCTTCTGCGGCTGCCTTGACATCACCAATAGGGAACATAAGACAGTTTTTACCATCATGTAAACTTCCCTCTATACCACTACCAACATATTGAGATGTAACTAAAACTACGCCCTTAGACATTGCCTCCCAAGCTACAATTGGTCCTGTTTCCCAAGTAGAAGTTAATAAAAGTGCAGTATTGGATTCATAAATTTGATTATTAAGCTCTTCTTGACTTAAAACACCCTTAAATTCTACTTTGTCACCAAATACAGCTAATTCAGAACGTAAACTTTGTTCGTCAGGTCCACTGCCAGCTAAAACCAATTTATAGTTATTAGTGTATTTCTCAAGCTCGGTCAAAATAAGAGGAATATCACTAATTCTCTTTTGTTGTTCTTCAAAACGTCCCACATAAGCCAAAGACAAAACATTTTCAAAAGTTTGTTTGATATCGGGTTTAGCTGTGTCAACGCCGTATGGGGCATAAAATAATCTCTCGGTTTCAAAAATACGAAGATTTTTAATTAATTGAGTAAGTAATTGATTAGTTACAACTACTGCATCAATAATATTATTAAATTGATTAATATCATCTAAAAAATCTGCCTGAGATCCATGAAGTGTCATGACAACTTTGGGCGATTGCACAAATCCCTGTGAACGAATTCTTTCCACCGCTAGATAAGTATCAACAATATTGACATTTAAAATCAGATCAGGATTTAGTTTCTTGAAAGCAGAAGCTAAAGCACAAATTCGCCCTTCTTGAGATCCTGTCTGATTTTTAACACAATAGAAATTTCTAAAAGGATGCTTGTCTAGATATTGTTTTGTATCGTGATATTTGCCCTCGGTTAAAACAAAAGTTACATTCCATCCTTTTGACTCAAGCCCTGCAATGAGGTAGTCTAGCCAAACTTGAACTCCACCAAGCACATAGGCACTTGGAGCGACTACAGCAAGATGATGGTTAGTTCTAAAGTTATGCATAATATTTTCGATACCACTGTACAAACTTGACAACTCCCACCTCAATTCGAGTATCTGGTCGAAAACCCACGTCCTCAATCAAATCCGTAACATCAGCATACGTAATTGGCACATCCCCTTGCTGCATTGGTAGAAAATTTTTTTTAGCTACTTTACCTAAAGACTGCTCTATTACTTCAATAAAACGCATTAAAGATACAGGCTGATTATTACCGATATTATAAAGTTTGTAATAAGCTAGCAATCGATTAGCTAAATGAAAACCAATAAACCCAGCTACTCCAGTTACTAATATTTTCACAAATATCTTTACTTCCTTGAATTGAGATATGTTACTCAGTACTTCTAGTTCGCCCTTTTGCACCTCATTTAGATCTGCCTAATTATAAAGTACTCTCTATAGAAATTTATCATAGATGATTTCCTGGAAATAAGACTCTCATTTACAGCAAATTCTGATCAGTTGTGCCACAGCTAAAATGCTAAAACCAAGACGGGGCTATGCCCTGGGACTCTTTTCTTGTGGCGGGTTTGATCCAAAACTGCTGTAATTGCGCTTAAGCAAGATATCCCAATTTCTCATCCTAAGCATTTATATTTAGATTTCTAAGTATTTATATTCACTTTCAAACTGAAGCTTGCTCTGTGCTACACCTTTTCTAAATAAGCTGTACTAGTAACAATGGAGTAGTCGGGCATCGTCAAAAGAAAAAGGGTATGAGTTGGCGGCCCATTGGCTCTCGTGCCTTAGCTATCCATAAGGTCTTTGAGCTCAATGGTCAATGGCAGAAAATCTAGTTTACAACTGCTTCCATTAGCTAAATCACTGAATTTTTACAGGTTGACCTTTTTTGAATAAATTCTTTATTCTAGTCTTAACCCCAAATTTATACCTTAATAATAGAAATGTGCACACTAAAAAATCAGTATTAATAGCAATGTAATAATACGGAGTTAGCTTAAGTTTACTATTAATAATAGTCTGTTTGTAAAATTTTAAAAGGTCTTTATAATTAAGGGGTTCCAAGTAAATATGTCTGAAGTAGCGTTTGACTAAATTAGAAATACTTTGATAGAGAACTTTTTTGGGTATTTTTACTGATAAAGATAAGTAATTAAGAATAATGACTTGTTCTAATACCTGAATTTCAAATTTTGTTCTCACCCGTGCTGTGTTGCCATGTTGGCGAAAATAATTAAGTGGCTCTGTAATAAAAGATAAATCAGACTTAAGTAATATTTTGATCCAAAAAAGCCAATCTCCACAAAGCTTAAGTTTCTCTATATCCGAATCTAATTCAAAAATAAATTGATTACGGAATAATACAGCGCTAGCATTTGGAATTACACATTTTACTGAAAAATAATTTTTACATTCATCCATGCCATCCGCATTAAAGTCATTTAACCATTTAGAGCGATCCAAATCGTCTGTCCACTTAACTAGTGTTGAACCAATAGTTCCATTTTCATCAACTTGCCATGATTGAGAGTATACCAATCCAACCATAGGATAAGAATCTAATTTTTGAACAAGTTTTTCAAGGATTGTTGGTTCTGCATAATCGTCAGATTCCGCTATCCAGATATATTCACCCGTTACTAGTCCGAAACCTTTATTCCACTGCTTAAAAGGAGAGCCGCTATTGGCTTCATTGAAAATAGCATGACTAATTTTGGGGTGGTTTGAGTAGTTAGAAAAGACTTCCTTACTATTGTCTGTCGAAGCATCATCAAGAAAAATAATCTCGAAATCCTGAAATGTCTGGTTAAGAACGGTTTCGATACGTTGCACTAAAAATTTAGCATGATTGTAGTTGGGGATGATTACACTAACTTTTGGCATATTTTTAGAAACAAATAAAATGGATTTATCTAAGTAGGTTTGCTGATAAAACTAAAAGATTTTTTTAATGCTACCTATATTGTTTTGCCAATGGAGTAGAAATGATCCAAATTTTTTGGATATTTTCTCGGTATCTAATACTGATACTGGAGGTTTAGAATAAACATTTCTTAACTAACCTAATAGCCATTTAAGAATTACAGTCTTTTTTAGGCTTCTGTAGTATGGGGTGCAGGGGTTTCACCCCTGCGTGGGGCTACGCCCCACACCCCAACGTATCCCTTAATCATTAAGTAGGCTGTATTTAAGTAAGTAGGTGGACGTAAAATAACCCAAATGTGTAACGATATGTAAATTTACCTCAATGCGTTATTGTGGTTGAGTTTTAGCCATTTCACAAAACGAAATATATTTTGATTTTCCTCCGCCCACCTACTTATTAATTTGATAGCTTAATTTTTAAATTCACTTAATGAACCTTTTGAAATGTTTTAAACGATGCTTAACTGACATTTTTTTTGATTTTACATATTCTGAAAATTCTTGCAAATATGTTCGACTAGCCATAAGTTTTAATGCTGGATAAGTTTCAGAAATTTTATCCCACTCATTTAACAATGATGGATCTGAATTTCTTATTGCTTGCAGCCAAGCTGAACGGGCAGAGTTCCTTAATAACAAGATTAAATCAATTGAAGGAGAAAGTCGAAAAGCTACAGATCTAAGAGGTAAATATATAGGGTGAAAAACAATATTATTTAGAATAATGTTTGTATCTATACAATCAGCACGATAATTCCCAAATTGATAATTTCTTGTTGTTGTTGCGTTAGCATGAACTCTAAAGGTTGCTAATACTTCAGGTATATATGTTATTCCCACATTTGTAGCTATTCTTGTCCAATATTCGTGATCTACGAGTTGAATGAGATTAGGATCGAATAGTCCAAAACGATGAAAAGCAGAGCGGTGTAGCATTACTACAGTTGGCTCTCCAACTATGTTCAAGCCAATATTTTGTAGAACAATTTCACTATAAGTTTCAGGTGAAATATGAGAAAGATTTAAAAATAGATCTGTTATTAATTGAGCATGATTTAAAAACCATTGTTTCTTGCTTTCGGGGATAGTATCATCAAAAATAAAGTTGCGGCTACAAAAAATAATTGTGTCATCATCTTTAACCGAAGCCATCATTTTCTCTAGACAGTCATGCGTAATCAAGTCATCTTGAAAAACAAATTTAATCCATTCACCTTGTGCAATCTCAACACAGCGATTCCAATTGCCGACTAAACCTAAGTTTGTTTCATTTCGGAATAACCTAATACGATTATCTTTTTGAGCATATTCTAAGGCTAAGGCGTAAGTATCATCAGTAGATTGATCGTCAACAATTACAATCTCAAAGTCTTTATATGTTTGTATAAAGACACTGTCAAGAGTTTCTTTAAGGTACTTTTGACCATTATAAGTTGGGATACAGACTGAGATAAAAGACTTCATAAGTATGTAAATATAGCGTGTTTACCTGTAGCCTAGTGTATATGTTATCGTAAGATTTAACGATAGGTTGCAATCTGTTTTAGGTGGATGTTTCTTTTTGAGTGAATAGTTTAAATATGCGCTTCTTAATCCTGCTTGCAAGCATCCTTGTTAACCACCTAATAGATTCAATCTTATCTTCTAAGTTTTTTGTTTTCTCCTCTGAATTAATCAAATTTCCTATGAGTCTCAATCTATATTCATGAGGATAAAAAGTTGCAATTGTATTTTTTAAATCTGTTGTTGACAACAATTGATCGTAGATATAAATAGTGAAACGAATATGTGTATCTATTAATTGTTGTCTCACTTCCACTTCTTGTATTTGTAAGTCTTTATAAATTGCTTCTATTGCTTCTAGGGTTTTGGCAATCCGATAAGTACTACTTTGGCTGGAGAAGGTAGAATTGCTGTGAACTCTATAGACAGCCATAGCTTCATCTATATAGAAAATATTACCATATTGGGCATTCATCATATGTATGTAATAATCTCCTAAAGGAGATGCGTGAAAATTCGCCCCTAATATTTTTGCTGTGTTGTTTCTAAATAGACAAGAAGGAGTATGTATATAGTTGCCTTTTGCTAAATCAAGAATAGTAGTAGATACAGAGGTAACGCTAGTTATATAATCATCTTTGAGTTGTCCCTCCTCCCAGATTTTGACTTTATGAAAGCAAATGGCAAAGTCGGGATTTGTTTCCAAAAAATCAACTTGTTTTTGCAATTTAAGAGGATCTGTCCAGTAGTCATCACCCTCACAGATGGCAATATATTTACCTTCTGCCTTCTCGAACATATCTGAAAAAAAACCAAAACCTCTAAGAGAATACTGATTTTGAGTTTGAAATATTGGCTTAATTAAATTAGGATGCTTTGCCTGATATTCTTTGATAATATTAGCAGTATTATCTGTGGAAGCATCATCGTGAATAATAATTTCTATAGGGAAGTTTGTTTTTTGCATTAAAAAGCTATCAATAGCTTCTCTAATAAAGTTTTCGTGGTTATAGGTAATACAGCAAATAGTGACAAGGGGTTTGAGTGAATACATAGATTAATTAACTTTAGATGTTTCAGATTAGACAAAAGGAACAAGAATTATAATTATTGAAATCTGTCTATATCCTAACATTTAACTTTTGAATTTATGCTTAAGTTAATAAAATCATAAATGAAGTCAAGCATAATCAAAGAATAAATTATTTTTCAGATTCTAGGAAAGCTTTTTCAATTTCGAGGATATCCTGTTTTCGATGTGCAATGTGCTTTAGTGGACAACCTGCATAAATTGTAAAAGCTTGACAGTTTTTATTAACTAAACTTTTTGTATTATTAAGAAACATTTAACTCCCCTCTTTTTAGGATAAAAAAATAACTTTTATTCAACAACTTTCAAATTAATACTAACATAAATCTTGTTGTTGTCATTGTCAACAAAATAAGCATTTTGATGTTCACCGTGGGTTAAAGCTCTCAATAAATCAATATGTTCTTGAAGACTGCCTATGGCATTCATATCTAATTTACATAGCTCCTTAAAATCAGCAATAGAATTGTAATCACCATCATTAGCTGATTTTGTGGCTGTATAACTTTGTTTTACAAGAGAAACAAGATTTTCTTTAATTAAATCTTTTTCTACGGATATAACTCGCCTATAAACATCTAATGAAGTATCACTATTTTTGATTAAGACTTCTTTTTGAGCAATTATTAGTCCATGGTCTATCTCTGAATCCATAATATGAAGTGTTGCTCCTATTGGCAGCTTATTGATTATGGAAAAAATCTGAGGATACCATCCACGATTATAAGGATTGAAACCAGGATGTAAATTAACACAAACAACTGAATCAACAAGTTGTTTAGGAAAAATCTGTTTACAATGAATTGAAATGATTAAATCATACTTATCTTTGGCTTGTTGGCAAAAATTTATGAGTTTTACATTGATTTTACTACATCCAAGCATTAGCATTTTCTCAGGGTTTTTATTGTTACTAGAATAACGATATTCTACGGTGGCAATTTCTTCTAAATTTTGATTATTCCACTCATTTTGAAAAAAAGATGTCAGTTCTGGATTGTCTGAAACAACTAGAACTCTTTTTTGAGTATTTTGTAAATCATTACTCATTAGTTAATCTCCTAAATATTGGCTGAAGTTAGCTTTTTATTTTTTGTACATCGTAATTTCAGAAAAATTATAAATACAAAACTTAATAATGCTGCACACTTTATTAATATCATCTTCAGAAATTGTTGTTCCTGTAGGTAAAATTAAAACTCTTTGAGTTAATTTTTCGGTTTCAGGTAGCAATAAGCAAGCATGGGGAAAATAGGAGCGATAGGGTTGCATCCGATGACAACCTGGATAAAAATAGCGTCTAGCGATCACATTTTCAGCATGAAGAATCTTAATTAATAAGTCTCGGCTAACTTTGCTTTGTTCCTCATCTACCTCCAAAACAATATACTGATAGTTATGTTTTTCGGCTTCATTGACAGGAAATAAAGTAATTCCCGGAATATTAGCTAAACTTTCCCGATAACAGTAATAATTACGGCGATTGACTTCTATAAACTCCTCTATGCTCTCTAGGGAAGTTAACCCCATAGCGGCGGAAACTTCAGACATTTTACCATTAGTACCTAAGTAAATGACATTATCAAAACCAGAAAAACCAAAGTTTTTCATCAACCGCAATTTTTGATTTAAGTCATCGTCATTGGTGACTATTGCACCTCCTTCAAAAGCATTGATAAACTTAGTAGCATGAAAGCTAAATACCTCAGCATTACCAAAGTTACCAATCATTTTTCCTTGATGAGAACAACCAAAAGCATGAGAAGCATCAAACATCAGCTTGAGTTGGTGCTTGTCAGCAATTTCGGTCAAAGATTCAACATCACAAGGCTGTCCCCAAACATGGACACCCATAATCCCCGATGTCCGCGGTGTAATCAAAGATTCCACCTTAGCCGGATTCAGGGTATGGGTTTTAGGGTCAACGTCACAAAAAACCGGGGTAATCTCCTGCCATTGTAAAGCATGGGCTGTGGCAATAAAGGTAAAGGAAGGAATAATCACCTCTCCTTTTAATTCTAAGGCACGAATGACCAACTCTAGGGCGATAGTACCGTTACAAACGGCGATACAGTGCTTAACTCCTAAATAATCTGCTAGTCTCTGCTCAAATTCTTGGACGAATACTCCATTGTTAGATAACCAACGGCGATCTAACATATCATTAATTCTATTGAGAAGAATATCTCGATTTCCGATATTTGGACGACCTACAAATAGTTTTTCCTTGAATTTTGGTTCTCCACCAAAATATGCAAGTTCGGAAAGTTGATTTAGCATTGGATTTGTTTTAAGAAATGATGTTAAAATTAATACGGTCTCAAATTTAGCATAAGTTATATGAAAGTGAAAAATGATTGACACAGCATGACCAATCTTATTTCAGATACCTACTGATTCCGCTACCAAATGCCTGACAACGTAGCCCCATTCCACAGTATCCGAAATCACCTGAAAAGAAGCTATTCCTTGATGTCTACACAAACTTACTCGTCTTAGAGGGTCTACCAAACCTAATATAATTGAATATTGCCCAGCATTAAACTCTATCTTGCCTAAGTTCAATTTAATCTTATGCCTTCCTGGAGAAAAGAATAAAGGATTATTACCCTCATCTAAAATCCTTGATGCCATCACTGGAACAAATCCCTGTGTATCAATTTGCATCCAAAGTTGACTCTCTAGATGGCTTTGTATTTCAACTTCAAGGATTAAGCTTGTCCCATGAGGAACTTTTACTCCATGTATGCCATTTTCACCTGTTTCTTGGCATCTTAGCCAGACTGAGACTATGGAAGCCTCACCGCTTCCTGCAATATTTTCATCTACAGGAAATAAAGATAAATATACGTCAATCGCCTCGCCAATTATTGATGACTCAATCAGGTTCTGTCCTTCTTTCATTACCATTACTCTATTACAGAAGCTAGATACATATTGCATACTATGAGAAACAAAGATTACAGCAGATTTATTCGATAAATGTCGCATTGCATTTAAACATTTAATCGTAAATCCAATATCTCCCACTGCTAATACTTCATCCAACAACAAAACATCTGGTTGAATCAGTACCGCTGCTACTGCAAACCCTAGTCTAACATTCATCCCCGAACTATAAGTTTGAACAGGTGCATCAATAAACTCTCCTATCTCCGCAAAATCAATAATTTCCTCAAACTTGGCATCAATTTCCGCCTTACTCAACCCCAAAATAGAGCCATTGACATAAATATTTTCCCTCCCTGTCAAAATCGGGTTAAACCCAGCCCCCAAAGCTATTAGTCCCCCCACCTGACCATTAATCTCAATGCGCCCTCGATCTGGCTTAATTAAGCCATTCAAAATACGCAAAAGGGTACTCTTCCCTGCTCCATTGCGGCCAATTAATCCTAAACATTCCCCGCGACGCAACTCAAAACTCACATCCTTGACTGACCAAAACTCATCAGGTCTGAGTTCATGCTTATACTTGATCCCCATCATCTCCGACCCTATATCCTGCACCCCATACCACAGGGACTTCTTCAAACTGCGGCAAAACTTTTTTGATACATTCTCAACCCTGACCAGAACTTCTCTGTTATCTGTCTGATCATGTAAATTCTGCTCTTCTGTGTTCAACATAATACATTAATTTAAAATTAAGAAATTCTAAGAACTCATTCTTTCAACAATAAATGGCATTGATAAACGATACAAAATCCAAGCCAAAAATAACAACACAAAACTCAAACCACTCACCAACCAAAATCCACTTGGGTCAGATACAACCCCAGAGGTTGCTAAATCGCGTATTGTTACTAACAGAGGAGTCACAGGATTCCAACTCACCACCACACTAAACCACCCTTGCTTAGGAACGGGAAAAATCACAGGAGTTAACAACATCCAAGGCGTAAGAATTAACGGTATCACCCGTCCCACATCCCCATACAAAGCCCCCAAAGGCGCGAGAAATAAGCCAATTGCTGTTCCTAATATTACCAAATGAATCAAGGCTACAGGTGCTAGAAACACACTCCAGGTAACGGGAATATGAAACCAGAGGAATAACCCGAAAATAAAAATTAATTTAATACCAAAATTAAAAAACACCTCGCCTAATTTAGCCAAAATAATCGCTTCCTTGGGGAAGTTAATTTTTGCCAGCATTGATTTAGCCCCACCCACAGCCGCCAAAGGACCATTCAAAGCTTCCACAAAGGTCTGCCATAGTGATACACTAAACATCACATACGCCGGATAGGGAATCTCGGTCATACCAATATTTACAGCCCCGGCATTTTTGGCAACTACTAGACCCAAAGCAGTGATAATTGGTGGTAAAAATGCCCACAACACACCAAACAAGGACTGGCGATATTGGGCGCTAATATCTCGCACTAATAACCGCCATGCTAATTCCCTAGAAGCCAGTAAATCCCTTACCATCTCCTGTAATAGTTGCTTTGGGTGACGAATCCGGCTTTCGGGAGTATAAATAACTTTATTAGACAATGTACTTGGTTTCTTCACCTGAAAATCTTCCAATTATTATATATTTTTTTAATCGCCTAATTGCTGACAATATTAAATGTCTTGTGGAAAAAGTTCCAAATTTTGGTCAGATCTTCTCTGTACTTTGGCCTCCTGATCACTAACTAAACAATAGATCATAAGAAGGTTGCATGGAGGGACTGAGATCAAAAAGACCATCAAAGCCCAACTCACTGTTCAATACTATCTCTATCACCTTGTTTAATATCAAAGGATACATCCTTATAAAGCCCAAAATTCCTCAAAAGCAGGATTTTCATTTTTAGCTTTAGAATTTATTAAACTACCATAGAGATTTAACTTTATTAGTAATGACATCACGCAGCGCTGTGTAGCGTTCCTGCTGCTGATGTCCAATAATATATTTTTTACCGAGGTTTTCAACGCGAATAACTGTATCTGACATAAGTATTAATTTATCAATTTGAAAATTATTGATTTGACGGCTTATATATCTCAAGATTAGGCTAAATTTAGCATTTAATTAGAGAAGTAGCCAAATTACCCACCCATAGTATATTACTAATTAGCTCACTTATAACACACTTATTTTATAATTCACCAGTAGTTATACCCTATATTTGAATAGGATTTTCTCCTCAGCTTGTTTAAATTCAATATCAAATAAATCAAAAACGACTTCTCTACCTAATAAAACTTCCTGGCAATCCTCATTTTGTAACCAGGCAACAGGAGCAGAAAAGGTATAATCATCAATCTGCATTTCAACTTGTCGGAGTACATATTGAACACTCCCCCCTACTCCTTCTCCATTACTCAGAACTTCTCCTTGAGAGAGGGCATATCCTAAGTCTGTACCTAAATAAAATGTAATTAGGCTAATATCCGAACCAGAATCTACAAGCATTTCCAGGATTTTAGAATTTTGAAAAGTTAGACAGACTTCGTATTTTGGCTGCCAATCATGTTTTTTGACGGTTCTAAAACGCACTGGAAAAAACTTCACTGGCTCAACAAATTCGTTCTCGTAGATCCGCTCAGTGATGTAGTCAGAAGATTTTAAGTTCTGAAGGTCAATTTGCTGTGTCATGATTCTATAATCTTGGTGATGAGCTATTACACCATCCTTAGTGTAAATAATCCATTCTCCACGATATTGTTTTAGTTTTCGGTAATTTGCTTTACGCCATTCTTTGGCACTATTGTATTTTTCGCTCATATTTAGCTATATACAAAGTCGAGAGACAATTAAAATTATATTCATTATAATCATAATCAATGGTGCAATTTTTGCTGTTCTTTAATCCATGCTTCATAAGTTTGGAGAAAGTTTCTGAATACTGAATACTTGCTTCCCAATATTACGCTAAAATACCTAATAAAATTTTACCTAAATCTAGCAAATCATCAGGAATTTTAAAAAGATTTAAATCTTGATAGATAGTTTTTTCAACTTTATCTAATTTACCAAATTGCCACAAATTCCCAATAGTCACAGCACCATAAAATATATCTTGGTCTGTGATTTCAGATAAAGCAATTAATTCCACGGCAAGTTGAGTAAAACCTTTTGTTAAATCATCTTTCTTGGCTTCAATTACTAATAAATCATGTGTAGAATGCAATAAATAGTCTAAAGTTCCTTTTAAGCGATCGCTCACTCTTAACGGATATTCAATTTTTAACTGACAGTGACAGATAGCAATAATTTCTAACAAAATGGGAGCTACTAAAGTTTCTCGTCTAGCAGTTTCACTGCTTAAACTAATCAAAGGTAAAATTTTTCTGATCTTTTCTTTAATAAGCAAAAGTTCATTTACTACAGGTTGATCTGTTTGAGGTAAAGATAATTCTGTTTTGATAAATGAATAATCAAATTCTCGTAAAATGTCATCGGTTTCATAGGGTAAATCAAAGTAAGCACTAAAGGTATAAGATTGATCTTCTTGTAATATTTTTATTTTAGGCATAATTATTTTTTGCTTATAATTTAATTATGATTGTTTTCTTAAATTCTAGCGCCCTACTATCGCTCTCTCAAAATCATCTGTGGTATTACACAAGAATTCAGGATTTAATATCTCTTCTATATTATAAGGAAAAGGTTCAGGAAATGTAGCTAATACCAAACCTGTTTCTGCTGATGCTTCTCTTCTAGCATTTCGATAAGCTTTAGGTAAAATATCAGGAATATATTGTTTTAAACTTGGTTTTTCATTGAGTAAATCTTGTAAATCATCTCTTTGGTTGGCAATAGTGGCAAACCAACTAATAGAACGTTTAGAAGATTGGTATTGCCATTTTAGCAAATGAGTTAATAAAATTATTAACCGATTTTTTAACTCATTTTTTTCACTAATACCCATAGCATCTAACTCTTCTGCCAAATTTTCCCAATCCAAAGCTGTGATATCTCGACTAGCTAAGGCTAATTTTTGTTGAGTTAACCAATCCATGAAATCTGTTTCGTAGAGAGGTGATTTAGACATAAAATTAGTAACAATTAACTTCGTACTGGACAATTTTTCAACTTTATTAATAATTAGGTAAGCTGATACCTTGTTCAAATAACAATTGTCGTAATTTAGCTACTTCTAATTCAGCAGAATCTGCCCGTTGTTTTTCCTGTTCTGCCCGTTGTTTTTCCTGTTCTGCCCGTTGTTTTTCCTGTTCTGCCCGTTGTTTTTCCTGTTCTGCCCGTTGTTTTTCCTGTTCTGCCCGTTGTTTTTCCTGTTCTGCCCGTTGTTTTTCTCGTTCTTCTGGTGTAGGCAACCAATTATTATCCTGATCATACCAACGTAACCACTGTCTAGTTAGTCCTTGATATTCTCCCTCCCATAATCCTAAACCCAATTCAGCTTCTTCTAGCCATACCCCTAATCCATTAATAGAGATAGGTTGATAACGGTTCATTACTAAACCAAAACAGTGAAACTCATCAGTATAACGGTTATAGACAAAATAATAAGGGATTCTCAGAATTTGCTCATATACTGTCCATTTATTAGGTGGTTGATTAACTTCCCGTAAATTTCTGCCTAAGTCTTCGTTTTCTGTTCCTGGAGATATTAATTCTACAACTATAAAGGGATATGTTCCTTCATACCAAGTAACATAACTTAATCTTAGTTCTGTTTGTTCATAAAAACGGGATACCCCAAAAACTGCAAACCAATCAGGGCGTTTATACCATTGTGTATGCTTGCTGTCATAGTATAAATTTAAGTCACTACCTGTAAATACATTATCTTCTGAATAAGAAGGCGGACGGAAGGTGCTACGCAGTAATTCTGGTTGTAAAAGGTGAAATTCGTCTGGCAAACCTGGCTCCTCTGGATCTTCGCTAGGTAAATCATACATCGTTGGCAGTGTTTGTTGAGGAGGTAATGGCTCATAGCTGGGTTTACTATGCACATCGCTTTGATACATTATTAATTATCTCCTGTATTTAATCGCTGTTGCCAAGATTCAACTATAGATTGATTACCACTGAACATAACCATGAAATCTTGTTTTTGGAGAGAGACTTTAGACAGAAAATAACTTTTCTATTCTAGCAAATGATCTTAAATCACATCTGCAAAAGTTCGTTCCATCTTACGGAAATACCAAATCCCACTTACTAATAGTAAAAACACTAATCCCATAGAGAGAATAAAACCTGGCAAATACAACTGAGATTCTCCACCCAAAATTGCCCACCGAAAACCGTCAATCACTCCGACCATTGGATTTAAGGAATAAATAAACCGCCACTTTTCAGGGACGATACTACTGCTAAATCCTACAGGTGAGATATACAAACCAAACTGGACAATAAATGGCACAATAAATCGAAAATCTCGATACTGGACATTTAAGGAAGCTAACCACAATCCCGCACCAATGGAAGCAGCAAAGGCAACACCAACAAACAAGGGCAAAGTTAAAATTCGCCAAGTGGGGATAAAGTTATACCAAGCCATTAAAGCCAATAAAATTATCCCAGAAATCATAAAGTCCACAAAGCTGACTACTACCGCGCTAGTGGGTACTACTAATCTAGGAAAATAGACTTTTGATAATAAATTGGCATTGGTAATTAAGCTGTTACTGCACTCTGAGAGAGAATTGGAAAAGAATTGCCAAGGTAACATGGCGGAAAATACGAGAATTGGATAGGGCGCACCTTCTGATGGTAATTTTGCTAATTGCCCAAATACAACTGTAAATACTACCATTGTTAAAAAAGGGCGAATTAGCGCCCAAACAACACCAATGGCTGTTTGTTTATATCTAACTAAAATATCTCGCCAAGCTAGGAAGTAAAATAGTTCTCTATATCGCCATAAATCTTGCCAGTATTGCTTTTCTGTCCGCCCTGCTTCAATTATTAGTTCTGGAGGAGAAGTGGTTTCTTTCATGATTCTGATCTAGCTAACCTCGCATTTGCCATCATTTCACTACATCCTGCATTTTATATTTAGGTTTCCGTTCATCACAAAGTTAGATTTATTTTAATTATGGCAACCATTCAGGGTTGAGAATTTCTGTTAAGGAATAAGGACAAGTTTCAGGGAATATTTCTGGAGATAGTTGAGATTTACGAATTGTGTTATTTCTAGCTTTGGTGTAAATTTTATCTATGATTTTTTCACAATGATTATAAAGAACTTTAGACTCTAAAAATAAATCTAATTCAGACCTAAAATTATCGATTTCTTCAATCCATCCTTTGGCACAATAGAACTTCTCTGTCTCCCAATATTGATAAAGAAGTAAGTATTTAATAAGTTGTCTCAAGTAACTTTCTACTTTACGCCTTTGTTCGTTTCCCAAGGCAGTGATTTCCTCAATTAAATGTTCCCAGTCAATATTTTCTAAATCCCGATTTTGCAGTTGGTCAAGGGTAATATCCAACCACTCAGGATAATCTTGTTCATAAATTTCGTAATTTGCTTGTATAGGTGGCATTTTACTTACTCAATTACAATTTAAATATTGATGTTTGATTTCAGTCTCAGCGAAGTTCCACCTAACTATTTTAGCAAAAGTTCCCGACTGGATCAGATTTTTTCATGACTTTAATTTCGCTTCTACCATCATTTTCACGACATCCTGCATTTTATATCTAGCTTCCCATCCTAATTGGATTTTGGCTTTGCTGGGATTACCTTTACCCACCGCTAAATCTGTAGGCCTAAATAGGCTACTATCAACTACTACATGATCACGCCAGTCTAAATTTACAGATGTAAATGTTGCTGCTACAAAATCTTCTAAGGAAGTGCTTTCTCCCGTCGCAATCACATAATCATCAGGTTGATTTTGCTGCAACATTAAGTACATGGCTTCCACATATTCCTGCGCCCAACCCCAGTCCCGCTGAATTGACATATTACCTAAATATAATTTTTCATTACTACCTTGGGCAATCCGACAGGCAGTAGCAATAATTTTTTGTGTGACAAATCTTTCTGGACGCAGGGGAGATTCATGATTAAATAAAATTCCTGAACAGGCAAATAATCCGTAAGCTTCTCGGTAGTTAGCTACTTCCCAAAAAGCAGCGGCTTTAGCTACAGCATAAGGACTTCTGGGACGGAATGGAGTTGTTTCTTCTGCTGCTACATTGCCAGTATCACCAAAGCATTCACTCGAACCTGCATTGTAAACTTTAATGGATGTGCCTAAAAAGCGAATGGCTTCTAATAAATTTAGTGTGCCTGTAGCTATGCTTTCTAGGGTTTCTACAGGTTGTCCAAAGGATAAACCAACGGAAGTTTGTCCAGCTAAGTTATAAACTTCATCTGGCTGGATTTTTGTGAGTACCTGTAAGACGCTGCGGAAGTCAGTCAAGGACATTGACTCTAGCTTTACTTGATCTTTAATGCCTAAGTGGACTAAATTGTGGAAAGGGGATATTTGGGCATCTCTGGAAGTTCCACAGACTGTGTAGCCTTGCTTGAGCAGTAATTGTGCTAAGTATGCTCCGTCTTGTCCAGATACTCCACAAATGAGGGCTTTTTTCATGTCAATTCATTACCCAGAAGTCTTTAACACTGTTACCCCCAAGCATTCGAGATTGCCTATAGGTAAATTCTCCCACAGAAGGATTGCGATGGGGATGAATGACACCTGTTGCTTGTTGCCAAAGTTCGGCTGGGGCCAGAGATATCTCATATTTAGATCCATTCTTATGTACATGATACCATTTTGTTTCTTGGCACTCTTCGCACCAAAAAGCCTCTAACCACTCACCTTGTAAAGAAACTGTAGTCTTATTGGCGACTAAAATCATCGCTTCTCGTCTACTAATACCTCGCTCTTGTAGTTGTCCGGCTTGTTCGGCAAATAGTCCATATTTTTGGCTAACACTATCTATGTAACAACCATGTATGGGACAACGTATCGCTCTCCGTTGGGAACGTTTCCGATTTCGCTCACACCTTTTCTGCACTTCGGCCTCCTGATCACTAACTAAACAATAGCATCGTAAGAAGGTTGCATGGGAGGGACTGAGATCAAAAAGACCATCAAAGCCCAACTCCTGATTCAACGTTGAGATATTAAATTTTGTTAACTTAGTTGTCTTAGATTTACTGAATTTGTTCACACTCCGACGCTGATTAGGCTGGAGTGATATTTCAAGTTATAGATTATTCTAGCACATCGATGTATTGTTTAGCGATGATTTCTGGTGTAAAGTTTGATTGCAAATATTGGCGGGAGGCATTACCCATTTTTTCTGCCAGTTGGCGATCGCTCTTTAAGTTGAGAATAAATTTAGATAAACTCTCACTATCTCCATTGTCAATGCTGACACCAAATTTACCATCAGCTATTAGCTGTCGCAAATAGGAATCTTTTGGACAAATGGCTGCTATAGGTCTTCCCGCAGCTAAAGCTGGGTAGAGTTTGCTAGGAGCAACTAGGCTTTCTAGACCAGCTTCTACACTAACTAATGACAAATCACAAGCTGTCAGGGAATACGGTAACACACTCTTGTCTTGATAGGGAAGAAAGAGAAAGTTTTTTAGTCCCAACCGGTTGACATCTTGAATAAAACTTTCCCGTTTGGGTCCACCACCAATACAAACGAACTGAATTGGTTCATTTTGTAATTTTTGAGCAGTTGCCAAAATAGTGTCCGTATCATGACATCTACCCATATTACCAGAATAAAGAACTGTAAATATGCTGTCCA
>NZ_VIKX01000263.1 GCF_009711935.1 Dolichospermum sp. UHCC 0259 | reverse complement strand
CAAAATAAATTTGACGAACTACTAGATACTATTCTTATCTTCCTACTCCCCCTACTTCCCCTACTTCCTCTACTCCCCCTACTTCCTATTCCCTATTGCTTGTCGTTGAGTTTGATAAATGTGGATTTGGTCTACTAAACCTTTAATACCAGGAATATCATAACCATAAAGTTGAAATCCCTTACCGACAGAATTGGTTAAAAATTCCGAACCCTGACCTTGGTAATAAACGGGAACTGGACGGTTAGCATGATTTCCCCAACCATATTTGATGTTGGGATTAGAACCCCAAAAATGACCGGCTTTAATGGAATCAGATTCAGCGGTTAAAGCTTCTGCGCCTTTTTCTTTCAGCAGTTCGGAAAAGTTGGGATTTAAAGTCAGATAATGATCATGATCAGCGGTGACAATGAGCAGATTATTTTCCCAACCACCGTTATTTTGAATCCAGTCAATTGTGCTTTTTACAGCTTTATCAAAATCTAAAACTGTCCCAATCATGTTATCTAAATTATCATCATGGGCAGCCCAATCAATATCACCACCTTCTACCATTAACCAAAATCCATCTTTGTCTTTGGATAAAACTGCTAAAGCTGCTTTGGTTAAATCATTGAGTGTGGGATTTTCATTAATTTCTCTAGTAATAAAAGATTGGTCAGTTTCTCCAGGAAGTAGAGGCCGAACTGTATCGGGGTTTTTTCCTTGAGAAGCAAACAGGGAAAAGATACTCAAACCTGTATTACTATAATCTCCATTGGCGGTACTTACAGGGAGATTTCCCTCTTGTCCCCTAGCTCCATATAATCCTAACAAGCGATCGCCCTGATTTGGATCTAATCTCGCCGCAGTAGTCCCTAACTTCGCAGCCGCATCTTTTCCCCGTTCTAAAAATGTATATTTATAACGGTTTTGAAGGGGTTTTTTACTCAATTCCGCATAAGTTGATTTAGTAATATATTCAAATTTAGTTAGCGGTTCTACACCCGTAGGTAGAGGTTGACTACCAGCACCCGTAAGCGGATGACCTCCACCTAAAATTACCGTTGGTTGATATATGCGAAGTTCCTGCTGGAGAATATTATCTAAAGTCGGATAATCACCATCATATTTATTGCGACGATTCACATTTGCTGCTGCTGCACCCGGTGTAGCATGATCTATAGGCACAGAAGTTACAATCCCCGTAGATTTACCATGTTCAGCCGCAGTTTTGAGAATAGTTTCTAAAGGTTTTTCAAATATATCCACAGAAATAGCATTGTTATAGCTTTTGACTCCCGTGTACAGAGTAGTCGCTGTATTAGCCGAATCAGGATAACTGTGCTTGATATATTCAGGATCATTACCCAATGTCCAAGGATTTATTCCCCCGCGCTGAGGATCATAACCCACCAAATTACCCACCGCATTGGAATTAAGATTTTTCTCTCCTCCAGATGGTGTATTTCCGGGATTAAATTGAGGTTGGAATTTAAACCCTGGTAACATCGGACTAGCGCCTGTAATCGGATTAGAGTTTGATAACGCAGAGTTACCCGTGCTGAACACTCCATTACCAGGAGCAATAGTAGTACCATAGGTGGTAGCCAGGGCATAATTATCCAGAGTTTGAAAACTCAGTCCCTCTCCCTTACCAGAAGTGTAATTATATCCTTTAGCCATAGCCCCAGCGCGAGCCATTTCCCAACCCATACCGTCTCCAATCATCAGAATGACGTTTTTTGGTTTAGTGGCAGATATAGCTGGGCTAGAATAGTTACTCAGAGTAATGAATATGCCTACTACAATGATTAATGCTGTCGTCAATAAACGGCGTTGGAATCGGAATTGTGAACTAGATTTAATTACCATAGGTAAAATGACTGCTGTAGAAATTGCACTATGATGAGAGAATATTACAAAATGATCACAAAACTTTAAATTTACTCATCATGGCGAAAATTCAGTTTGCTAGAGGTATTGACGAAAAAGTAGTTCCAGATGTCCGGTTGACAAGAGCAAAACAAGGTGAAAGTGGTACAGCCACATTTGTCTTCACTAATCCTAATATTTTGGCACAAGACGGTAACACCGAACCTACGGGACTTTACTTAATTGACGAAGAAGGGGAAATAGTTATTCGTGAAGTTCAGGGTAAATTTGTCAACGGTAAACCAGAATCTTTAGAAGCCATTTATGTCATGAAGTCTAATGAAGAATGGGATCGATTTATGCGGTTCATGAATCGCTACGCTGAAAAAAATGGACTCGGATTAAGCAAATCTTAATTTTTTAGTAGTCAGTAGTCAGTGGTCGTTGGTCATTGGTTATTGGCTAAAACTTAAATATTATCTATGGAATTTCAACCACACCCAAATGCACAGCAAACTTCTATAACTTGTGCGGTAATTACTGTTAGTGATAGCCGTTCTGCTGAGACAGATAAAAGTGGTCAATTAATTAAAGAACTACTTTTGGCTGATCATCACACAGTGGCATTGTATCAAATTATCAAAGATGAACCTAAAGAAATTCAATCCCAAATGACAGCTTTGGGTAGAGATGCTCAAATAAATGCTGTAATTTTTAATGGAGGAACAGGAATTGCTCCTAGAGATACTACTTATGATGCTTTAGAAAAGCTATTAGAAAAGACCTTACCAGGATTTGGAGAACTATTTCGGGTTTTAAGTTATCAAGAAATTGGTTCTCGCGCTATGGCTTCTCGCGCTGTCGCTGGTATTTATCAAAGCAAAATCATTTTTTCTCTTCCTGGTTCTAGTAACGCTGTGCGACTGGGCATGGAAAAGTTAATTTTACCAGAAGTGGTACATTTGGTAAAACAGTTAAATTGGCCGAATTAAACTTCTAGATCAGTTAAAATTTAGAGAAGATTAAGTAAACTATCAAAATCTAAAAATCCATGAGTGACAAGATTCAATGGACACCTGAAGCTGAAGCAAAACTTAAAGACATTCCCTTTTTTGTTCGTCCTTTTGCTCGCAAAAAGATTGAAACCTACGCTCAAGATAATAATTTATCTCCAATTACTATTGAGATTTATGAAGAAGCTAAAAAACAGTTTAACAAAAAATATGACTAACTAGTAGTCTGTCAATCCAAAAATGACGGGTAAAGGCAAGTAGGGGGAGAAGAG
>NZ_VIKX01000262.1 GCF_009711935.1 Dolichospermum sp. UHCC 0259 | reverse complement strand
TTATCTCATTTACGCCGCAGTGTACTAGATAACTAGCAACTTAATTAATTGATGTGGCTTCAAATCATAAATTACCATTTTGTATAAGGGTAAAGCATAACGCTAAACCCCTACAAAATCTAACTACAACTTTGTTCCACACTCAGAACAGAAATTATGATTAGGTTGGTTTTGAGTCCCACAATTGCTGCAAGAAATTGATTCAACTGCATCTTTAGGCGAGGGTTTTGGTAAACCAACCATTTGCGAGTTGTTCTTGCCAGGGGCTACCATTGGATAGCAGTTTTCATCTCTGGTAATATGGACATTGACAATTACAGGGCCATTGTGTGCCAGCATTTCGGCAATTTTATCAGCCAACTCTTCCCGCTTGGTAATTACCATCCCCTTGATGCCATAAGCCTGTGCTAAAAGCTCAATATCAGGCATTCCGACTTCCATGTTAGAAGATGAATAACGCTGTCCATAGAAGGCTTCCTGCCACTGTCGCACCATTCCCTGCCAACCGTTATTTAAGATTAAAGTCTTGACATTAATGCCATATTGTGCTAGTGTTCCCAATTCCTGCAAACACATTTGGAAACTGGCATCTCCGCTGATACAGATCACTTCATCATCAGGGAAGGCAACTTTTACACCCATAGCCGCAGGCACACCAAAACCCATTGTTCCTAAACCTGCGCTAGAAATCCAGCGTCTTGGTCCATTTTTGAGGAATTGGGCTGCCCACATTTGATGTTGTCCGACATCTGTGGTGTAAAAGGCCTGGGGTGCTTGACTACCAACTTCGACAATTACCTCTTGGGGGGAAATGCTGTCAGCGTGATGGGGGACAATGAGAGGATAATCTTGTTTCCAACTGTTAATTAAGTTTAACCATTCTTGATTTTGGTTGGCTGTGGCTTTGGTATTTGCGTCTTGACATCGACGTAATAAGTCTTTTAAGACGTTTTTAACATCGCCCACAATGGGGATTTCAGGAACGCGATTTTTACCGACTTCTGCGGGGTCAATATCAATGTGAATGACTTTAGCTAAAGAGGCAAATTCATCCAATTTACCTGTAACTCGGTCATCAAATCTCGCCCCAACGCAAATTAATAAGTCGCAATCTGTAACGGCAAAGTTGGCGTAAGCTGTGCCGTGCATTCCCAACATTCCCAAGGATAGGGGATGATGTTCGTCAAATGCACCGATACCCATTAAGGTTGTGGTGACAGGGAGATTAAATAATTCTGCCAGTTGTTTGATTTCTTCGTGGGCATTAGCTGCGATCGCTCCTCCCCCAACATACAACAATGGACGACGACTTTCTCGAATTAATTGAATAGCTGCATTAATTTGGCGAGGATTTCCCTTGACTGTAGGACGATAGCCAGGTAACTTAATCGAACCAGGTGCGACAGGCACATAATCAAATTCCTCTAAAGCCACATCTTTGGGAACATCAATTAAAACGGGTCCAGGTCTACCCGTGCCGGCAATGTGAAATGCCTCAGCCACAATCCGCGCCATATCTTTGGCATCACGGACTACATAGGAATGCTTAACAATGGGTAAGGTAATCCCGTAAATATCTGTTTCTTGGAAAGCATCTGTCCCAATTGCTGCGCGGGGTACTTGTCCCGTCACCACAATCATGGGAATGGAATCCATGTAGGCTGTAGCAATACCTGTAACTAAATTGGTCGCTCCCGGACCGGAAGTACCAAAGCATACTCCTACTTTACCAGTAGCACGGGCGTAACCGTCGGCAGCGTGGGAAGCACCTTGTTCATGTCTAACCAAGATATGCTTAATCGTACCCCCGGCTTCTATCTTATAGAGGTCATCATAAATCGGTAGAATCGCGCCACCGGGATAACCAAAAATATGCTCAACACCATGACGGATTAAACTATCTATCAATGCAAAACCGCCAGATGCCCGTTTGGGTGCGGGAACTGACGAATTAGATACGGGAGACTGCTGATTATGTTCAGATTTTGGGAGACTGATTTGAGAAGACGAAACCACAGTTAACCTCAAAGTATAGCTAAAATTAACGCTTAGATTCTGTATTTAAAACTTCATTTTAATGTAAAAATTCTCACAATTGCAGAGAAAGCCGTATTTATTAGCGTTAAGAACGGATTATGATTGTACAATTTTTAGATCACATCTTGCAATACCCGCCGAGTATTTTGCCAAGTCCAAACACCAACAGCCCCAACAACTATACTCATTCCGAATAACACCGCCGACAATCCAAAGGCATTAACTAGCTTTGTTGTAATTAATAACGGTGCTGTCAGAGCGATATTAATGGCATGATTTTGAAAGCCAAAGACTTTACCGTGCATTTCTGGTGGTGTTTGTTGTTGAATTAAAGTTTGCATTGGCACGTTGACAAAAGCAGCACCTACGCCCAAGAAAATGCAAAGTCCTAATGCTAGGGGTTGGTTATCAACGAAAATGAACAAACCCAAAGAAAACGCCATAATCAAAAACCCAATTAAAGGCAAAGGTTTATGATGGAGGCGATGTCCAAAATTCCCCAAAATAGCCGCACCTATCACCATACCCACCCCCGCCGCAGCGACGAAGGAACTAAATTCTTCTGGTGCTAAATGTAACCTTGCTGCCATACCAATTGCTAATTCTATCAAAGCGGCAAATACGCAGTATAATGTAACTATTTGCAGCATAGCATTCCAAACTAGCCGATTTTGTTTGAGATAGCGTAGTCCTAACAAAAATTCAGCCCAGGGATTAATTGCGGCTGTTTCTTCGTGAATGTGCCTGTGTTCTTGAAACTGAATTGGCATCATAATCACGGCGGAAAGGATGTATAAACAGCCAACCACCAATTCCTTACCAAAGCCTTTATTAAAGCTGTCAAACCAATTCAACATGGGAGTGGCAACTGCATTACCAATAATTAATGCTGCCATCATTGTACTGCTAAATAAGGCATTGGCAGCCATTAAACTTTCTCTTTTCACCAATAGCGGAATTGCCGCTTGTTCGGCTGGGGCAAAAAACTGGGTAATGGTGGAGATAGAAAAGGTGAAGAATAAAAGTATGCTAAATTCTCGTGGCAGGAAGGGAATTAAGACCATGAATAATCCCCGCACCACGTCTGAACCCACCATAATCAGCTTTTTTGGTACACGGTCAACAATAACACCACCAGCAGAACCAAACAACATTGCTGGCACGGTAAATGCCATGTACAAATAGAAGCGTCCGTCACCTGCTGCATTATCAACAGGTAAGTAGAGTTTGAGTAAGGCAATCATTAAGACAAAGAATACCTTATCAGCTAATTGGGAAATCAGTTGACCAATCCACAGGAGCATAAAACCCCGGTTTTTCAGCAGTCCGGTAAAACCGTTATTAACAGCGGTAGGTTCAGTGGGAAACATTAGATACTTGGGAATGGGGAATAAATAATCACTATTTCCTGTTATAACGTTCTAATAGGAAATTGAGAAATTCAGATGCAGTCAGGTAGTTTTTAATTGGTGAGAAGTTGACAGATGGGTTTACCCACTTTCCTTGAACAGATTGAGGTGAGTGCCACATTGATAAATGGTCAACTGCTGGATCGGCGTAAAAGTTGTTTTCTCCCATACCGAGGTAAGCTGAAGTCCAATGGGTGTAATGATCATGACTCAAACGATGAATCGGGAAATTGCCCGCTAGAGGGACTCCCCAACCATCAATGGCAATGAAGGCTTGCACATGACCTCCCAAAAGTTGCCACGCTGTAGCCGCACCTATACCGCCAATGACACCAGCACTAAAGCATAAGAATATAACAGGCGATTCTAGCTTATTCCTGGGGCGATCGCTAGGCGCTCCCAAGCGATCGCACAGAAAATGTAAAATATGCAATGTTGATAAAGTTAAATAACCCTGTTCGGGATAAACCAGTATATCTACGGATTTTTCACTAGCTTGATTTAAGCACCCTTGGATAAAGCTGTTAGTTAATTCTGGTGCATGGATTCCAGGGCAGATAATAATGGGCATTTAATTTTTACGTTACATGGATGATATTATTGAGCGGATGCGATTAGTTCATGATTGATTGTTTTGGCTGCGTAATAATCGCAGTATTTCATTAATACTCGCGTCAATATTTCTGATATCTGATGTCATTTGTCGAATATCGCTTTTAACTTCTCTCATATCAGAAGCCAACCCTGTTGTTAGAGTTAAGTTTGTGGCTATAGCAACCTGAGAAGTTCCTATAGTCCCGGCTTGTATCTTCAGATTGGTTACATCGTGGGTAAGATCATTAGGCCGTGTATAGATGTCATCAATTCAGGTATCGTTTGTCATGATTAAATTAAACAATAATAAACGGTATCGGCTCACTAAATAGGTAGTTAATAAAAGTTATTAAGTATGCAAACTAACCAATTACTAAATCTACCTCTCATGGGTTGCGGAACTTGGGCTTGGGGAAACCAACTGCTCTGGGGATACGATGAAAGTATGGATAACCAGTTACAAGAGGTTTTTAATCTTTGTGTGAGCAATGGGATTACATTATTTGATACGGGTGATTCCTACGGGACAGGCAAGTTAAAGGGACGTAGTGAGTTACTTTTAGGAAAATTTGCCCAAGCATATCAGGGAATCAATCAGGAGAATATTTGCATTGCTACAAAGTTAGCTGCCTACCCTTGGAGATGGACTAGAAATTCAATTATATCAGCTTGTCGTGCCTCGTCCAAAAGATTAGGTAAAAATGTTGATTTGGTGCAAATGCACTGGTCTACAGCTAATTATGCGCCTTGGCAAGAGGTGGGTTTATTAGATGGTTTAGGTGATTTGTATGAGCAAGGTTTGGTGAAGGGTGTGGGTTTATCTAATTATGGAACTAAAAGACTTTTATGGGTACATAAAAGATTTCAGGAAAGAGGCATACCTATTAAAACTTTGCAGGTACAATATTCACTTTTATCTACTTATCCGGTGACGGAATTAGGTTTAAAAGATGTTTGTGATGAGTTAGGAATTTCATTAATTGCTTATAGTCCTTTAGGGTTGGGTTTATTAACAGGAAAGTTTTCGGAGAATGGGAGTTTTCCCAAAGGTATCCGGGGCTTTTTATGTAAGCAGTTATTACCAGGAATGAAGCCGCTTTTAGGTTGTTTGCAGGAAATAGCAAATACGAGAAATAAAACTATGTCTCAAGTTGCGATTAATTGGTGTATTAGTAAAGGCACAATTCCCATTCCTGGGGCTAAAAGTCTAGAACAAGCACAGGAGAATATTGGGGCTTTGGGTTGGTTTTTGAGTGATGCTGAGGTGATAGAGTTGGATCATGCTGCTGATAGGGTGGAAAAGAAAATGGTGCAGAATATTTTTCAGACGAGATAGGAGTAATCATGTTTAGTAATATATCTATTAACTTAACTATCTAATAAATCATGCCAATTTTCTAAAGGGAAATCCCAAGCTTGTTGGATACGTTGAAAATCTCTATCTGCGGAAACAACTGTGAGATAATTTTCAATAGCAATTGCCGCAATCCATAAATCGTTCTCACTTATACCTAATTCATGTATTCGGGCTTTTCGTCTTTTTTTTCGTTCTTTGGGACCAAAACAATCCATAATTTTGGCTTTCAGCTTGGCATAAATTCGACTTGTATCACTATTTACATCGTAAACAGGGATATCTTCTAAAAATTCCTCAACTATAGCCAAATTATCTACTATTGATGTAGAATTTTCAGCCATATATAATAACTCACCTTCAGTAATAGCTGAAATTGCAATATTAGCAATACCAATAGATTCTATTTTTCTAATAACAGTAGAATCACCAAAAATAATAGAGCTACAGTGATTTGTGTCCAGAAGGTATATCATTAAAATTCAGCAATTCCACGAGAAGATTGTACTATTTCTAAACATTCCTTGAGATCATCACCAACCCATTTTCCAACATGACGAAGAATAGATTTTCCTGATCCTGGACGATGAGGAAGTTTAGACTCTTTTTGTTTAATTGATCTGATGATATTCAGTGTTTGTATAAGCTCTATTTCTGACATTGAGCTAATTTCTTGTATTAGTAATTCCTTGGTTGTCATAATTTTTAACCCTATAAGTTCTAATTCATTACAATCCATCTATCCTATTTATATATTTGTAACATATATACAAACCAAGGTCAACAGGAATATTCAATATTTCTGATTAAACGACTATATGTATTCTTGTAAAATCATTTTCCAAGCTTCAATATGAGCATCTTTAATTTCTGTTGAATTTCTAGCATCTCTTACTAGTTCTTCAGTATATGTGTTAATAAATTCTTGATAATCTTCTATAAAACGCAAGTAATATTTTAAAGTATTCACAATACCATTAGCAATAATTTCTAACCCACATTCTCTTTTAATATTCAAAATCAATTCATTAATATATTCCTCTTCATGTTGATTAATAAAACAGGTTTTGTATGTCGTTAGAATATAATACCTTTCTATCGTTGTATTGGCAGATTTTTTGACTATATCTAATATCATATTTCTATCAATAGGAATATTGTGTTTTATTTCTAATATTTCAAATGGATTGTTATGGTTATCTCTTATTTCTATATCACCATAACCATGTTTATCCGCAGAAGTATGAACATTTAAAGGTAGTAATATTTTATTTTCAAATCTGCGAACAGTTTTCAATAGTTGTTCATAGATAGCAAAAATTACAATAACTGGTAGTCGAGAACTTGATGGTTCTGCAAAATGTCTTTCTACCATTTTCATCACTGTATTAATATTGAGAATATTTTTAGAACTAGCAAGTTCTATCGTTTCAGTAAAGGTTTCTGCTTGTGACTGACAAAGAAGATGTAATTGTAATAAAATATAAACTAAACAATTCTCAAGATTAATCGTTTGATTTTCAATTTTATTAATCAAAGTTAAAAAAGGTTGAATTAAGCTTTTACTTTTGAATGGTAATTTGCTTCCCTCATCAAAATTCCAGATAATGTCTGCGCGTGTTGCTTTAGTTAAAAAACCAGTTTCCTTATTAGCATATCTTGGAAAATATTCTTTAAAGAATGGAATAGTTACTTTGTTATCAAGTCCTCTAGCATAATATCCATTAGGAAATTTGGCTCTTGCGCCTCTTTTATGGAGAAAA
>NZ_VIKX01000261.1 GCF_009711935.1 Dolichospermum sp. UHCC 0259 | reverse complement strand
GATAATTAAATTTTAGCACTTGAAAATCAGGAAAGTTGATTTGATAGTTATTTACGGCGACGTTTTTGGGTGAGTCGTAGGAAAATATAACTATCGGATAGATTGGTAAGTCCAATTTCTCATCTAATCTGGCAAAATAACGAAACATTCTTTGATTAAATTTTGCTCTTGCACCTGACTCGGCTTCAATATGAATTATCAGATAAGAAGGTTGACCTAAAAATTTAGCTTTAACTATTAGGTCGGTTTCATATTTGTCTCCTGCGGTGACATCAGTAAATATTTCCTTGTCTAAGAATATAATTGATTCTGTGTCTATATATTCAAGAACTTGAGGAAAGAATAATTCCATAAATTCTATGAAAAAGGTTGATATTAGTTCTTTGAATAAGCGGTCATGATCTATATTTTCTGTCATTGTCTTATCTAAATTAGAATTTAAGTTTATGATTAAATAATAAATCTAAGTCTACTATACATCAAGCATAGGAAGATTGTTAACATTTTTACATCTATAATTACAAATGTGGTATAAAAAAAATCTAAAATGTTATGAATAAGTATCTCATTACGGCCATAGCTATAATTGTTTCATGTGAGAGCCTATTATCCAAAGCTTGGGCGCAATCACCTAATTGTATTCCCCAAAGTTTGCCGGAAGTTAGCAAATCTGCAAATACTGTTCAACAGAATAATGTGATTGTGATTGGTAAAGTGCCAAACCGTCCTTATGTAGTCGTTGTTCCTGGTAGTTCAGAAAAATTATTAAAGTTTGTCAGAAACATCGCTGCTGACGCATTTTTAGCAAAGCATCGGCTGGGAACTTATATATATGCGGGGAGTTCTCATAAAAGAGAAGAGGCTGAGTGTTTGTCTAGTGTTTTGAGATACTATAGGATAGATGCGCGAGTTATCTATTTCCACTAGATAGGGTGTAGGGATGAAAACTTTTTGGACTGGTAACTTGATTTTGGTAGTGGTTGGGTTAGTGGGTTGCCTAAATGCTTCGGCTGCGGATAAATTAGAGGTGAGGGGCGATCGCTGGATAGAAGTTCGTCGTACTATTGGACAAGTGTTTTATTCCCGTGGACAGACATCCCAACCCGCTCGCAAGGGCATCCAACTTAAATTAGTTGGGGATACAATTACTACTAAACAAGGTGCTAGTGCAGTTCTGGCTATTGATATAGGAACTGGAGTAATCAGGGTTTCTGAAAATACAACTTTAACCGTACAAAAACTGCTAACGGGAAGGGGAGGTGAACGAATCACCGAACTTCAGGTCAAAACTGGACAAGTCCGTTTACAACTTCGTCCCCTAACTGATACAAATTCCCGCGTGGAAATTCACACTCCTGCTGGGGTAGCTGGGGTGCGGGGGACTGATTTTGGTGTGAGTGTACAGGATGATGGCAAAATGGGAACTGGCACTCAAAAGGGCAGTGTAGCCACCGCTGCTCAAGGAAAAACAGTTTTAGTTAAGGGTGGTTTCCAAAATCTGATCATTCCCGGACAACCACCTTCCAAAGCCGTGCCTCTCCGGGAAGATACCCGTTTGAAAATCATACAACTCGTAGCTGATGGTAATCAAGTGAGGATTGCTGGTACTGTTGATCCGGTGAACTTGTTGATAGTTGCCAAAGAGCGCCAGAATATTGATAGTAATGGCAAATTTGATCTCACTCTTCCCTTACCTCCTAACCGTAGAGTAGAAGCGGTTGTGGTGACACCGTTAGGGAAAAAGCAATTATATCAACTTGCAATTCCCTAAATTTAAGATCCCCGACTTCTTAGAGAAGTCGGGGATCTATAGAGGGTATCTATTTTACCACAGCACGGAAGCGGATAAAGCCATAGGAATTTGCGGGAACACCTGGTGCAGTTGCATTGGGCAAAGTTTCCCCTGCTACTGCTGGGGTAGTCGGTGGTGTGGTTTTGCTGACAATATTGACTAAAACAGCCCCATTTGTATTGTTCGTACAGTTAAAAGTAGTAGGGATTTCTGTTCCTGGGGTGAGGTACCTTCCACGATCAGGAGAATCTACAATATTGGAGAGATATTTTATAGTAGGCGTAGTAGACCCAATTTGCAGCATCATACCATAATCAGCGGTAGTTAAACCTCCATCTCTATCAGTGGAATTTACAATATTTCCATTAAATGAAGTGGGCAGAAACGTGGTATTCTCTGGCACTAAGTCACAGAAATTTATATTAGTTATCGGTGTTGTCCCACTGGAGAGAAAGTAGATGGTATATTCTATTTCATCTCCTGGTTTAACAGTACCACCATCAATTCTACCCCGTAAATAAATGTTAAGAGGTGTCGGCCAGTTATTAGTGTTGTTGTCGTCAGTGCTATTAGGGTCATCCACATATTGATTTATGGGAACGCCATTAATAGCTGTGATTCGTTTAACCATTAGTAATCTAGGATCACCAAGGATATTCAGCAAGACCTCAGCAGCATTGGTGAAGCTATAAGTCCATATATCCAATCCCTTAGTGTCTCCAAACGCACCCGTACAAGGAGTACCCGTGTTGCCAGCACTATTTCCTGCTGTATCTTGTCCAAAGGCTCGCTGATTGCTTGCAGTATTAAACCCATTAATCGGGTCACTGAATAGTGGATTGGGTGGGTTTTGATTGGCTGAGTTAGCAGGAGGGCAGAGACCGCTGCCTGGAGTGCCAACATTCGTACCACCAATAGTTGTATACCCACGATCATCATAAAATCCTGTTGTTTTTCCTGCATCAGGTGAATTCAGCAGAGTTATGGTAGGCCCACCAAAAAAATTATTTTCGGCATCTAACATGGGAAAGTGATATTCACCAGAATGAATTCTGATCCTAGATCTGTAGTTAATACCAATGGGGAAGAAGTTACCACTGTTATCTCTACCGTTCCAATTAACTGTCTGGGTTCCTGTAGTGAGAAAGTAACCATTTATTGCTCGGTTGGTTGACTTAGTGGGGTCAAAATCTATGCCGTCTTGGCTGATAATAATTTGGTAATTCCCTATTCTGTCGTTTGTGAAGGTAAACGCACCACCTGTGGTGAATTGACTATTGTTGTTTGTTAACGTACCACTAAAACCGAAGCCATTCACAGTTCCAGGCTCCGCGGCTAGGGGAATACCAACTCCATCCAAATTACCATTTCCTAGGTAACGATTGATGGATGATAGGGCAGTGGGATCGAGACGGTTGAAAAAAGTAGGGTACTGGGGACGCGAAAGGCTAGTACCTCCGACAAGACCTATAAGTTGATTACCAGGAATACCACTATTACTGGCAAGAACGTTGCGATAAAGAATTGACGTGCCGTCGCTGTCAAAAAAACCTACCTGATTACCATAGATTACAAATCCGTTGGGGTCTAGTCCTCTGAGGGTTACTTGATATCGGTAACCATCGATTGTGACTGGATAGATATCGAAGTAGACAGGACGAAGGTTACCACCTGTGAATAAGGCTAAATAGTAGGCGAATAACCGCCCATTGATGTCGGTTGTGGAAGTCGTAGTGCTGCTACGCACTGTTACGTCCCAAGCTGCAACACTGCTTCCCTGAGCAGTATCGAAGTTGGTGGTACTAGTTAAACTCAACTCTCCGGTAGGTACACCATCGCTTCCGTTGTTACCCCCAGCAGGTCCGTAGAAAACGACATCATAAACTCCTGTAGATGGTGCTTGATAGAAACAGGGGATGTAACCAGTGGGATTGCCTCCACCAGTAATAGACCTGGGACCTGCCAATTCCAGAGCGCGACTTGTGATCTGGCCTCGCCCAGGTTGATCGGTGGTACACCTGAAGTTGGGTATTCCGGGAATGTTTTCACTACCAATACTTCCAGTGACTTGACCAGGATCGTAAACTAAGATGTCGCCACTACCTTGCCCTACAGCACTGGAACCTAGGAGAATATGCTCTCCTGCATTGGCGTATACTTTTAGTAAGGTTCGTCGTCTAACGATATTGGCGTATGAGTCTGTTCTCCATTCTAAATTAGCTCTACTAGCACCAGCAAGATTGGTAGGGTATAGTGTGCGGCTACCTTCGGCTTGGGCAGGTTGTATGGAGGAAGTTAGGGTAGAGAGTAATAAGGTAAGGCTAGTTAATAGGATTTTATGGTGGTTGAGTGGGTTGATGTTTGCTGCTAAATTATGTGTAGTCTGCGTTAAATTCAATCTTTTAAATAACGACATTTTCTTTACTCCAACTGCAAATCTGTTTCTTGAACTATTACTTCAATGCCACGAATATCTTTAAAAATAAATTCTGCACGACGGTTACGGGCGTGATCTAATTTTCTATTACCAGGGGTTAATAGTTCAGATTCACCAAAGGAACGAATTGTCATTCTTTCTGGGGCAATACCTTGACGGATGAGGTAATTGCGAGTTGATTTGGCGCGGTTTGCACCCAATCGCAAATTATATTTATCGCTGGCACGTCTGTCGGTGTGTCCATAAATTTCCACGATAATTGAGGGATTATCACGTAATACTTGAGCAATTTTATTTAATATTTTAGCACTGGCAGGACTAATGTAATATTTGTCGAGGGCAAAGTGGATGTTTTTAGGAACTTTAAGTTTGATAGGTTCTGGTGGTTTGTTGACGATATTGGGAATAGGAACTTGGGGAATTGGTACTGGTGGTGTTAAACATTGGGGAAATGTAGCAGGAAGTTGAGATTTACTGTTGATAACAATAGATTTATTCATATCTATAGGACGAACTACAGCGGGATAGGCGGGTTCTGATGTCCCATATTGCTTCAGGGTAGCGATCGCACTCACTCTATCTCCTGGTTGTAAATTACCCAAATTGAAGCTAAACTTACCCTGATTATCAGCGGTAGTTGTGGCTAATGGTTCACTCAAAGATCCATAACCAGTTTTCCCACTAATGCGATAAATATCAACTTGAGAATTAGGATCAGCTATACCATCAATACCCACTTGAGAACTTAGTCCTGAGAAAAATTCAGGACTGAGAAATCTAGGACTATTAATAGCACCATTTGCTGTATCTAATCTTCTATTTTCGGAGTTACGGTTTGGATTTGGGCCATCTCCATTTTCAAAGTCTTGTACTTCTACATTATGCTGATGATTGAGGTCTATACTTAATCCTTCTAAAAAATTAAATTTATTATTTTCAATGATGTTTCTATCACTTTGGGGATAGGATGTAATCACTACGCCTGAACCAGCTTGATAACTAATATTATTATTGTTAACCTGATGATCATTTCCCATTAAATAAACAGCAGCCCGACGAAATCTTCTGCCATTAGATTTAATATTATTATTAGTTATTGTCGTACTTCCTTGAGGTTTAAAGGCATAGATACCACTACCATCATTGCCACAAATCAAGTTGGATTTAATTTGCGATTTACTAATATTACCATCTAGGCGAATAGCATCGGGCATTCCTGCTAAACCGTTGCCAAGAATAATATTTTCAATTACTTGCATTTCTATAGCTTGCCAACCGGTAATAATCCCACTACCATCATGATAGGAAATGCGATTATGGCGGATAATTGTTCCCAAGGAATTAAATACAGAAACACCAAAAGCGGAGGTATTTTCTGGCATTTTCCCATCGGGAGTTATGCCTAACCAATTTTTTTCAATAATGACATTTTCAGGCGGTTTATTATTTTCTGTTTCGGGAATTTCACCGACAAAGGATTTTAATTTAAAAGTAACTGTTCACACTCCCCCACTAAAAAGGAATTAGGAAGTAACAGGGATAGG
>NZ_VIKX01000260.1 GCF_009711935.1 Dolichospermum sp. UHCC 0259 | reverse complement strand
TCTCTACTTAAATTAAGATAATTTTATCTTATTTTTTTCAAAATGAGAATTGCTGGATAAACCCAGGAACACCATTTGGGCAGAAAATATTAGACAGCCGAATTGTCGCAGTCACAGTCTATAATGACCAAGCTTGGGTGACAAGACGAGCATTGGTATCCTTATCAGGAGAAGAACAGGAATTAGTAATCACCTCATTGCCAGTAATTCTAGCCACTGATTCTATGAGAGTGAGTTGTGTGGGGACAGCGGTGGTAAAATTGCTGGAGGTGAGATGCGATCGCCAGCAAACTAATGAACCCATAGGGGAAAAAGTCACTCAATTAACCAAAGATATTCAGCAAATTGAAACTCAAAAACGGCATTTACAAGCGCAGATAGACGCTTTGTTACTACAATCTAATTTTATTGCAGGGTTACGGGAAAAAACTGAAGAACCATTTTCCCAAAGTTTAGCGAGAAAGAATCTTAGCTTGAGTGAAATCTTGGATTTTCTCAACTTTTTGGGAAGTCAATATTGCGAATATGCGATCGCTGCGGGAGAATGTAAAGCACAACTGTCAGAACTAGAAAAAGAATTACAAACACTCCGTAATGCTTTACAAAAAATTCAAACACCCCAACCAAAAGAAAATTTGAATGTCATTGTGGGGGTAGAAGTTCAAAAAGCCGGAGAAATTGAGCTAGAAATAGCTTATATGATTGCCAATGCCACTTGGCATCCCCATTATGATTTGCGGGTGAATAGTGCTAATGATCAAATAAATCTCAGTTATTTGGCAGAAATTACCCAAAGTACAGGTGAAGATTGGTTAGGTATAGAACTAACTCTATCTACCGCCAAACCAGGACATAGTACATTACCACCACAATTAAAACCCTGGTATATTGATGCACCGATGGCAAGGATGGAAGAAATGGCACAACGATCAATGCCTTATCCACCGGCAATGGCGCTACCTATGCCTATGTTTAGGACTCCAGCAAAACCAGCTAAATCAGAAATTGCAGAAAATAATATTCATGAATCGGTTATTACTCCCAATCCCCAACAGGGAAGTGTAGTAACATTAAAGATTGCAGGTGAAGGAAAAATACCCAGCGATGGTACACCGCATAAGATCACTATTTCTCAGCAAGATTATCCTTGTCGTTTTGAATATGTAGCTGTACCTAGTTTAGTTAGTTTTGCTTATTTGCAAGTTTACGTTAAAAATAGCATCAATGGTGTAACTTTATTACCAGGAACAGCTAATATTTTCCGCAATCATAGTTTTATAGGCATAACTAAGTTAGAAAATATTTTACCTGGAGAAGAATTTAAACTGAACTTAGGCATTGATAAAGGATTAAAAATTGAACGAGATTTAGTAGAACTTCAAGTAGATAAAAAATTAATTAGTAACCAACGCCGAATTACCTATGCTTATCGGTTAACAATTACTAATTTACTTAGTAAAGTGGCAAGTTTACAATTGACTGAACAATTGCCTGTTAGTCGTAGTGAACATATTCAGGTATATTTAATCGAGAATAGTCCAGAAATTCAACAGGGTAAAACAGGGATTTTAAATTGGTTGTTAACTATAGCACCCCAGGAACAACAGGAGATATATTATCAGTTTACTGTGGAACATCCACCAGAGTTAACTGTAGTAGGTTTGGATATTTGAAATAGGGATTTGTGAGCAAAATTTTAATAATATTTATAGTCAAAAAGGTGATGAATGAATTAATATCAAATATCCAAACGCAGGAACAACCTCTTCCTATTTGTGTAAAAGTATGTCAACATCGTACTTGTAGAAAACAAGGTGCAAAGGAGGTTTTAGCGGCTTTACACGCTTTACCTATACCTAATGTGACAGTTACATCTAGTGGCTGCTTAGGTCAATGTGGCAATGGTCCAATGGTACTAGTTTTACCCGAAATGGTTTGGTATTGTCGGGTTTTACCCCAAGAAGTACCCAGATTAGTGGAACAACATTTATTAGGTGGTAAAAGAGTCAAGAAAATGCTTTATTATCGGTTTCATCCCCAGGGATAAAGATCACTGAAAATATATAAATGCTGTAATTTGGTACAGTAAGAAGTGAGGGAATGAATGGATATTCAGCATTTACGTCAATCATTAAAAAAGAAGTGGCTGATTTATTACGAACAAAATCGTTCTTGGCTAGTGAAAATGCGAATCTGGAAAGATTATTATGGTATTCGCCGACCTTCTTCTGGTTACATTTTAGCAACTTTATCTACTTTAGAACCAGAGTTAAAAAAAATTCTCCCTTTCATTTTGGATTTAAACAATGATCCTGATAAGATAATTTCGGCTTTGTGTTTGCACTTCAATCCTGAACAGGAATTAAACTTATTAAAATCCCAGCATTCTACCGCCAAAAATCAGATAGTTAGTACCTCGCCGGCTCATATAGCCTTGACAGATTCACCTGTACCCAAAGAACGCAAACAGGTGTTATTGAAAATGACCACAGGCGTTTCTGTAGTTGCAGTTGCTACACCGATTCATCATCATTCTTCGGTTAAGCTACCTGGAGGATTGGGAAGGGAACAAATAGATAAACGATTGATAACTACGGGAATTACCAGCCCAAATATTACCCGAATTTCATATATTCATGGCAATATTTCGCCATCTTGGATAGATGAATTGTGTCCAGGTAGAGGAAATGGGTAATGGACAATTAGAGATTATTTGATGGATATTCGTGGGAGACAAAGGGAATAGCAATTATTTCTCCTGCTGCTTCTCCAACTTGCACTTTTAAGCCAACTCCACCAGCTTTACTCCTGATGTAACCTAGTCCAAAATGACCATCAGGAGTGGTTGTATAGCTGGTGAGTTTACCTACTTTTTCTTCGCCAATGGTGATTACTGTTCCTGGTGCAGCCGCAGCACTGAGACGAATTCCCCAAAGGTATTGTTTTACACCTTTGTATGTATTAAGTCTGGCAATGGTTTCTTGACCGATATAACAACCTTTATTAAAGGAAACTGTCTGCCATAGTCCAACTTCCAGGGGGTTATAATCATCCGTGAGTTCTAAGTCGGGAGCAGGACGACCTTGTAATATTCGTAACATTTCCCAAGCGCGATCGCTCAATTCCACAGCCCCTAATTCCAGTATTTTCTCCCACCATGTTTGTTTTTCAGTGTGGGGTAAAATCAGTGTATATCCGGGTGCAGCCAAGCCGCTACCCACTGCAACTATCACTCCATCAACTAAAATATGATTACCATCTGGTTGACCAATTAAATCACCAGCCCCTAACTTTTCAACAACAGCATGACTTTGGGGGCCAATGAGGCTTAATGTCGCTGTTTCTTCGGTTACATCAGTTAATTTAACTTTATCAGCAGGGAAGATATAGCGATCTAACCATTTCATAAGTTCCTGACGACGGTTAGGGGAAACCAACAATAAAACAGCATCATTTAAGACATAAGCAGTGACTAAATCTATCGTGCGGGCTGTAGATGTCACCATCACAGTATCGCAGCCCTGACCGGGTTTGAGCGATTGAAAATCATTAGTGCTTTGATTGTGTAAAAAGCGAAGACGATCATCGCCAGAAATACGTATAATTCCCCAAGTAGAGCGATCGCTTACTACCACCCCTTCCCGTACCGCTTGCATAGCATTTACATCTTGAGGATCAATTGCGGATGTTAACATAGTGGTACAAATTTACCTTAATTTCAATATGATCTTCTGAAAAATATTAGCAAATAATTTGGTAATTAGTAAAAACTCTTGCCTCTTACCCATTCCCTATTCTGCTATACAATAGCGATCGCGCCCCTGTTCCTTAGCATGATATAAAGCTTGATCAGCATTGGCAATGATGCTATCTGGTTTTACCTCCAAACTAGGTATAAGTGAACATATTCCTAAACTAACCGTCACAATATCCTTAACCCCAGATTTGATGTGAGGAATCGCCAAACTATGAACTTGTTCCCGGATTCTCGTCGCCACCCTAATCGCTCCTTCCAAATCAGTCTTAGGTAAGAGTACGGCAAATTCCTCCCCACCATAACGGGCTACCAAATCAGTCGGACGCTCAACATCATGATGACGAATAATTTGATGCACTATCTGGGCAATTTTTAATAAGCAATCATCACCAGCCAAATGACCGTAATAATCATTATAAAGTTTAAAAGAATCAAGATCGAATAAAATTAGAGAAAGATGCTCCTGTTTTTGCCATTCCCTTGTCAAACGATCATTAAAACAGCGACGGTTAGCCACCTGAGTCAAAGCATCCAGATTCGCCAATTGTTCCAGTTTTTGATTTGCATCTTGCAGAGCTAATTCAGTTTCTTTTCGCATAGTAATATCACGGATAGTAATAGCAAAACCATCACCTAATTTTACAGCCACAAAGTGAAACCAAGAAGACTCTCCCGACGAATAATAAAAATCCCGTTCTAGCGGTTCACTCGTCTCCACGACTTCTACAAACTTCTCAAAAAGTTCTGGTTCAACCCGACTGAGAAATCTTTTTAACACCAATTTACCAATCATCTCTTCCCGACTAGTGGCAAAAGCTCTGGCAATTACCGGGTTAACAACCAAACAACGAAAATCTTCAATATTCCCCGTTTCTGGGGCGCGGATAGCTTGCATTGCCGCAATACCATCCAGAGAACTATTTAATACACTAGCTAGTAAAGCTCTCGATTGATAAAGTACCTCTTGAGTTTCCCTCCGGGTAGCAATTTCCTGTTCCAGAAGCCGTTGTTGGCGTTGAATAATTAACTGATTATCCAAACGCGCCACCACTTCCTCAATTTGAAAAGGTTTTGTAATATAATCTATACCGCCTGACTTAAAAGCAGTTACCTTATCAAAAACATCATCTAAAGCACTAATAAAAATAACCGGAATACTGCGTAAATTCTCATCAGCTTTTAGCGCCTGACAGACTTGATAGCCGTCCATTTCTGGCATCTTGATATCTAACAAAATTACATCAGGCCGCTTTACCTTCACAGTTTTCAGCGCCATCCGCCCACTGGTAACGCTACGAACATTATAGCCGAGTTTGACCAGCAAATCGCTTAACAGTTGCAAATTCTCTGGAATATCGTCTACCAGAAGAATACTACCTTTATTTTCAGAATCAAGATTCATTGGTTGTCAGAGGTTTACGAATTCAACAATCGTCAAGGATCTGTCTATGGTATCATCAACTCAGGTAATAACATTTAGCAAAGTATATATTCTCACTTAAATTTTTAGTATTGACAATCTCAATAGCCTAATCATTGGGTTATCATCAGGGTAGTCTAGCTACATATCGGGAAATGGGTACTCATTTCTGCCAACAATTAATTATGTAGTACCTAAGAGGTGAAAAGCCTTTTATATATCAAAAACATATCTCATGAAAGAAATAACTGCTAACTATGATGAATCTTGGAAAGAAGCATTAACTGAGTATTTTGAAAGCTTCTTAACATTCTTTTTTCCTGAAGTTCATAAATTAATTGATTGGACACAAACGCCTCAATCTCTTGATAAGGAATTACAAGAAATTACAGCTTCATCAGAGACAGATAAACGGATTGCTGATCAACTTTATCAAGTTTGGTTACTAGATAAACGAGAAGTATGGATATTAATTCATGTAGAAATTCAAAGTCAATATGAAGTATATTTTGAACAACGGATGTATATTTATAATTACCGTTCCTTTGATCTGTATCACAAACCTGTAGTTAGTCTCGCCGTTCTAGGTGATGAAAGGAATAATTGGCGACCCAGTGCTTATGGTTATTCCCTTGGAGGGTGTGAAGTTAGTCTGAAATTTCCCATTGCTAAACTACTGGACTATGAATCTCGCTGGCAGGAATTAGAATCTAGCGATAATCCATTTGCTATCATAGTAATGGCACATTTAAAAACTAAAGCAACCACTCGTAATTTATCAGAACGGGAGCAATGGAAATGGACATTAATTCGCGGACTGTATGATAGAGGCTTAACAAAAGAACAAATTGTTAAACTCTTTAAAATCATTGACAAAATGATGACTTTACCTGAGCAATTACAGCGAAAGTTAGTGAATAAAATTAACAGTTTTGAGGAGGAAAGAAAAATGCCTTTTATCAGTCCTACAGAAGAATTGGCAATAGAACGTGGTAAAGAGATTGGTAAGGAGATTGGCAAAGAGATTGGTAAAGAGATTGGTAAAGAAATAGGTGCTTTACAAAAAGCTCGTGATTACATCAAAGCTGTTTTGCAAGCTCGACTGGGTGAGGTTTCTTTAGATATTACTGCATCTTTAGCTCAGATTTCTAATCTATCTATTTTGGATGAAATGTTGAAATTGGCAGTAACGGTTAATTCTTTAGATGATTTTAAACAGGCTTTAGAATTGGCAACATCTAAATAATTAATATTCCTAGCGACTAGAAGCAGCAATTCTCATTTTGAAAAGAATAAAATAAGGTTAGAATCACGGATTAGACGGATTGCACTGATTTCACGGATTTTAGTGACTCTTATCATAGCAAACAACCTAATCCGCGTCATCTTTTAATCAGTATAATCCGCGATTCTGACTTTTGAGCGGTGAAAAATTTCAGCTTCATCATCAAATTCTACTACTGATTCATAACCTTTATATTTCATCACTATTAAACCCCGCTTCTAATAGAAAACGTCGTATAGATTTCACAGCACCTTTATCTGTTTACCACAGGTTTCTATTCACGCTTCTATTTTAATACTGGGGGATACTTGGATTTTTGGTAATGGTTTCAATGGGGTATTGATGGGAGAATAACGACAATAACAAATAACTACTGATTCAAAAGTACCCACAGGTAAATCTGGTACATATTCTTCTACCTTGGAAACTTCCCAATCACCAATTCTATAATGTGTACTTGCACCTGGAAATTCAGGATCTACATATTCTTCAATTTGACAAAATTCCTTGAGTCTATAACCTGGTTCGGGAATAGGCTTTTTAGAACCATCATAATGTTCAGCTAGGATATCAGTACAAGCCCCAGTATGAGATAGTAACATTTTTTCCCAGTTTTCTAACTGTCCTTTATCTGCTTTAAAAATAATATATTTACTCATTTTCTGATTCCTCATGATAATTAGGAAATTCTGTTTCACCTTCAAACACACAATCAACTTTGAGAATTTTATTATTAGTAGGTTCTACTTTCACTAATTCCCATCCGTATTTATCAGCCATTTCTTGACATTTATCTCTGTCTGTAGCTGCGTGTCTGGAAATTTTTTCGTCTTCTGTCATGGTGATTTTACTTGTTGAGACTTTTTGTTTTCGGCGATCGCTCTCTTGACAATCACCTTAGCTAATTGCGGAACACTGAGAAACTCTCTAGCAGCCCAATCTTCTAAGTATTTGTACTCATCTTCTTCTATGCGAATTGTCATTTGCGGTTTTTTGGAAGGCATATCTAACCATGATTCACTACTCCTAAATTATCGTTCTTATTAGTCTGATTGACTAATAATGAATTAAAGTAGTTACAAGTGACTCACCTGTAACTATAATATTAACAGGTAATCTATTTGTCAACTATATAAAAACCTGACATTATAGCTAGAATAAGATGATTAATACCTGACATTATCAGAAATAAAAATACCATGACTACCAACATCCTGGATAACATTGACCTACGGACATTAGGGGAACTCCTCCAACAAGCCCGTAAAAAATGCAACATGACTCAAGTTGATGCAGCCAAAATTATTGATGCTGCACGCACTACGATGATCGCTATTGAAAAAGGAGAACGTCGCCTTAAAGCCAATGAACTGATTAAACTTGCCCGTGCTTACGGACGTTCTGTAAGTGAATTTGTTCGCCAACGTCCAATAGTCCAACCTTTTGAAGTGCAGTTTCGGGCAGTTTATCAACGGAGTCAGGAACAAAAGGCAGAAATTGAGCCGTTTATCTTTAAATTAGAGGAATTATGTCAGAATTACCTAGAACTTGAGCAGATTATGAAAGCGCCAATAGCGCGTAACTATCCTCTTGAGTATCAAGTAACTGATATGCCGATCAAATCTGCTGCGGAAAGTATAGCAGTAGCAGAACGTCACAGACTGGGTTTAGGTGATGCGCCTATTTCGCAACTGCGTGACATTCTAGAACAAGACGTGGGTTTACGGATCTTCTATTTGCAGATGCCGCAAAAATACTCAGAAGTGTATAGCTATAACGAAGAAGTTGGCGGTTGTATGGCTATCAATGCCAATCATCCAGAAGAACGGCGGCGCTGGTCAATGGCGCATGGATATCTGCACTTTTTAGCGCATCGCCAAAAACCAGAATTTCATTTTGATGGTCAATATCAACGATTTCCTGAAAGTGAACAACTAGTACACTGCGGCGTAAATGAGATAA
>NZ_VIKX01000025.1 GCF_009711935.1 Dolichospermum sp. UHCC 0259 | reverse complement strand
CCTTTAAATTTTTCTGTTAACCTACTTAAAGGCACACCATTACGCCCAGAAAATAGTAAATTTCCATCTTCTACTTCAAAAAACCGACTGCAAGGATCATATTGAACTAAAGTAGGTAAACGCGACTCTCCAAATAATGCTTTAGCTGCGGCAGGTGTGGCTGCTAAAAACCGCCGAATACAAATACTTAAAGGGGTTTCATTGCCTAAAACTCCTGCATCTGCTGTTCCATACATGGAAGCAAAATCATCATAGGGATTTTCTGAACCGATTCTTTCCCCAACTAAATCGCGCCATTCTTCACTGAATACTTCCCCTGCCATGACTAACTTAATGTGATATTGTCCCCACTGCATTCCATTGGCAATACCCGTATCAATCACATCTTTGAGAAATGGTGGATATCCTAATAAGACAACTTGCTCAAAATTACTGCCCAATTCTTGGACAATTCGCAAAATTTCTGTTTTATTATTCCCTGGAGTAATAACGGTAATTGGATAACCTTTAGCGGCTAAATGACGACAGCAATTAGTGGTAAACATTCCACCAACCCAAGTTCCCAAGGTAAAACAAATTACTGCTAAAGTGGGTTTAGTATCGGCATGAAAACTATCATGAAAAATTTGTTCAAAGCGGGTGGCTATTTCTAGTTCGTCGGTGATGAAACGTGGCCAAAATGTGGGTTTACCTGTTGAGCCAGAGGAAGCAGCAATCATATCACAACTTCCTAGTTTTCCATTATTACACAGTTGGGGCAAAGAATAACGGGAAATATAATTTTCTTTATTAATTTTTGGTAAGTTTTGGAAATCTACTAATGTTTGAATATCTTGAGGATTTATGTCTCGTTCTGCTAAAAATGCCTGATAAGCGGGTACACTAGCAGCTACATCTTGAAATAATCTCAAAGCTATTTCTTGAGAGTCAATATTCAAGTGTTTTTCTAGTTTGTCTGCTAAGGGAGTTGAGATAAAATCTTCTAATCCCCGAATTGCTTTTTGTGTTGATATTTGTGGTGTCATAAGGCTGGTTTGTAAAAAAAATCTGGTTGTTCTTGCTGAAAATTCTATCTATAAATGCAATTTTTTAGTAACCTATGGGATTTACCCACTGTACAAACTCACCATCATATCAATAAACGAAATTGCGTCGTTTTCGGCTTTGGGAATAACTGATTGAGTAGGGTGCGTCAGATAGAGGAAATCTGTTTTTTACAGAATTATCGGGTCTGACGCACCCTACAAAAGCCATAACTACAAAAGCTCTAACCTATTATTATATGAATCTAATTTCTTGGAAAATTTTGACGATCGCTACTTTGGGTGTGGCTATACCTTGGCTTCCAGCTAATTCATTGACTCCTCCTCCTACTCATGCAACTACTTATGTCAGCCAAAGTAGTCAACCGATTTTCACATTCAAAGAACCAGAAAGAGTTCCAGCTATTATTATTAGTGCTGATGGCAAAAAATTAATTGGTGGTAGTCGGTCAGGAAGTATTAAAATCTGGGAATTACAGACTGGTAAACTTTTAAATACTCTGAAATCTAAATCAGAAGGTGTTACGTCTCTGGCTATGGGTGGGACAAATGGACAGATTTTGGTGAGTGGCGATATTGATCATACGGTTAAGGTGTGGAATTTGTCTACGGGTAAACTACTTTTGACGATCGCTGGACATTCATTGCCAGTGGAAGCAGTAGCAATTAGTCCTGATGGCAAAACCCTTGTCAGTGGTAGTGATGATCGTCAAATCCAAATATGGAATTTACAGACGGGAACACGACTGCGGACTCTTGTGGGACATTCAGATTATATTAGTCGTCTGGCTATCAGTCCTGATGGGAAAACTCTTATCAGTGGTAGTGGGGGTAATAGTGCGGCAAAGGAACAAGTTAAATTGTGGAATTTACGGACTGGAAAACTGTTGCACAGTATGGAACATCCACCGGGTGTTGATGCTTTGGCTGTGAGTTTGGATAATAAGGTGGTGATTAGTGGTAGTTTTGGTCAGTTGGTGAATAAAGATAGCGCCATTAATACTCTGAAGTTTTGGGAATTAGGTACGGGTAAATTGTTGCGTGATTTTACTCAGAATACAGATTCAATTGAGTCAATTGTCCTCACTGCTGATGGACGAAGGATGATTACTGGCAATTTTAATGGCAAAATAAAATTTTGGGATTGGCGCACTGGTAAGCTAATCTCAACTATGAGCGGTGATACAAATGCGGTAGAAGCGATCGCTATTAGTCCAAATCAAAAATTTCTTGCTAGTAGTAGCGAAGATGGGACAATTAGAATCTGGCAACTTCCATAAAAATTTTAGCTGTGAGATGCTACAAGAACGTAAATTACCTCGTTGCTTTTGTAGCCATTGACAACTCTCCATTTATCTCCCCGGATCATGCAAATATATTGCAGTCAACAACATCTAAATAATGGCGGTCATCGTTTTTGTACTCAGTGTGGTGAAGCATTACCTTTGACGGTGGGACAAGTTATTGATAATCGTTATGAAATTGCGCGGATATTAGGACAAGGTGGTTTTGGCCGCAGTTATTTAGCGATTGATCGGCAAAAATCCCGAAAAACCTGCGTTTTAAAGGAATTTGCCCCCAATGTGGTTAAACCGCAGGAATTACAAAAGGCTAAGGAACTGTTTGAACGGGAAGCAAGTGTCCTCAAAAAAATCCAACATCCCCAAATTCCCCAGTTTCATGCTTCTTTATCCGCCAAAATTGGGACTAAGGATTTTTTCTTTTTGGTGCAAGATTACATTGAGGGTGATAATTACGACCAGTTATTTGCACAGCGTCAAAGTCAGGGGAAGTCTTTTAGTGAGGAGGAGGTAATTAACTTACTGCATCATGTTCTGCCTGTGCTAACTTATATTCATTCTTTAGATATAGTTCACCGCGATATTTCCCCAGATAATTTGATTTTGCGCCAAAGTGATAATTTACCCGTATTGATTGATTTTGGAGGTGTTAAACAGTTACCAGCTTCTCAGGGTTTTTGGCGGACACAATTGGCTGTAAATGCAACTTTGTTAGGTAAGAAGGGATACGCACCAGAGGAACAGTTACTCCAGGGAAAAGTTTATAAAAACAGTGACTTTTATGCGTTAGCGGTGACGGCTTTGGTATTAATGACGGGGAAAGAACCACATTTACTTTATGATAGCTTTCATGGGGTTTGGCTTTGGGGTAAGGAAATTAAGGTTAGTCCCAAATTAGAGACTGTCTTAAAAAAGATGTTGGCATATAAGCCGAGCGATCGCTATCAAAAAGCCGAACAAGTTATTAAAGATTTACCTTTACCATCTACTTCATCTACACCACAGACTATGCAAACTTCTAACAATAATCCCAATCCCTATATTACTAAGTTGAAAACACAGGTAGTAGCGCCAGGAATCAAGCGCGTTCGCAGTATTCATGGTGGTGTCCACAATCAGACAAGTTTGTTTGTGCAAAAAATTCCCATGCCAAAATGGTTACGGCCTTTTATGGTTAGCTTTATTATGACTACGGCAATGTTGTCAACAGGTGCGGGTATGTTTGCTTTAGGAAATTTTGCAGTTAAAGGAATAACTTCAATTAAAGTTCCCCAAGTTGAAGTTCCCAAAATTCCATCTATTAATAATCCTGGAGGTGGAAAAAATAATCCTAACCGTAGTATTCAACAGGTGTTTATTCGTCTCCAACAGTTGGAAATTTCTTCGGCATTTTTTACTAACACAGTTAATGAAGTTTTTTATGCTGAAAGACCAGAATTAAAGAACCGCAAGTTAACTCAAAACCCCGAAGATGCAGCTTTGAGAGAAGAATGGAATACTATTGCTAATAAGTTATTAAATAATCTAGAAAAAGCTAATTTAAGTGAAACTGCTAAAAAGAAAATAGGTAGTTATAGTCAACAGGATTCCCAACGCTGGGAACAGTTAGCCAAAGCGGACAAATTGGGTAAATATAAATCTTTCCAGGATTTACGCGCAGATACATATCAGACTTTTGAACCGTTGTTTCCTGGTCAGGAACGTGGAAAACTCAATCAAAAAACCTTTCTACAAATCTGGTATGCGATCGCATCTGATAAAGTAGAAAATAAGTAATGGGTAATCGGTAATTTTCAGAAATGACCAATGACCAATGACCAATGACCAATGACCAATGACCAATGACCAATGACTAATGACTAATGACTAATATTTATTGTTCTCAAGGGCATCAAAATCCGTCTGGTAGTAGGTTTTGTCTCCAATGTGGAGAGAAAATTGGCAGCGTACCGACATCAGGAAATTCAGGTATTCAAGCAGGACAAACTTTAGGCGATCGCTATGTTATTATTCGACAAATTGGCCAAGGAGGATTTGGTAAAACTTACTTAGCAGAAGACCTTAACCGCTTTCGAGAACCTTGTGTTTTAAAAGAATTTTCTCCCCAAATCCAAACTCCCTACGTTGTCCAAAAAGCCGAAGAACTTTTTCAGCGAGAAGCAAGTGTTCTTTACAAATTACAACATCCTCAAATACCCCGATTTCGGGAACTATTACGCATCAACATCCAAGGGAAAGAAAGTCTTTTTCTAGTTCAAGATCATATAGATGGTGAAACTTATAATTCCTTATTAAATAGTCGTCAAAAACAGGGTTTAAAATTTACAGAAACAGAAATCCGCCAATTATTACAGCAAATTTTACCAGTATTAGAATATATTCATTCCCTTGGGGTGATTCATCGTGATATTTCTCCTGATAATCTAATGCTTCGTAGTAGTGATCAATTACCTGTATTAATTGATTTTGGAGGTGTTAAACAAGTAGCCGCCACCGTCGCCTCTCAATATTATCAAACAGGGGCAATTACCTCACCCACCAATGGCACTTTGTTGGGAAAAATAGGATTTGCACCCCCAGAACAAATGCAAACTGGTATGGTGTCCACCCACAGTGACTTATATGCTTTAGCCGTCACAATGTTAGTTTTACTGACAGGTAAACAACCCCAAGAATTAATTGATACTTATAATTTTAGTTGGCAATGGCGACGGGAAATCAGCCTCAGTTCCGCACTTGGGCAAATCATAGACAAAATGTTATCACCAATTGCCAGCGATCGCTATCAAACAGCCCGTCAACTTCTCCAAGTCCTTAATCCTCAACCTATTATTACCCAACCTATTACTCAAACTGTTAACCATCAGCAAACTCAACCCCCCACAACTGCTACAGTTGCCATTTCTCCCCCCAAAATCCCAACTCCAGTTCCTGAACCCGTGATTATTCCCACCCCTTCCCAACCAGGTATTTGGACAGGAAAAAATGTCTTGATTCTCGTCTTTGTCCTGACTATTGGCAGTTATTTACATTGGCAAAAAATTAAACCCCCTACCAACAATTTACAGACAAATAACCCGACAATTGTACCCAGTTCCAATCCCACAGAAACAGCAAAACCCGAAGTAACTTTTTCAGCAGAAGAAAGACAACGCAAACAAAAATTGAAAGATCGCCGTGAAGAATTAGATATCAATTATAAGTTTTATGTTACACTGGTAAACCAAGTATTTCGAGAAAAATATCCCAATTTAAAAGGGCGTATTCTTACTGATAATCCCGAAGATGAAAATCTCCGCACCGAATGGGATCAAACCGCCGCCGAAGTCCTAGAAAAACTATCCGCCATCACTTCTGACTCCCGTAGTCAATTGGGAAATTATACTGGAGATGAACGCGCAATTTGGCAATTTAAAATCAATCAAATCAACGTTGGTAGTCGGTCTTTATATGATTTAGGTGATGCAGCTTTTTTCAGTGAATTTCCTGAACAAAAGAGTAAAAGTTTTATTAAACAACCCATTGGACAAGTTTGGTACGCATTTGTTAATGATCAATTTAACGCCATTCTTGACAAAAGCATATTTGAAAGAATAGTCTTTCCTGAAGGCGCTACAGGTAAAACAGTAAGTGGAACTCTCCAGCCAGGAAAAGGTAAAGTTTTTATTGCTGGACTAGCCAAAGACCAAAATATGGAAGTTAATCTAGAAGCAAATTCAAAAGTTTTACTCTCAATTTATTCCCCCTCTGGGAAAATCGTATTAATAGAAGATTCTCAAAAAAGAACTGTATCCGAGACATTACCAGAAAAAGGATTTTATGAATTTGTTGTCGTTTCCAAAGCCTCAGAATCCGTAGATTATCAACTCACCGTCACCGCAGAAAATCCCTCAGAACCCGAACCCTCAGCAACACCAATAGAAGAACCAACTCCCACAGAAACACCCACACCCGAAAGTAATTAGGAGTCAGGAGAAAGAATTAGAAGGAGATATCCTTTAAACTATCATCTATTTTTTTGCGAAGAGATGATAAAAACATTATATCATTTCCTAGATCAGATACTTCATCTTCATATTCATCCAAGTCTTCAATTTGATTTATTCTTTCTTGGTATTTTACCATCAAATTATCAAAAGATTCGATTATGAACTTGATATCTTTAAATGATAAATCCATAGCTAATTCCTTGACAAGAACCCATTGCTAGACATACTACCTATTTATTCTGCTTGTCTACAAGCTTGTTTCTTCTTTGCGCCTTTGCTTCTTAGCGTCTTTGCGCGAAACAAAAGATAATTACCAAGTTGGATCACTAAAAAGATGGATTGTTAATTTCTCCTTTCCTGGTGGAACAGCAGTAATACAAGCCCGAACAACTTCCCCATCATCCAATTCTACAGTACAAGCGTGACAAGTTCCCATCAGACAACCCGTAGGAATTGATACCCCAGCCCGTTCCGCCACATCTAACAAAGCTTCTCCCACCTCAGCATTGACAGTAATATCATCTGGTAAAAAATTAATTTGCATAGTTATAACAGGTTTTTATTGCTTAAAAAATAGTTAAAAAGAGTAATTACGAATTATGCCCCTAATCATTTTCACACAAAGTGCGGTAACTTTGCTCTCTATAGCCATCTTTCCTAGTCATATTTGGATTATACAGTAGATAATCTTTTAGAATATGGCAATTACTTTTCAATAAACTTTCTAATTTAATATCTGACAACTTCCTTAAAATTACATTACCTTGATCACTACCAGCAGCCAATATTTGACCATCTGGACTAAAACTAACACTACTCAACTCTTCAGCATCACCCTTTAAAATCATCAATAAAACACCTTCTTGATTCCACAACCTGAGTTTATTATCACTGCTTACTGCTAGAGTTTGACCATCTGGACTAAACTTAACACTAATAAAACCATCACCATACCCCATAAGAGTTTTTTGTAATATACCGTTCTCACCCCAAATTTTAACCGTACTATCAAGACTAACGGAAGCCAATAATTTACCATTAGGCGACCATGCTACACCATTTACCCTGCGAGTATGACCAGTTAAATTTTTGATAACTTCCCCATTACTTGTCCATATTTTCACCAATTTATCATCACTAGCAGAGGCTAAAAATTTACCATTAGGACTAAAACTCACCCAATTAACAGCATCAGTATGACCATTTAAAGTTTTGAGTAAAGTCCCATTTCGACTCCATAATTTAATTGTTTTATCCTTACTAGCAGAAGCGATAATTTTACCATCAGGCGACCACGCCACAGCTAAAACTGTATCAGTATGATTATTTAAAGTTTTGATTAAAGTCCCATCTGGACTCCATAATTTAATTGTTTTATCCTTACTAGCAGAAGCAATGATTTTACCATCAGGCGACCACGCTACACCCCAAACTTGATCATTGTGACCAATGAATATTTTTAGTAATTTACCATCTCGATTCCAGATTTTTATTGTTTTATCCAGACAACCACCAGCAATAGCATGACTATCAGGACTAAAACTAATACTTGTCACCCAGTCATCATTAGTTTGGGGATGATGCAAAATCAGACTATCCCAACGCCATAAAATAATAGTTTTATCCCTACCAGCAGATGCTAAAGTCAGTCCGTCAGGACCAAAACTGACACTATTTACCCAACTATTATGTCCTCTCAGAGTTTCTAGTAAATTACCATCAAGACTCCAAATTTTAATTGTTTCATCCATACTCGCAGATGCTAGAGTATGACCATCATTACTAAAATTAACACTAATAACACCGCTACTGTGTCCAGAAAGAGTTTTGAGTAATTGACCTTCTCGACTCCATAATTTGATTTTTTTATCCATACTAGCAGAAGCAAGAATTTCACTATTAGGAGACCAAGCTATAGCGACAACAGCATCTTTATCCCCCGATAAAGTTTTGAGTAACTGACCTTCTCTACTCCACAATTTTATTGTTTTATCAGCACTACTAGAAGCAATAATTTTACCATCACCAGACCAAGCTACAGCTAAAACCGCATCTTTATGACTTCCTAAAGTTTTTAGTAGCTTACCTTCTTGACTCCACAATTTTATAGTCTGATCTGTACTAGCAGATGCAATAATTTTTTCATAAGGATGAAAACTGACGCTATTGACTACAGATGTATGACCGAGTAAAGTTTGTAGGAGTTTACCTTTTCGATTCCACAATTTAATTGTTTTGTCTTGACTAGCAGAAGCTAACATTTGACTATCAGGACTAAAATTTACACTATTTACCACATCATCATGACCTGATAAAGTCCTTAATAAAATCCCGCGAGGACTCCAAAGATTAATTGTTGTATCTGCACTAGCTGAAGCTATTAAAGATTTATCAGCACTAAATGTCACCATTCTCACCCCCGATAAATGACCTTCTAAGCGGTTACGTTCTTTGACTCCATAAACCGCTTGATACAGTGCAGTTAATACCTTTTCTTGAGTAAAAGTATTTCTCCATAGAGTTTTTTTTAATTTTCTCCCGGCTTTTAAACTTTCTTTAAGAGCATCAATACCTTTTTGAGAAGCAAATAAAGCCTCACTAGACGCACTTAAGGTTTTCATTTCACTATCTGTGGACGTAATTACAGAAGTAGTTAAGCCAAACATAGCAATAATAGAAGCTGTTAAGGCTATTTTGAGGGCAATATTTAATCTAATTGCACTTAACCGTTGTTTTTCCTGACTATCAGCTAATTTGGCAATCAACTCTTTTTCTTTTAATTCTGTTCGTAAATGTTGAATTTCTATTTGACTTTCTTCTTCTCGCTTGCGTAATTCTCGTAATTCTGCCAGTAAATTATCTCCTTGTGGATAGTGGATATGTTCTAAATTAACACTGTTTTGATTTTTTCTTAATTCACTTTTAAGACGTTCAATTTCTTGATAACTATTTCTAACTTTATCCCGTAATGTATTAATTTGTGTTTGCAATCCAGATTCTTGTTGTTGTAAATAACGAATTAGGCTGACTAAATAATCATGAATTAATTGATAGCGTTCGGGAACATTGGGAAATATCACAACTAACCCAGAGCGAATTAAAATATCTAAAATTAACTCTAATTTACTAGGATCTTCTAACTCTGAGAGTTCTAATGTTAATTCTGCACGGGTTTTAAAAGGTCTTTTATTATTATCATCTGTTAATAAGTATAAAACTAGAAGAGCAGCCCGTTCGTTTTCTTTTCCACATTCTTTAATTAATTCTTGAATATATGTTTGAATTAACTTATTGGGACGATAGGGGTGATACTGTGCTAGAGTAGTAATATATTTATCCTGTAATTGTGCGCCGGCTAATTGTAATTCTATCGGACGAACTTCACCCAATTCTGAAGACAAATCCGCAACTAACGCATCAATTAAATCTGGTTCTAATTTAAGTTGAGATTGATAATGTGAACGTTCAGTTAGTTTTTGAATGATTTTTCTGGCATTTTCAGGAGAAAAGTTATTCAGTTGATAACGAATATTTTTATCAAGAATATTATTATTAATTACATCAATTGATGAGAGATGTTTAAAATCTAAAAGCCGATGTAAATAATCTTCGCGCAAAGTTAAAATAACTTTTACGAAAGATATGCCTAAACAATCACTAATAAATTGATCAAATGCCTGTTTTTCATGAATATCTGTATAACCAAAGAAAAATTCTTCAAATTGGTCAAAAATTAACACTGTAATTAAATGATTATCTGCATTTTCCCGTAATTGTTGCAAAATGCTATTAATAGTTGTAGGTTGGGAAAAATCAGATCGAGATTCTGTTTCAATCGCTGATGTTTTCCACAGTTCTAACATAGCCTTAGCAAAAGATTTTCCTAATTCTCCTAACCAATCTGTATAGACTTGGAGAACAACTGGTACAGCAATTTGATCACCAACAGCGCGGGTTTGCAGTGCAGGAACTAAGCCAGCAGTGACAGTAGAACTTTTACCAACACCTGACTGTCCATGAATAACTATTAATTTTTGGTCTGCACGACTAATTCTGCCAATTAAGTTATTAACATCAGATTCTCTACCGGAAGCAGCAATTTCTAAGGCGATACTATTACTGCCAAATATAGATATTAAAGTGGGGTTAGTGACTTGTCTTTGAGGTTGTAACCGTCCAGCCCCAATAAAGGAGACAAAACCATATTGTTGTTCTACAGAACGAAGTTTTTGTTTAATAATATAGGCTTGAAGATAGTGTCCTCTTTGAAAGTATAATGACCTTAAATTATGTAATAAGCGAATATAACGATGGGCATCATATTGATGTTCACTGTTTTCTAAGGCTGATGAAAGCCGTTGAGATGCTTCATTTATATATTCTTTTGCTACGGTTATTTGTCCTAGATTATGAAGGGCTTTAGCTAAAGTTAATAAATAAATTTGTTCTAAGATTAGAGGAAATAAATAATGATTTGATTCTGGGTAATTTTTTTCTGTTTCTAATTGTAGTAGTGATATATGCGCTAAAATACTAGCTTGTATCCAGTTTGAATTATGTAAGGCTACCTGTGCTAAAAAACCATAATCACAAGCTAATTGAATTTTTCTACCATATATTTGATGTAATTCTAGGGATTTTTTAGCGATAACTGCTAATATGTCCCATGATTTTAAACTATATAAGACTTCTAATAATTGTTCAATAAATTCTGAAACTAAATCTATCCTTCCAGCAATTTCAAATGTTTGTAAACATTGCTGAAAATATGTCTTAGCTGATTGCCAATATCTCTTTTTTGATTTGGGGTTTTGTTCGGCAAGACGACAGCAGCATAATCCAATATAAAATAATAAAATTGACTGTTTTAAAAGATAAGCATAGGATGAGTTGGGTGGTTCTGTTATATGATTTGCATATTCTGGCAGCCATGAATTTTCTTGATGATGCCAAAAACGCAAACTTTTTTGAAAGTTATTTAAGGCAGAATCAATTCGATTATTAACATAATCATCTATGCCAAAAATAAATTCTAACCTAGCATTTAATTCTGCTTCGATGCTAATCCCTCTATCATACAATTCTTTAATTGCATAATGTAGTTGATCACTACTAATCCATACTTGTTCTAAGGTGACAGGATTAGCTTGAGCATAATTACTTTGTAAAACTCTCGTAAATAAATCGTCGGTTTCTTGGTGGAGAAATTCTAGTAATCCCACAGAAGTCATTTCAAATCTAATTGGTGTAGCTGCCCAACTGGCAAAATCGGGAGCTAACCGGACGATTTTTTGTAAAACTTCATCATTTACCCAAAAAATTATGGGGATTTGATAATGTTTACGAAATTCATCTCTAACTTGATTAATGGAACGCAGGAGATCATCTATTTCATAGATTGATTCAAACCCCATAATCATTAATCCAGCGGGTTCAGCAATGGCAATTTGTGATTTAATAGTTGTGTATAAACTTGTGGTATTTTCATCTAAAAAAATACTTTGAATGCGCTCATTTCCCCAACCATTAATTGCTAGTTGCTGCTGGATGATATCTCGCAGAAATTCGTAGTTACAGCACAGTAAAATAACTGAAAACTGATTTTTAGAAAAGGTAATTGCTCTTTCTAAACTACGCAAAGACTGTTGATTAGCAGCGATTATATTCTCTGCTTGCTGTCTTTTAACCATAATTTAAATTTTTCAATTTCTGCTAAAACCGGGTTAAGTGCAAACCAAACTCCTTGGTGATCACGATATTCAAAGACGAATAAACTGCGTAATAAAATGTCGTACTCTGCATTGCCTCTAACTCGTTGATCTTGAATTACTTGAAAGATTAATTCACTTTCTTCTATATCAATGGCGTTAGCCCGGTAATCTCGTTGTCTTTGAATCACTAATTCTACACATTGGCGATCAAAAGGTGGGTCTTGTTCTCGCAAACAATCAAATAGTAATCCTAATAAGTCGCGGACATGACCACCACTAATTAGACATAAACGATCTAGGGTTTCTAAATTATCAAATAATTGAGTAACTAAATTCAAGCGATCGCCTGGTAACATATCAGGAAAGGCTCTGGCTAAGACCATTTGGCGCATTAATCCCAGTCCTTCACTATTAATGTCTCCACAACGTTGACGCACGGGAATCATCGGTAATATTTTCGGTGCGACTCCACCCCCTAAACGGTGTTGTAGTTGGGCGCTATCATTGGAAAATGTCAAAGCCAAGGGAATTGTATAAACTATGTGACAATGTAATTTTCTTAATTGTTCTCCTCGATCAATGAATAAGTATTCGGGAAGCGATCGCCCAGACGGTAAAGGACGCACCGCCACCCTATCCAAGTTATCCACAATCACCACCAATCCCTTCTTACCCCTGGCTTTTAGCTCCAAATTCGCCCGGTCTAATAGTTCTTTATTAATTGATTGTAAGATATTTTCTGTGCGTGGTTCTAGATAGTCTCTTAACCGTCTGCGTAACTGCGGACTTTCCTTAGTTTTCGCCGTAATTTTGGCAATCCCCACAGATAATTCCGCTTCTGCCCCCAATTCTAAAGGCGTTTGCAAAAAATCTACCAACTCCCCAAACAACTTAGTAAAATAACTGGGTTGGACACGCAGCTTCATCGCTTCCAAGTTTTGACTTACCAAACCAGCGATCGCCAACAGAATATCTGTAATATCTATATCTACCATTTCCAAAACATGAGTAGACTCAAAATAGACCACATGAAAATCCTGCGCCTCCAACTCAGCCTTAAGTCTTAATAACTCCGTAGATTTTCCGCAGCCCAAATGTCCTGTAAATAACTGGCAGGTTGGCGTATTTGGAGAAATCTTCGTAATAGTCCGCAGCAAAGCCTCAATAATCTTCCCACCCCGGACTGAAGTAAAATCAATATAATACATCCGGTCATCTACATTCTCAATCATTAACGGACGGGAAGGATTACAAGCCTGATAAAATCTTTCTAAATTCAAAAGCATAAAAAATTCAAGTCACGCTGTAATGGTCACAACATCATCTGTCACAATCCCTTTTACAGTAGAAAACCAGACATATCCGCAATAACTTGGTATAGAAACACAATTAATTTTATCTTTTTTTTTACAGCCTCACCCAACCCAGTCCCCAAAACAATTTAACCGCATCAAAATTTTACACTAGTAATATAAATAACATAATAGAAAGTAAGGGCGGGGTTTCCCCACCCTAAATCAATAAATTACACTGAATAGCATTGCATCCGACTGATAACCGCCACAACAATTGAATCACTCCCTCTACAGAAGCAACCCAAAACAGGCACAATATTGAAAGTGGATAAAAAACTTGATGTTCTGACAAATCTAGTCAAACACTAAATTACATAGCTTCAATTGCCATTATTACTTTGTCATCAAAGCATATTAATCCTTGCATTGACCCTGACGAATACAATCACCTGATTGTTCGTCTCTAGCAGACATACCCACCACTAACTGTGATTGAGTATAATTTCCGATTCTTGTCCCTGTATTGTCAACGGACAGCTTGTTCCCTGCAAAACAAGCGTTGGAATTGTACAGATAGACCGACAATACCATAAGTCCTAAACCAATTGTTCTTTTCATATCAAACTTCAATTCAGACTGCTATTGCGTAATCAACAACATCATCTTGATCAATTATGAAAAACTTATGAATCAGCCAATAGTCATAAAAATTGCCATAAAAAATCTGTCCATAGCATCAAACAAGACACCACAAACAATGCAAATTTAAAGCGCATTAGCCTATCACGTCTATTCATAATAAAGATTAATCTAGACCAGTATTGAACATCGCCAAACTACATCATTGATTTATCTAAAAATGAACAAACGAGTCGTTTTTTTTAATTAATTCACAAATCCCAATTGGGATCCGTGACTGCTAAATTAACTTTTACCCCCCTGGCAAAGTTAATTTAACCACAAGATAACGTTCTTTCCATCTATACAAATTCTCTGAGAAAAACCCGGACAAAAAAATCTTTTTTTGACCAGAAACAAAAATCAATATTATCCGTCATCAAATAAACAACGTAATATAAAACACAGTTGCATTTAATCCCCAGCGGAGATTATTTTTTCGTAATCATGAAAAAATGACTCATTACAAGCCATAGAGCTAATTAATATTTTATAAACTCATACTGAGTTTTAAATTATTACTTATTTATCAAGTAGTAATAAATTTGTAATGCCATAAAAAGCATAGTAGCAATTAATACTTTTGAAGAAAAATCATTACAAATATAAAAATAAAATTAAAGATATAAATATTACCAGCAATAAATACAGTTATTTTCCTGACTCATTCACAACTTCAAGAGTTTTCAGACCTATTCCCTATAGAATAGTGAACAAAGATTGCCTAACAAACGATTCCCACTCCTCTTACACATGACCTCTTCACAAGACGTAGATACAAATACAATCAAATCCCCAGACTCAGATCCAGAACCATCTATTAACCCCCTAGATGAATTACCAGGTGAAGTAGAAATGTCCATTTTTGACCACCTGGAAGAGTTGCGGCAAAGAATTTTCTATGCCCTTATAGTTGTAGTAGTGGGTATTATCGGTTGTTTTATTTTCGTCAAACCCCTAGTGCAGTTACTAGAAGTTCCTGCTCACGGCGTAAAATTTCTGCAATTAGCACCTGGAGAATTTTTCTTTGTCTCCATGAAAGTTGCCGCTTATGGTGGTTTAATCCTGACCACACCCTTCATACTTTATCAAATCATTCAATTTGTACTTCCTGGTCTCACCGTACGCGAACGACGGTTAGTTATTCCCGTAGTGTTAGGTTCGAGCATATTATTTGTATGCGGCTTAATTTTCGCCTACATTGCACTTATCCCCGCCGCATTGCAATTCTTCATTAACTATGGTGCAGATGTCGTAGAGCAACTGTGGTCAATTGACAAATATTTTGATTTTGTACTGTTATTGTTATTCACCACAGGACTAGCATTCCAAGTTCCCGTCATTCAAATCTTGCTGGCCACCTTGGGAATTGTTTCCTCAAAAATCATGTTAAAAGGCTGGCGTTATGTCATCATGGCAGCAGTAGTATTAGGAGCAATACTCACACCTTCCACCGACCCTCTCACCCAAAGTCTTTTAGCAGGAGCAGTTTTAGGACTATACTTTGGTGGTATTGGACTAGTCAAACTCACAGGGAAATAGTTGTTAGTGGTCAGTGGTCAGTGGTCGGTTGTTCCTTGTTGGTTGCTGCACAGAATTATCATATCTGCGTTTATCCGCGTTCATCTGCGTTCAATTATTCTTAAAATCTTATTTCATGCAGCTTCATTCACTCAATTGTTAATCCCTATGCAGAAAGACAGTTATCCTGATTGATACCATATAAAATAGGTTTTGATAAATTAATTTTGTCAACCCTGGCTAATTTATAGCTAACGTAAACAAAGACAAACTTAACTTTAACTTTTACAATAGGAATACTTCACCAGCATGGCTCAAGAGCGCACATTACCCGCATTTAATACCGCCACAGTCCAAATCACCAAAGAAGAAGGACTAGGCTTATATGAAGATATGACATTAGGACGTTTATTTGAAGATAAATGTGCCGAAATGTATTATAGAGGAAAAATGTTTGGATTTGTCCACCTATACAACGGACAAGAAGCAGTTTGTAGCGGCATCGTTAAAGGTGCAATGCGTCCCGGTGAAGACTTCGTTTCCAGTACCTACCGTGACCACGTTCATGCTTTGAGCGCCGGAGTCCCCGCCCGCGAAGTTATGGCAGAATTATTTGGTAAAGCCACAGGTTGCAGTAAAGGGCGCGGTGGTTCAATGCATATGTTTTCTGCTGAACACCGTTTACTAGGTGGTTATGCTTTCGTAGCGGAAGGTATTCCTGTGGCTGCTGGTGCGGCTTTCCAATCTAAATATCGTCGGGAAGTGTTGGGAGACAAAACCGCCGACCAAGTAACCGCTTGCTTCTTTGGTGACGGTGCTGCTAACAACGGTCAATTTTTTGAAACATTGAATATGGCAGCTTTATGGAAATTGCCGATTCTTTTTGTGGTAGAAAATAATAAATGGGCGATCGGTATGGCTCATGAAAGAGCAACTTCCCAACCAGAGATATACAAAAAAGCCAGTGTGTTTAACATGGTGGGTGTGGAAGTAGACGGAATGGATGTTTTAGCAGTCCGTCAAGTAGCACAAGAAGCTGTAGCCCGCGCCCGTGCTGGAGAAGGTCCCACCTTAATCGAAGCCATGACCTATCGCTTCCGGGGTCACTCTCTGGCTGACCCAGACGAACTCCGCAGCAAGGAAGAAAAGGATTTTTGGTTTGCTCGTGACCCGATTAAAAAGTTAGCGGGTTATTTGGTGGAACAAAATCTCGCCACAGAAGCAGAATTGAAAGATGTGGAAAAGAAAATTCAGGCTGTGATTGATGAAGCTGTGAGATTTGCAGAAACTAGTCCTGAACCAGATCCTAGCGAGTTATATCGCTTTATTTTTGCTGAGGACGTTTAGATTGGGGACTGGGGACTGGGGACTGGGTAATCAGGGAAAGTATGATTTTTTTATCACGCAGAGGCGCAGAGAGTAAGAGCTTGAGCATAGCGGTATGTATTCTTTGTGAGATACAGTCAGCAAATCCCGTAGGGGCGGGGTTTCCCCGCCCTCTATTGTGTTGTATCAAGTGCAATAACCCCTATAAATCAAATTTATACAAAAAAGTTGTTGACTATTCTAGTTACTAAGTAATAGAATAAAACTGGGTAAGTTGAATTTTTTCGACACACCTCCCCTGAACCTTGAAAACCCTATAATTTCGTTGAGGTGTGTCGAAGCCTTACGCACCAAAGATTTCAGCCGACAAAATCCGCCACTTTGTGAGAAAATTTTTCCATTTTTCTGAGGTGTGTCGAAATGGGTATCTGAAACCCTTGCCCAGTAAGCTTTCCAGAAGTGAACTCTTTCCAAACCAACTTCCCCGCAAGGGGATGGAAACGTTACACCAGCCAGAGTCTGGATTCCTAAAGCTTTCTTCTTTCCAAACCAACTTCCCCGCAAGGGGATGGAAACATAAAAGATTGAGTGGTTCCAGAATTTTTCTGAGGAACAGCTTTCCAAACTAACTTCCCCGCAAGGGGATGGAAACGAGTAGTTTCAGAACCTTTGATTTGAGCAATATTTGCAACTTTCCAAACCAACTTCCCCGCAAGGGGATGGAAACGGTAGGGGTTTAGCACTGCTAAACCCCTACCTACTATACAATAACTGTTTAGGCTTAACTAAGCAGCATTGCTCACCGACGTGGCTACGGTGTACACAACCTTACCCAGAACGAGTTTCTAGCCCTGAAAGAAGGATTGAAACTGATGCCACCCACAAACTAAAGTAGAAATTTCGGGAGGTTTTTGAGTGCGCTGAAAGAAGGATTGAAACTGATGCCACCCACAAACTAAAGTAGAAATTTCGGGAGGTTTTTGAGTGCGCTGAAAGAAGGATTGAAACTGATGCCACCCACAAACTAAAGTAGAAATTTCGGGAGGTTTTTGAGTGCGCTGAAAGAAGGATTGAAACTGATGCCACCCACAAACTAAAGTAGAAATTTCGGGAGGTTTTTGAGTGCGCTGAAAGAAGGATTGAAACTGATGCAACCCACAAAACTAAAGTAGAAATTTCGGGAGGTTTTTGAGAGCGATCGCCAAATGAACCACCAAGTTGAGCAATAATATCTAACTAACACCTAATTTTGGCCACTTAATGCCCAAATTATACGATGAAGTGAAAATTCAAGTGACCTAAAATTGAGCAACGCTATCATTTGTAACTATTTGCTTTTCACCCCTTTACTAAAAATGCGATAGTAGAACCAGGTACTAAATTCTTTTACTGGAAATAGTAAATAAGTCAAAGGATTGACTGTGACAATAATATTTCTAAAATCCCGTTTTGCAAAAAATACAATTCCCTTTGCAACTTGCGCTGCTGACATGACACCATAGGGATTTAATTGACTTTTGAACGGACCTAAAATTAATTTGCGAATGACACAAGTTTGATCTAATCTTTTGAGGGTAACAATATCCCCTAATGCTCTTTTGCTGAGTTCATACAAGGGACTTAAAGCTGGAGAAACTTCGGCTTCTGAAGTATTTACCCAAATTTCTTTAGTGGCTTTGTCTTGAGGTCCGGTGACAGTTGCAGAAAAAACATCTATTAATTCCAAAGCGGAAAATGTGTTAACTTGATAGGAATTGTGGATAGCGGCAGAAGTCCTATCTCCATAAACATTTACGCCATGATTGATAATGAGAATATCAACTTTATTTAAACTTTCTTTTAGTTGAGCTTCATTACCCAATTCCCATTTTATAACTTTGACACGCTCTTGAACTGCGATTTTTTCAGGATTAGTTGTTAATGCCACAACTTTGGCATTATGCTTTAATAATTCCGCTGCTAACGCTTGTCCTAATGCACCGGAAGCACCTGTTAAAGCTACGGTTTTACCTTTGAGAGAAAGTCCTGTTCCTAATATTTTATCCACTAGAGGAAATACACCGCTATAGTACGCATTAACATCATCAAAATGATGTCGCCAATGATAGGTTCTATTTACCCACAAAACGGAGGGAATTGTGTCTAATGGTCCGGGTAAATGATTGTAGTCTGTGTCTATTGTTCCTTGGAAATATCGCAGTGATGCACCATATAAAAAAGTAACAGCATAAGCGACTCCTAACCATAATCCCCATTGATGCGCTAGTAAGGCAATTATTGTTAAAATAACTACTAATATTACTGATTCGACGATATCGTGATACAACTGGGAATCTACGTAGGCTTTTTGGGAAATTAAAGTTAAATCCCGCCGATATACAGCATGATGTTTATTATGCCATTTTGCTAACCATGTTATCTGATGGCACAAAGCATGATAAGCATCTCTGACAACTTCTGCGAGTAAGAGTGAGGAAAATCCCCAGGTTGTGAACTGGATACAGTTGTTTACTAAAACCGAGTCAATAGTTAAGCTTTGAGCCAAAATCATCATCTTTTTGGTGATACCTCTTTTTCTTAATTAAACCAAAATTTGAATAAAATTAATATCAGTTGATTTGCTCAACTAATCGCTGTTCTAGTAAATCTAATAATTCATCTACATCTTTGCCGATTTCTTGAAAACAAGTTTCTGGTGATGATTTGGGTGCAAATTGTATTAACTTAATTTCCCCTTTACCAATTCCAATCATGACTACTTCTGTTTCGGGTTTGTTGTTATCAATAATTCCTAAAATTTCTTGGAGACGATTTTCAACTCGCTCATTTAATTTTTCTATTTCGGCTTGGGGACAATAGACAAAATGGGGAGTTGGTTGTAAATCAATCCCAATAGTTCCCTGACTATTACCATTTTCTAACCACAATCCCCAAAAAAGTGCGGCTAGTTCTGGCTGATTGTTTTTGACAAATCTATCTAACTGTCCGCGCCATTTATTCTCTGCTGTTTCTGGTTGAGGAATACTAAACATGATGATTAATTGGTGATTTTATTTTTCTATTTTAACCGAGATTGGATACACTAGATTTGACGATACATTATATACAAGTTTGGTGCGTCAGACATGAAAATCTGTGGATATTAAAAAATATTTTAACTCTGACGCACCCTACAAGATATTTTGTAGATGACATTTATTTTAACCCAGATTGCACACGCCAGAGACTTGTGTAAATGCCATTTTTCTCTAATAGTTGTTCATGAGTTCCGGCTTCGACTAATTTGCCATGTTCCATGACATAAATGCAATCAGTATTACGAATGGTGGAAAGACGGTGAGCGATCGCGTAAGCACTGACTTGTCAGTTCGCAACTGTGGTACAATTAACTGTAATCCGGTTTAAATAACGCTGAATTGCAGCTTCGGCTTCATGGTCTACCGCTAATGTGGCTTCATCCAGGATGAGAATTGGTGAATCTTTTAATATCGTATAAGCACTGATTTGTAAGTTCACAATTCGTTGTCTTTGTCCTCCAGATAACTTTAGCCCCCGTTCCCCCACAATTGCAATTGTCTCATAACCTTGGGGCAGACTCATCATAAAATCATGAGCTTTCGCCATTTCGCTACTATGATGATGTTTTCATTCGTAAATTAATAATTACTTGCAGCTAATATTACCATATAATTGAATTGATTTATTATCAAAATTGAAGCAATAGATACAGTTATCTTCCTTGAGGAACAGAAGAGATAATTTTGAAAAATTGGTAACTTGTAATTTGGCAAACTTCACTTTTGGGAATTATATTAGAAAATATTGTCTCTAAAATAATTATTCCCAGCACCAAACAGCAGGGTATAATAACCGTATCAATAAACCAGATGTGCTAATTTTCAGTGAAGACTACCAAAACAGCAAACATTCCTGCTAAAACTTAGAGAATATGCCATATCAATCTTGATTTTGTTCAAAAATGCTAGTAATGTGAGCAAATCTCACTCCCGAAACCAGAACCAGACGTAAAACTAGACAAATCAATATTATGTCTACTCCCAATCATCAGCAACTCTCACTCCCAGAAGCCAAGAAAATACTCAACAAATTTAACTGTCTGGATATTGCCCCCATTCTTAAACCATCAGAAAAAGCTCCCACTCGTGAGGCATTAATTTTTCTCACCAGTCTTACCGATTATCAAATCTTAGGTATTTGTGCTGATACAGCCGCAGAGGGAATTTTAGCCATGAAAACCTATTCCCGCGCTTTGGGCTATCAAGCACCAACTGATTTACCACATCCAGAAGGCCCAGTTTACATCAAATTAAATGGCAAAAATGGCCTGTGTTATCTCGATTCCTATTCTGGGCATCATCGGGGAGTGTTAGTATCTTGCCAGTCTTATCAAGAGGGAGGAGTTAACGAGATGTATGGACATTTACCCCTCGATTTATTTGTCTAGAATTTCATCTACAATCATCTGTAGGGTGGGCAATGCCCGCCCCATTCTTAATCACTAATTATCGCATAATATGAGCATTGTTACCTTACAATCAGTTAAAAAAGATTTTGGAATTAAAGAACTTTTAAAAGATGCTAGTTTTAGTCTAGATACTAATGACAAAGTTGGTTTAATCGGCACTAATGGTTCTGGTAAATCAACCTTATTAAAAATGATTGCTCGATTAGAATCAATTGATAGTGGGCAGATTTTAGTTAATTCCGGGTCTAAAATTGTTTACTTACCCCAACAACCAGATATAGATGAAAATAACACAGTTTTAGAACAGGTCTTCGCTGATAGTGGTGAAAAAATGAACCTCGTCAGAGAGTATGAAGAATTATCTGATAAATTGGCACATTACCCCGATGATAGTCAGTTAATGTCTCGGCTTTCTAGTGTGATGCAGCGCATGGATACAACTGGGGCATGGGAAGTAGAAACCAACGCCAAAATCATTTTAACAAAATTAGGAATTGCTGATTTTGATGTGAAAGTTGGGACATTATCAGGGGGATATCGTAAGCGCATTGCTTTAGCAGCAGCCTTGATATCAGAACCAGATTTATTGTTAATGGATGAACCTACCAACCATCTTGATGCTTTATCCGTAGAATGGTTACAAAGTTATTTAAATCGCTATCGTGGCGCACTTTTATTAATTACTCATGATCGTTATTTTTTAGATAAAGTTACTAATAGAATTATCGAAATTGATCGTGGTGATATTTACAATTATACAGGTAACTATTCCTATTATCTAGAAAAGAAAGCTTTAGCTGAAGAATCGGCTGTTAGCACTCAACGAAAACATCAAGGAATTTTACGTCGGGAATTAGAATGGTTGAAAAAAGGACCTAAAGCAAGAAGTACCAAACAAAAAGCCAGAATTGAACGCGCTCATGCACTGCGAGATACTGAGTTTAAACAACTTAATGGTAAGGTAGATATTTCTACCGTTGGTAGACGGATTGGCAAAAAGGTTATTGAACTCCAGAATGTTAGTAAAGGCTACAATGGGAGAACTTTAATTAAAGATTTTACTTATGAATTTAGTCCAGAAGATCGGATTGGCATCATTGGCGGTAATGGTGCAGGAAAATCTACTTTAATGGATATTATGACCGCCAGAATTAAACCAGATTCTGGTAGTGTAGAAATTGGGACTACAATTCATATCGGTTATTTTAACCAACATTCAGAAGAATTATTGACGGCTGTAAATGATGATCAGCGAGTGATTGATTATATTAAGGAAGAAGGGGAATTTATTGAAATATCCGACGGTACAAAAATCACTGCTTCCCAAATGCTAGAGAGATTTTTGTTTCCAGGAAATCAACAATATGCACCCATTAATAAACTTTCTGGGGGAGAAAAACGCCGTTTATATTTATTGCGGATTCTCATTAGTGCGCCCAATGTGTTGATTTTGGATGAACCGACTAATGATTTAGATGTGCAGACATTAGCGGTATTAGAAGACTATCTAGAGGATTTTAATGGTTGTGTGATTGTAGTTTCTCATGATCGTTACTTTTTAGATCGGACGGTAGATAGGATTTTTGCTTTAGAAGAAGGTGGGGGTTTACGTCAATATCCAGGAAATTATTCCATTTATTTAGATTATAAAAAAGCTGAGGAAGCAGAAAAACAAGAAACACAAAAACCTGTAATTGTCGAAGAAAAAGTTGTCTCTCCAGTTACAGAGACTAAAAAACGCCGCAGATTATCCAATTGGGAAAGACGGGAATTTGAGGAATTGGAGGGAAAGATTGCTAAGTTAGAAGCAGATAAAACAGCAGTAGAAAGGAAATTAGCTACTCTAGCTGGAAATTATAGTCAAGTACAAAAGCTATATGAAGAGGTGGAAACGCTGAAGAAAAATATTGATGTAGCGACGGAACGCTGGTTAGAATTAGCAGAAATGGATTCTTAAGTTGATTATCTCGTTGTTCTGCGATTTAAATAACCGGACGTACCACACGAATTAATTTCCCTTGCAATGTTCCCTCTACTTTCACAGCCTCATCAATCCGTGCAGAAAATTGTTCCCAATTTCGATTATTCGTACAAACAACAATACCGAAATGGTGATCATTTTGACGATGCAACCGGATAAAATCAACTCTATTGATAGTTAATATCGCTCTCTCTTGATCTATCGCAAACGCCAATACTTCATCATCAGGTATCCTTTGATTAGCACTTCCCGCCTCTTGAACCGTCAAAACGTCATGACCCAAACTCCGCAACAATTCCACAACTTGAAAAGGAAACTGCTCATCCGCATAAAAACGTGCCATGCTCTAAGCCGCCTCATTCTGCTCAATCGCCAATTCTATCTCATCAGCATAAGCCTCTGCATATACCCAAGCATTTGCTAAATCTGTAGCTGTAATCGTTGGATAGCTCGTCAAAAGGTCAACATCACTATATCCAAGCCGGCGAGCCTCCACCAGCACCCAGACAGGAATCCGCGTATTTGCAATGCAAGCCTCTCCACCACAAATTTTAGGAGTTTTCTCAATTCCCTGCCAATTGCTACCAAGACTTTGAGCAAGTAACTGAATAACCTGTACTTTTTCACTAGGTCTGAGGGCAAGAAGTTGTCGTTCTAACTCTTTGACTATCACAGGTGTAAATCCTTATAACGTTTTAGCAATCTACATTTACTATTTTATATCTTAATGGTATTATATCAAATATTTGTCTTTTTCTTCCCAATTACCTATTACCAATTACCACATTTTCATAAATATTATATTATATAAATAATATTAAAAAAACTTCCCATGAGTCAAACTGCGATAAATCTGATTGCTATATCTGTCTTCTTGATGACTTTTTCCAGTCTGTTAGGACCATTAATACATCTTTCTCCCACGATACCTGCTTTAGCTACAGTGACATTTTTAGGAATTGCCACTTTAGATAATTTCAGCTTTCAAGGCAAGGGAGGAACGATAGTATTAGACTTAGTGGCGCGATTTTCTCCAGAATATAAAGAACGTATTTTACATCATGAAGCGGGTCATTTTCTCGTTGCTCATTTGTTAGGAATTGCGGTGAATGACTACACTCTTAGTGCTTGGGAAGCCTGGAAAAAAGGACAACCAGGACAAGGAGGAATAAGTTTAGAAGATAGCGAGTTAACAGCGCAAATAGAAAAGGGTCAAATTACTGCCCAAATGTTAGACCGTTATTGTACTATTTGGATGGCGGGAATTGCGGCGGAAACTTTGGTTTTTAACTCTGCTGAAGGTGGTAGTGATGATAAAAGTAAGTTAACTGAAATTTTGCGAGTTATTGGTTTTTCCGAAGCAGGTTATCAGCAAAAACAGCGTTTTCATTTGCTTCAGTCTAAAACTTTGATTCAGGAAAATTGGGATGGTTATCAAGCTTTGGTAGCAGCAATGAGAGAACGGGTTTCTGTTGAGGAGTGTAAAAAAGTCATTGGTTAATAAATAAGCTATACTTAATTGATGGCTTACTGAAGAGGTAGGAATCATGAACTAACGAATCATGAATTAAATATTTATGCACATCATTACCCGTCGGACACTTTCCGACTTTTGGGAAAAACATCCTAATGCACAAACTAGCCTACAATCATGGTATAAGATTACATTAAAAGCTGAATGGCAGAATTTTGTAGAATTGCGTCAAAGTTTCTCCTCTGCTGATCAAGTTGGTAATCTCACAGTTTTTAACATAGGCGGTAATAACTATCGGCTAATTGTCCTCGTAAAGTACAATTATAAAAAAGTTTTTATCCGTCATGTCCTGACCCATGCAGAATATGATAAGGAAGACTGGAAAAATGACCCTTGGAATACGTAATAACAACGCTTATATAGAATTACTGAAATCTTTTCCTCCGCGTCCTATAACTTCCGAGGAAGAATTTTTGAGTACACAGAAAGTTATCAATTTACTGATTGATAAAGGTGAATTAACACCTGATGAAGAAGATTATTTAGATATTTTAGGAACTCTAGTTTACGAATATGAAGAAAAGCACAATACCATTCCTGATATTTATGGTGTGGAATTACTGAAAGCCTTGATAGATGAATTTAGTGTGTTGCAAAAAGACTTATTATCTATTTTTGAATCCGAGTCTATTTTATCTGAAATATTGACTGGAGAACGCCCATTAACTGTTGATTATGTTCACAAACTAGCAGATTTTTTTCATATTTCTCCGTCTGCATTTTTTTAGATTTATTGTCCCCGTCCTAGTTTGCAATCTGCAAAACCTAATGCTTCTGTATCTAGGAAACTAGCTAAGGCCATTTCAATAATAGCCTCAACTGGATACTCAATTTCAGTTGCACGGGCAATTAAAGCAGTTTTAATTTTTTCCGGTAAGTGTTCTAAGATAATGGCAGCATCAGCGGCGGAAAGTTTCTCCAGCAGTTCTACTTGCATAATTTATCTCACAATTTTTGTTAGAAATCAGAATAATTAATTATCAATTCTGATAGTTAAGCAATCATCTTGCAAATCTGGCGGTATTTTTGCGGGAAACTCATCATTAGAATCTATAATGATGCTAAAATGTTGATCTTCATATTTACCCAACTTTTTGATTTCACGTAGCCATTTAGTGAGATTATCACCCATAACATCAGGATTAGATGTATCGAGCATCAAAAGACGTACTCCACTCTGAGTCATTCTTCGGAGTCTTTTTTCAATTTGTTTAGATGTAATTGATGATGGTTTAATATGGTATGGATTAGCTACAGAGAATTTTTCTATAACTATATTGTAGCGACCTTCTGCAACGGTATTACCATTGTCAATTTTAGCAATGAAAATAAAAATTTCGTAATTATTAGGGCATGGTTCAGAATGAACTAGATTTAAAACATTAGTGGCAATTTTATTCTCTGTAAAATATTGATGTGTTGTTGATTCATCTAGCCATAATGTTTCTAGTCCTTCAGGATTTGAGTAAATGAACTCACGTTGATTAGGATTAAATTCTCCCACATTGATTAAAATATACCCTTTGCCAACTTCCTGTTTTAATTTATTTATTCGCTTAAATGCGTCCGTAAGAAAATCTTTATCTTCAAGCATTAGAGAGCAAAATTTATGTAGTGCTTGCTGCAATAGTAAAGATTTATCCATAATTCTTACACTGTACTCTAGGTAGATGACAATAGTTTATTATAGCAATACCTTCACTAATTTCTAAAAAGTCCATAATAGATAATGATCAGATTGTGTTTCAAAAACTGCTTTTGCAAATATAGCGGTTTCTGGTTGATCTGACTTATGTTCTGTAAAGAGAATTTAGAGACGTTACTGTGTGGGAAGCTTCTGCTACATGAAACGTCTCTACAGTTGTAGAATATAAGTCTTTCATCTGTTTTACTCTAATTAAATTTAATTTCTTAAACACTCATGTCTTCAACTCCCCAGTATCTTAGCGGTAACGATATTCGTCAATTATTCCTCGATTTCTACACCCAACGGGGACACCAACCGCTTCCGAGTGCTTCTCTTGTTCCAGAAGATCCGACTGTGCTGCTGACGATCGCAGGTATGTTACCATTTAAGCCGATATTCCTGGGACAACGGACACCGGAATTTAAACGCGCTACGACTTCGCAAAAGTGTATTCGTACCAATGATATCGAAAATGTGGGACGGACTCAACGCCATCATACATTTTTTGAGATGTTGGGGAATTTTAGCTTTGGTGATTATTTTAAACCACAGGCGATCGCTTGGGGTTGGGAATTATCCACTCAAGTCTTTGGTTTCTCCCCCCAGAATCTCGTTGTCAGTGTGTTTGAAGATGACGATGAAGCTTTTACCATTTGGCGCGATACCATTGGTGTAACGGAAAAACGCATCAAACGCATGGGTGCAGATGATAATTTCTGGGTTTCCGGTGCTACTGGTCCCTGTGGTCCTTGTTCGGAAATTTATTATGATTTTCACCCAGAACGCGGTGAAGATAATATTGATTTAGAAGATGATACCCGATTTATTGAGTTTTATAACTTGGTATTTATGCAATATAATCGGGATGCGTCCGGTAATTTAACCCCGTTACAAAACAAGAATATTGACACGGGAATGGGTTTGGAAAGAATGGCGCAAATCCTGCAAAAGAAGCCGAATAACTATGAAACAGATTTGATTTTCCCGATTATTGAAACTGCGGCAAAAATTGCCAAAATTGATTATTACGAAAGTGATGAAAATACCAAAGTTTCTTTAAAGGTAATTGGTGATCATGTCCGTTCTGTGGTTCACATGATTGCTGATGAAATTCGCGCTTCTAATGTGGGAAGAGGTTACGTTTTACGGCGTTTGATTCGTCGCGTAGTTAGACATGGGAGATTAATAGGAATTTCCGGGGAATTTATTAACCAAGTTGCAGAAACAGCAATTTCTCTGTCGGAATCAATTTACCCAAATTTACGACAAAGAGAAGCTGCAATTAAAGCCGAATTGCAAAGAGAAGAAAGTAACTTCTTGAGAACTCTTGATAGAGGAGAAAAACTATTAGCTGAAATTATCCAAGAGGTAAAACAAAAAGGATTAAATTCCATTGGTGGTGAAAGTGCTTTTACTCTCTATGATACCTACGGTTTTCCATTAGAATTAACCCAAGAAGTTGCTGAAGAAAATCACATTACTGTTGATGTTGATGGTTTCAACGCAGAAATGCAAAAACAAGTAGAACGCGCAAAAGCAGCACATGAAACCATAGATTTAACTGTTCAAGGTTCTTTGGATAAACTTGCAGAACACATTCACTCTACACAATTCATTGGTTATACCCAATTAACAACAACTGCAAAAATTGAAGTTTTATTAGTTGCTGGTGTTTCCGAAGAAGCAGCAGAAGCAGGAACAGAAGTGCAAATTGTTTTAGATAAAACTCCATTTTATGCTGAATCTGGGGGACAAATTGGCGATAAAGGATATATTAGCGGTGATGGTGTTTTAGTCAGAATTGAAGATGTGAAAAAAGAATCTGATTTCTTTATTCATTTCGGACGCATTGAAAGGGGAACAATTAGAATTGGTGATGAAATTACCGCACAAATAGATACCGCTTGTCGTCGTCGCGCTCAAGCTAATCATACAGCAACTCATTTATTACAAGCTGCTTTAAAGAAAGTTGTTGATGAAGGAATTTCTCAAGCTGGTTCTTTGGTTTCTTTTGATAGATTGCGGTTTGATTTTAACTGTCCCCGTGCTTTAACTGCTGAAGAAGTTATCCAAATTGAAGAATTAGTAAATAGTTGGATTTCTGAAGCTCATCCTGCTACAATAGAAGAGATGCCCATAGCCGAAGCAAAAGCTAAAGGTGCAGTGGCAATGTTTGGGGAAAAGTACGGTGATCAAGTGCGCGTGATTGATTTCCCAGGCGTTTCGATGGAATTATGTGGGGGAACTCATGTTAATAATACTGCGGAAATTGGCGTTTTCAAAATCATTGCTGAAGCCGGAGTTGCTTCTGGAGTCAGAAGAATAGAAGCGGTTTCTGGTGCTGCGGTATTGGATTATTTGAATGTGCGTGATATAGTTGTGAAAGATTTGTGCGATCGCTTTAAAGTCAAACCAGAAGAAATACCCGACAGAATCACAACTTTACAAACTGAACTTCGCAACAACGAAAAAGAAATTCAAAGCCTGAAATCACAGATAGCAATAGTTAAATCTGATAGTTTATTACAAACTGCGGAAATAATCGGAGAACATAAAATCATTATCGCCCAAATGGAAGATATTGACGCAGAATCATTAAAATCTGCTGCGGAAAGATTGCTGCAAAAAATTGGTAATGGTGCGGTGGTTTTAGGTTCTATTCCTGAAGCAGGAAAGGTGAGTATCGTTGCAGCTTTTAGTCCTGAAGTGAATAAAAAAGGTGTCCAAGCTGGGAAATTTGTGGGAACTATAGCGAAAATATGTGGAGGTGGAGGTGGTGGAAAACCCAACTTAGCGCAAGCTGGGGGAAGAGACGCAAGTAAGTTACCAGAAGCATTAGAAACAGCAAAAAATGATTTGTTAGCAGCGTTAAAATAGGAGTTTGATCCCCGATTTTTTTAATAGAAGTCGGGGATTTGAGTTTATATTGTCACTGCAACTTTACCAACTTCTGTAGAAGGTTTGGGTATAGGTTTTCCATCTTCTTTCAATACTTCCAAATACAATTCTATAGCTTCCTTAATATTTTCCTGTACTTCTGCTAAAGTATCCCCAATGCTGACACAACCGGGTAAGTCAGGAACATAAGCACCCCAATTTGTCTCACCACGTTCATAAATTACTGTGTACTCAATCATTATATTTCTCCTAATTTTGCTTGTTTCCAAATTGATGAAAGTGTACCTATGGGAATATCATCACTTGGTTTTCCAGGTACAACTACGATACCTGATTTATTTTCATTTTTCAGGATACGGTGACTACCTCTAATGCGATCTATATACCAACCGTCTTCTTCTAGGATTTTGAGAACTTCTTTAACCTTCATTGTTTACTATCATAGCGTGATTAGTGATTTAATAAATTAAGCGTAAGTAGGTAAACATAATAAAACCAATATATGTTTAGTTTTGTGAAACCCGTAAAACAACCTATTTGTAAGGCATTCATTGAATTTACATTTCGTCACATACCTTTAAATTTTTCGGTTTACCTACTTAAAAGCACTAAAACATCAAGTATAATATATTCAATCTACAGAATCAAAAATTTTATTTATTTATTAAGTTAGTTTAAGGAGTTGCATGATTTATCGTCAGGTAAAAATGGAAGATAGAGAACTTTTAAAATTCTACAAAGAAGGTAAAAGAAATTTTAGTCATCATAGATTATATAACAGAAATATTGAACTTCATAATATATGTGATAGGGTTATTTGGACTGATAATGCTCCCCCAAACTTTAGTAATGAAAACCTAGCAGAAATCATTTTAACTCATTCCTACTTGTATGATGCAAACCTGAGTGGTACAAATCTTAGTAGTGCAAGTTTAATTGATGTAGATTTGAGTTATGCAAATCTTAGTGGTGCAACTTTAGTTGATACAGACCTTAAGGATACAAACTTATATCATGCAAACCTTAGTGGTGCTAATCTGTCTGGTGCAGATTTAACCAATACTTGTTTATATAGGGCTATTTTCAAAGATGTTATTATTGATGATAATACCAAAATTGATAAAAAATATTATTTAATTTCGCAAATATTTAATGAAGGAGTAGTAATTAAAAATCTCTCTGGTGTTGATTTAACAGGTGTTTGTTTAGATGGTGCTAACTTAACTAAAGCTAACCTTTCTGGTGCAAGTTTACATGAAGTATGTGTTGATAATCGAATCATTAAAACAAGAAAAGAAGTTATTAGAACAAGCTTACAAAAAGCAATCTTAACAGAAGCGAATTTAGAAAATGCGAATTTGAGAGGAGTAGATTTGAGAGGAGCAAATTTAACAGGGGCAAATTTGAAAGGATCAAATTTAACGGGGGCAGATTTGAGAAGAGCAGATTTAACACAAGCAGATTTGAGGGGATCAAACTTGGCTGGATGTAGAATTAGGGATACTAACTTTTCAAAAGTTGATTTGAGAAACACTGATTTAACTAATACTAAAACTAACCTTACAGGTGCTAATTTTAAAGGAGCATATTATAATAATGAAACTAAATTTCCTACAGAATTTGATCCCAAAACTAAAAAAATGATAACTGAGGCAGATATTCAGAAATATCATAATTCTGGATGGATAGAATTATTAACTAAGAAAAAAATTAAAACAGAAAAATGTCCACCACCACGACCAGGACAACAAGAATTTAAAGAAGAACTAAAAGAAAAATATGGCTATAAGTGTGTAATTAGTGGTTGTAAAATTGAGGAAATTATTGAAGCTGCACATATTATTCCTTACAGAGGTAGTGAATCTCATCATGTTGTCAATGGATTACTTCTGAGAGTAGATTTGCATAGATTGTTTGATAAATACCTGTTAGCTATCCACCCAAAAACAAGAGAAGTGCTAATATCTGAACAAATAGCGAAAGACTATCAAGATTTTATCGGAATAAAAATAGAAAGTCGTCTAACTGGTGAAGATGCTAATAGACAAGAGGATGCTCTTAGATATCATTGTGAACAATGTAATTGGATAGATAAGCAACTTCTGGAATAAGTCAGGGATATGATATAATTAACATAATCATTATTTCTCTGTTGTCTTTATCTTAAAAATTATGTTTACAAGCATAAAAATAGAGAACTTTCGAGGTTTCAAATCTTTTGAACTTCAACAACTAGGTAGAATTAATCTGCTAGTGGGTGAAAATAATAGCGGGAAAACTTCAATATTAGAAGCGGTTCAGCTTTTATGTTCACGGACTAATCTTGAGCCACTTGGTGAAATAATGATTAACAGAGGTGAGTATGTTTGGAGTGATCATAATAAAAGAGATCATCAAGTTGATATTCGGCATCTTTTTTATGGTCATCAAACTGAAGATAAGAGTAAATTTTCTATCTCAGGTATTAACGACAATACCCAAGAAGAGCTTGATGCCTTGATACATACTCCACGTTCATATAATACTATTTCTCGTTATGAGAAAACGGATATTTATGAAGAAGATGCTTCTTTTGATAAGTTAAATAAACTCATTCTTTCTGTTAAATGGAAAATTGGGCAACAAGAATTTGTCACTTTACGAGCAATATCACGTGATGGTGGTATTTCAACCGAATCTCTTAGATTGTCGCGTAATAGCAATAAAGAAGAAAGTTTATCTAGAAAACTAAAAACACAATTTGTTAAATCATCTTCTTTAAAAACAGAGGAAATGATTGATTTATTTGATCAATTAGTATTAACACCTGAAGAAAACATTGTAGCGGACGCATTAAATAAAATAGACTCAAAAATTAAACGTATTGCTCCTATTAGTTCTCAAAAATTGAGGTATTCATCAGATTCACGGGGTGGTTTTCTGGTGCTTCTGGCTGATGGTAAGCGTGTACCTATTGGCAGTATGGGAGATGGTATTTGGCGAATTTTAGGACTCGCATTAGCTATAGTATCAGCTAAAGATGGTTATTTATTTGTAGATGAAATTGACACTGGACTCCATTTTACTGCAATGTCCGATATGTGGAAAATGATTTGGGACACAGCCAAAAAATTAAATGTCCAAGTTTTTGCAACTACACATAACAGTGATTGTTGGAAAAGTTTAGCTGATATTGCACAACAAGAAAATGTAACTGATGACGGAATTAGGATTCATAGAATTGAAAAAGGTAAAGAGAAAAGTATAGTGTTTAATGAAGCACAAATTGTCATTGCTGCTGAAAGAGAATTAGAGGTACGTTAGCAATGGCAAAACATTATCACCCCAAAAGGCTATTAGTTGAAGGTCAAGATGATTTACGAGTCATACCAGAATTAATTGAAAAAAATGGCATTTATTGGGGAGCAAAAAAAGAGGAAGCAATTATATCAATTCAAGAGTGTGGAGGTTATGAAAATATTACTTATGACCTGATATATACAGAATTACAAACTGGAAGATGTACACATTTAGGTTTAATGGTAGATGCAGATGATAATGCGTCTTTACGTTGGCAAAGTATCAGAAATGCTTGTTTGCAAATAGAAAGTATTTCTCATCTTCCTGAACAAATACCAGAAACAGGATTAATTATTAACACATTAGATGGTAAAAAAATTGGTGTTTGGATTATGCCAGATAATATCATCGAAGGGATGTTAGAAACATTTTTAGGTTATATGATTCCAGAACAGGGTGAACATCTTTGGCAATATGCACAGGAAGTAGCAAGAGAAGCAAAAAATAAAGGTGGAACATTCAAAGAATCTTATATTGATAAAGCAGAAATTTACACCTGGTTAGCATGGCAAGATGAACCAGGTAGACAAATACATCAAGCTATCAAGTATAATATTTTAAATCCGCAAACTCAGAAGGTGCAGGGTTTTATCAATTGGTTTAAGGATTTGTACGATTTGTAATCTCAAAATTTAAAGATAACAATAACAACATCACCTTTTATAAATTCTGCCATGCTGCATCTTCCTCTGGTTTTAACCAATCTTTTGCCAGTGAAGATTCACTCATAATCGTAATTTCTAGCATCTTTTTTTGCTGGTGCTTGGTTTGCAAAAACTGGACAAAATCTAAGATTTCCTGTAACACAGGTTCAGATAATTTTTCTAATTTTTGTGTTATTTGTTCTTTAATTGTCATTTGAATTTTACCCTTTCCTAATTGTCAACAGATATGATATCAGCTTCAGCAGTAATTGTATTTATATCGTCACTGCTACTTTACCTACTTGTGTAAAAGGTTCAGGTATAGGTTTTCCATCTTCTTTCAATACTTCCAAATACAATTCTATAGCTTCTTTAATTAGTTCTTCTGTTTCTTGTAAGGTATCACCACAAGCAACACATCCGGGTAAATCTGGGGCTTTCGTGATTTTACAAAAGTCCATATCTCAACCGTTTTTAGTATAATAACTGCGATCGCCTATAAATGGTGATACACCTACCCCAAACTTTCCAATTCTCAGCCAAAACTGCCTAAAATAACCGGCTCTTGCGCCTCTTTTATGGAGAAAA
>NZ_VIKX01000259.1 GCF_009711935.1 Dolichospermum sp. UHCC 0259 | reverse complement strand
TAATTCCTAAATTTGCTTTAGTATCTGCGGAATGTGGGTTGAAAGTCTTGATGATGTTTGACTTTCAACTTTCCGAATTTAAGCATCTTGCGGATTAAGACGACTCATTTGCCATGTGGTGTATGTACCTATGGGACTCCAAATTAAATAAGGCAATAATAGTAATGCTGCCCAGAACGATACAGATAAGACTGCAAGGGTGATTAATATACAAATTAGTAATCCTGTACCACCGATGATTGTACCAGCGATGAGACTGCGAAGACGGATCATTATGGGGCTATAAGCTATGGTAAATATTTCTAGAAGTAGGTACAAACCCATCATTAAGCGAGTTATATCGGTATTTGGGCTGTGTTCCCAAATAATGTAAGCTGACCAAGCACCACAGATAAAAATTATAGTCCAAATCAGGGGAATTGCTGATTCAAAGGTTAACCATTTAGGTCTTTGTAAATGCCGAAACCATTGACTCTGGTTGGGTGTAATCCAGTTACCAGCGAAGCCTACTAAGAATGCTATAGTGCCAATTATCATCCAAGATTTAATCATATTTAAATAAATGCTACATTCTCAATTTTATAATATACATTCTAAACTCTTCTTTAGAGATCGTGGATTAAATAAGCTGTAATTCTCGCTTATTGTTTTACTGTAGGACAAAAACCTCAAACAAAATTTGACATCTTATTAAACCCACGATCCTAAATATTTGTTATTCACTGTTGTACACAATTGCTTGCGTTTAATTTCCAATTTCTGCTTGTTTATTTTTCTAAAGCATAGTACAGGGGAGCGTAAATAAACAAATCATTCTCAATCGCTAAAAAGACTATAACTTAATCTTTTTGATTTTTGAATTTACCGCATATTGGCAGCGGTATTACTGGTTTGTATTCCCTACCTTCTCAACCGAAAGCGCACTGGCATTCTATCAGATGGATAAATCAAAAGGTTCTGCTGTAACTGTTCTAAAGATGAACGACCTTTAGCCAATTCCCAGTCAAAGTAACGTAGTAGTAATGCCAGCATAACCGTTGCCTCCAGCATTGACAGATGCTCTCCTAAGCACCGATGAGAACCTGAACCAAAGTCTATCATTGGTAGTTGAGTAATTTCCTTACTTTTGTCCAACCAACGCTCTGGTAGAAATTCTTCTGGACGAGAATAAACCTCTGGATCTCTTCCAGCCGCAAGCATTGACCAGAATATTTTTGTACCAGGAGGAACTACCTGACCTTCAATCACAATTTCTCGTTGAGCCTCCAATGAAATTGAGCCAGAAGCGACGGAATAAAGGCGCAAGGTTTCCTTGATAATAGCGCGGATATAACTCAATTCTTTAAAGCTTTCTGTATTAATAGTCCCTTGAGTTTGCCAAACTTGGTCAACAACAGCCTGTGCTTGCTGAAAAACCCTGGGATTTAAAGACAACTCTGCTACTGCAAAGGATAAAGTATGGGCTGTTGTATCAGTACCAGCCAGTAAAAGTTCAACAGATTCTCCTATTAGTGATTCTCGATTGTAGTTTGGTTCTTTAGCAGCTATTTTCACTAACATTGATTCCTGAAACAAATAACTTACCTTTCCTAAATCGGTTTTGTTTTGTTCTCTCATCTGCAAAGCTAAGTCTACACGAGGAGTAATAAATTCCTCTAAATATTGCCTTGCTGCCCAATAATCTCGTGAATTTTTAGTTGGTAGATATTTCATCCAACTCTTCTCACCAGTAGCTACCCGTAAGAACCGATAGCCTAAAACAGATATTGCCTCATACACCTTGGCAACATTAAGGGGTGGTCCTTCAGGAGTAGGGGCTTTTGTATCGACAGGAATGCCCAGAACTAAACAAGAAATCACCCTCATCGTTAGTTCCACAAACAAAGGATCTACCTGAATTTCTGTTGATGGTTCAGTTTCCCTAATTTTCTCAATTACTTGTTCGCAAGCTTCGCTAATAATTTCCACATATTTAGACAAACTGCTAGAACTGAATTCGGGATTCCAAGCCTTACGTCGCCACTGCCACTCAGTTCCCTGCTGACCTAAAAGAATCGGTCCGCTCATATCGTTCCAAGCTTTACTTGCCCTCTGGGATCTAACTAAGCTGCCGTCTCTCATGCCATTGACAATGGTTTCTTCTATAACTTTTGGTTGACTCAAAATCAAAACTGGTTGACCAGTCCAGTAAACATACATTGGTCCTAGTTGCTGACTCCAATCAAATAATAATTGAAAGAATTTCTTTTCTTTTACTGCTGCTAATACTTGAGGAATATTTCCTAACAGCCAATGCTGGGGAGGAGAAGGAAGTGACCGTAGCGACTTATAAGCGTTTTTTTGTTTCCACAACCGCCACGCAAGTATTCCTAGTGTGCTAGTAACGCCTAAGACCGTGACTAAATTTAAAGATGAGGAAGAAAAACCAATCTCAGTAGCAATTTCTTGGACCATAAATCCCCCTGTGTTTAACAAAAACTCAATTTATCCAGATTTTACCGTATTGGATACAATTTTTTACAGGTATTCAGTTCTACACTTGAGGGATTAACCTTCTTATTTTAAATTTTTCTCTCTTTTCGCCTTTATAAGCATTTTTACACCATCACCGGAACTCAATAAAGCACCTTTCTGTGAAGGTTGTACTGGTTGAATATTAGCCAATTCCATATTCCAATTAGACAACAAATTTCCTAATACCAATTTCATTTCAAATGAAGCGAAAGCCATCCCAATACAGCGCCGATTTCCACCACCAAAAGGTAAAAACTCATAAGGAGTAAATTGCAGTTCTAAAAACGTTCTGGTTTAAACTGTTTAGAATCAGAATATAAATCTTCTCTATGATGAGTTAAGATAAATAAAAGAAATTACAATAGTTCCCGCTTCTAAATTAAAACTCATCAACTCAAACGGTGATTCTAATAGATTAAAATTATACCTAAATAAGTGTTCTAATTATTAGTTCTTAAACATTTCTTTACGGCTAATTTCCACCGATAGGAATACAAAAATTAAATATTATTCCTATCGGTAAAACTCTACGAGTCGCTAACGATTATCGTCCTGTTAATAGTGCTTTGGTTGCAGATTCTCCTAAAACTTTGACTTGGCGATTTAATTGGAAATTTAACAAAGCTACAACAGTTATCTCAGCTAAAAGTGCCAGAAAAATTGTTGTCGTCCGAGTATATTCTATAGCTGCCCAAGGACAGGTGGAGAATAACCACAAAATGGGATGTTGTGAAGGACTAATACCCAAAACGGCTAGAACAATTGACGGTAAAAACATCGCTACACCAATAGTTAGCACTGTCCATACATAACGCTTGGGATTTTTCATGAGTAGCATCAATTGAGCAATTGTGGCATACATCAACATCAATGTGAAAGCTAAAACCATAGCTAATATGACTTTATTCTTATCAACACTACCATCATAAAAATTAGGAGGTGAGAACAGAATCCAGATTATTATGGGTGTGGTAGCAATTAATAGATTAACGACTATGGCAACAATGGCTGGGCTTTTTTCACCAAATACTAAATCTTGTAATACAGATTTATCTCGATGATTTTGGTGTCTATATCTTGCCCAATCTTGGATGGTTTGCCGCTGAGGTGAAAGCACAATAGTTAAAATTAGAACTAAGGCAAAATTGAGTAAGGCCATGAGGGCTATAATCCCCATATCTGATTTGTTCTCAACTGCACCTATTGTCAATCCCAAAAACATTACCTGAGTAAAGGCTATAAATAGATAACTTTGTTTTTTACTCAATATTGTGCTATCTGTATTCCGAAAGCAGCGTTTCATTGCTTGCCAAATACCGTAGGAACAAATTCCGTAATTCACTAAATGAAAGCCGACTAAGGTAAGAAAATTTTGTCCTATTGGTAAATAGAAAAATTGTAATTGTCTGATTGGGCTGATTGATGGATATTTATAGGAACGAAACAGATTAGGAAATAGATAATTGGTGATATCCCAGGGACTAAAAAATCTAACCCAAGTTAAGGAATTATTGAAATCTCTAGAAGATGATACCATTGTCATTGTCATAAACAAAAACATAAGTACAGCACCGCTACCTAACCAAGGTTGAAAGTTACCGAACCAACGACTCACTAAACCAAAAATTAGGGCTGTACTGTAGAAGAATAGACAACTTGCGGTAAGTACAGCATAATAACTGAAAATGTAACTCAAGGCGATTTTAGCAGAATGTCCAGCCCATAAATGCAAAGGAATTGCTGTGAGGACGAAAAGATAAATTAAACTGGGGACTCCGAGAATTTTTCCGGTTAAAATGCTTGTTTCTGATTGAGGACTTAGGCGAATAAAATTCAATGTTCCGCGTTGTTCTTCTTTGGCTAAATCACTAATTAATAAATAAGTTCCGCCAACTAAGAGGGTAAAAATGAAAATTACACTAAATGTTAAAAATGTGTATTCCCAATGATCTCGCCACCATAATTGCCAGTCTATTTTATCTAAAGGACAAATGTTTTTAGATAAATAATTTTGAAGGTCAGCTAGTTCGGTTTTAACTTGCTGAAGTTGGGCTTCTAAGTTGGGAATTATGGTATTATCTGATAGTTGAATTTGCTGATAATTAGTTATTTTTTGGTTAAGTAGGTTTTGTTGCTTATAGAGTTCTTGTTCTTGATTTTGGTATACTTCTCGCAAAGTGCAGTAGGTCGCTCGGAGATAGTAGTTTTCATCGGGAAATTCTCGGAATTGAAATATGAAAACTATGAATTGTAGTAGTAAAGAAGAACCCATAGATATGATCAGATTAAAAGGTTTGAATCTGCCTTTTAGTTCTCGAAATAACTGAGGATTTAATTCTCCAACTCTGTCTATGAAATTTAGTAACATTGTCAATACCTCTAAAAGTTGAGAAGTTTTATTTGGGAACAATTTTTAAGTTTGTGCAGAAGATAAATCCAAAATCTAAAATCCAAAATTATCTATGATGCTTGTTTATGACCTAATTTGAGGAAAATAGTTTCTAGGTCTTCTTGGGTACAATGAAATTCTGTTAAGGGAATTCCTGCACTAATAAGCGATCGCAATAAATCAGCGGAGTCTTCTGGTTTACCGGAAAAATTCACTCGCACGCTATTTTGACTAAGTATTAACTCCCATTCTTCCACTAAGGGATGATTTTTTAATTCACTCACTAATATATCTATATTGCCCAAAGTGGTGATAAAAATCTGCTGTCGGGAAAGACGTTGATACAGATGCTTGAGTGAAGAACTTTCTACTAAAAAACCTAATTCCATAATTCCCACAGATGTACACAACTCCGCTAAGTCGCTAAGTACATGAGAAGAAATTAAAATTGTCATACCGGCTTCTTGCAAAGCCTTAATAATTTCCCGGAACTGCATCCGCGCAATGGGATCAAGTCCCGAAACAGGTTCATCTAAAAGTAGTAAAATTGGTTCATGAATAATGGTGCGGGCTAAACTTAAACGCTGTTTCATCCCCCGTGAGAGGGTAGAAATCATGCTATGGCGTTTATTACCCAGTTGAATCAGTTCTAAAACTTCGTGAAGACGTTGAGTACGACGCTTTCCTTGTAAGCGATACAATCGGGCAAAATAATCTAAATAGTCCCAAACTGTCAAATCTTCATACAACGGGTAGTCATCGGGTAAATAACCAAGACGACGTTTAAGTTTTAGGTTACTTTGATTTGACTCTAAGCGATGGTCCGAAGAACCCGCTACGCGATCGCCATTAATATAAATCTCACCCGTAGTTGGTTCTTCAGCAGTGGCTAACATCCGAATTAGGGTAGTTTTACCTGCACCATTAGGACCAATTAATCCGTAAACTTCACCCGTATGGATTTCTAAGTCAACATCATTGACAGCAATATGTCTTTCAAATTGCTTAGTGAGTCCAGTGGTGCGAATTGCTATTTCTTTTACCATCGCGGCTGAGTGTGGCTTGTGTGCAATAGTTAACTTAACCTGTTTATACATTAATATTTACTTCCGTTTCGGAAATAGAAACAAAACAATTTAAAATTTAAATAAAACTATTAATTCATCTGCGTTTATCTGCGGTCAATAATTCTGGAAATCTTACTTCATGCAGCTTCATATTAATTTGGGATAACTCAAACCTCCAAAAATTAGTTAAATTAGCGGTATGCTGCAATTGAGCAATCATAGAGACAAATATGCCAAGAACACAGAAAAACGATAACTTTGTTGACAAATCCTTTACCGTGATGGCAGATATCATCCTCAAGATATTGCCAACCAACAAAAAGGCAAAAGAGGCCTTTGTTTATTATCGAGATGGAATGTCCGCACAGGCAGAAGGTGAATATGCTGAAGCATTAGACTACTATACAGAAGCCTTAGAAATGGAGGAAGACTCTAATGATCGGAGTTATATTCTCTACAATATGGGTTTAATTTATGCCAGTAACGGCGATCATAATAAGGCTTTAGAGTATTATCATCAATCCATTGAATTAAATCCCCAATTACCCCAAGCCTTGAATAATATTGCCGTGATTTATCATTTTCAAGGTGAGAGAGCTAAGGAAGCAGGGGATAATGATGGTGGTGAAGCATTGTTTGATAAAGCAGCAGATTATTGGATTAGAGCGATTCGGATGGCTCCCAATAACTATATTGAAGCTCAGAACTGGATAAAAACCACCGGGCGATCGCAAATTGACGTATTCTTTTAACTTAGTCATTAGCCATTAGTCGGTTGTAAAATTTTGCCTAACAACTGACAAAGAACAACTGACAAAGAACAACTGACAACTGACAATTAACAAATTATGATTGATAGTGAACAAGTTCGTAAAGTCGCTAATCTCGCCCGTTTAGAATTAACAGCAGACGAAGAAGCACAATTTACCACTCAACTGGGTAGTATTCTAGACTATATAGAACAACTAAATCAACTGGATGTCACTAACGTAGCACCGACAACCAGAGCCATTGATGTTAGCAACGTCACCAGAGAAGATATTCTCCAACCCTATCCCGAACGAGAAGCAATCCTCAACAGTGCGCCTCAACAGGAAGGAGATTTTTTCCGAGTTCCCAAAATTCTTAATGCCGATTAGCTAGGAAGCAACTGAATTTTAGATTTTAAATTTTGGATTTTGGATTGAATATTCAAGATCCAAAATTTAAGAAAGTTTTTCTCCCTCAACTTGATAGCAATATGAAGGGCTTGCTGATAGCGTAGCGTGGCGTAAGCCATATAAAGCTAAAACTTAGATATATCAAGAGTTTGAAGGTAAAAAAGGTGAATCAGGTGCAAGGAATCAGGGTGGAAATTAGCAAAAACCTATCACTTGGATTCCAGACTATTCTTCTCTTCTTCTAATTCTTCCTCCTGACTCCTGACTCCTAGCCCTCACAGATAACTTTTTCAGCAAACCCTATGAATACAAAAGAGTAGAGACGCTCCGAGGAACGTCTCTACATCCCCGTAGGGACAGGGGATTAGGGGATTAGGTTTTTGGGTATGAGTTTAATATAGCAGATGATTTTTTATTTGCCAAGTAGTTGAGAATTATTTTCTCCATACTGATGTTAAAACGAACAGTATTTTCACAACAGGTTTTAAATCATGAAAAGGCAAAAGCTTTATTTTTCATAAAAAACCATCATCTTTTATAGCATTTCTTAGTCTAAAACAGTACAAATTTATTTGCGTTTATCTGCGTTTATCTGCGTTTTCACCATTAAATCCGTATTCATTAATTTATCCCAAAACCGAAAATAAAGACCATAATTACAATTAAACTTGTGATGATGAATAGTATGGTGCGTTGGTGTAATCCAATGTTTACCCCAAAAACCACGTATCCATGAATATGGATAAACTTCATAACCCGTATGATTAACAACACCAAATATCGTCATTAACGTTAGTAATAATCCCAGCATACTAATGTGAATAGGAATAATCAAAACCATCACGGGAATGATAATTGCCTGAATAATACTCTCAACAGGATCAAAAGAAAAAGAAGTCCAGGGTGTAGGGTTGATAGATTCGTGATGGATTTGGTGAAAGCAGCGATATATACTAGGAATATGCAACCAGCGATGAGTCCAATAAAAATAAGTGTCGTGGAGAATCAAATATATAAATAAGCTCAAAGGTAAATAAAACAAACCATAATCCATAAAATTTAAGTAAACCTTGGTATATCCCAAGTTGATCATTTCGATCATAAAAGCACTTGGTAATGCAAAAATTAAACAGGAAAAAAGAGACCACTTGATTTCACTTTTCATTTTACTCTTGCGTTGGTGCATATCATGGAGACGACGAACCTCCCAAGACGGGGGACGACGAACCCAAAGTAACCAATAGAGAACCGAAGATACAGTTAGGTATCTGATCGAAAGAACGAAAAACATAAACACAGTTAAAATACCAAATTGCCTGAGAGTAGGGAACATAAAATTAGCTTTTATTGATACTAAATAGGGTTTGCTGAAAAAGTTGTCTCTAAAATCTAAAATCCAAAATTTTTCGGTCAATTTTCAGTTGACACCCTTGCACCATTAGGAATATCTAACTCAATGGTTGGACCTCTATCAAGAACTTCAATATCCCATTGTCCACGACTAGAGGATTCAAACGCAATATAACGCCCATCAGGACTGATACTAGGATTTCTCACCCAACCACGATAAGTAGGGGTCAGAACTTGTGATTGTTGGGAAGCGCGATCATACAATGCAACAACAGGTCTACCTTGGTCACTGGTAATATAACAAATATAACGTCCTGTATAACTCAAGCTAGGACTTTCTATAATTACCGACTGTCTGTTTAATCTTGGTGTAGGAATAAAACTTTGATTTTCTAAATCGTATAATAACAACTGCTGATAACGAGAACGATTGGAGACAAAAGCCAAAAAACGCCCATTACCACTGATAGCAGGTTGTTCTTCAGTATATCGGCTATTGAGAGAAGTAACTCCCATAGGGATATTATCAGCACTGCAAGATATCAGCAAACTTGTCAAACCAAAAATTAGGCTCCAATAAATTGACTTTTGGAGCCAGTAGCTAGGTGTAAATGTTTTCACATTACTGTTTTCCGTCGTCAACCCCAAATGTGTTAAATGTCATCATCAAAATCGGAATTATCTGGCTCGTTATTCGGCTTGTTAATGGGATTATATGGTACATAATCCGTAGGGATAGCTTCATCATCATCCTGTCTTCTGGGAGCAACTGAATCTCTAGGTGGACGACGTTTTCTTGGTCTAGGATTAGGGGTAATATCATCCTCACGACTTTCTGAGCGTTGAGGGCGATTATTGCCAGTATTATTGCGACGTGCTGGTTTTCTCACTGTATCTTGGGAATTTGAAGTTTCCCAATCGTCAACTGGTTTGGGAGTAGAACCCCAATTTTCATCTTCATAACCCTCACTGGGACGACTAACTGAACGCCCAGAATTGTTACGACGCTTTCTTTCAGGTGATTCTGGTTTTTCCCTGTTACGTGGGTTTGGTGAACTGCGTGGTGGCTGATCTTCGTAATAGTCATCACGAGTAGAACGTTCATCTCGACTACCGCGAATTCTAGGGCGCTGAGGGGCTTCTTCGTCTTCTTCATAGGGTAGGGGTTCTAAATCCGCATCCATCTCAGCTTGATAGTTGCGCCGCTCAGAATAAGAATATTTTCTGCTAACCTCGCGCTCATCGTCCACAATGGGAGTATTTCGTTTTGCTTGTTGAGTAGCGATACTTCGCAGACGAATACTTTCGACAGCAAAAAATACTGTAGAACCTACCAAAAGCAATTGACCAAATTGCAAAATTGGATCAAGTCGCCATCCTTGAAATACGAGAATAAAGCCACATAACAAGCCCACTGCTGCAAAAAAGATGTCTTGATCTCTTGACAGTTCTGGGCGGACAGAACGAAGAAAGTACAATGCTGCTCCAGCTACAGCTAGGAAAATTCCTAGAATACTGGCTGAGTTTGCTCCAAAATTTACCTGAGCCAAAACACTGGCTGAGTTCAGCCCAAAATTAACCATTGGTGTTTTCCTAATATCAAATCTATATTAACGAGTTTCAGAAATACCCGGTAAGCGTAAAGCTCAGAGGCTTGGCTCCCTGAGATACAAGGGACTCGTGGGATTTTAATCCCCGTCATCAATTCTTACTCAATTTCTATTTTCTCTTGCCATAATTTTGCATTTTATGGATAATATTACTTATACAGGAAGGGTAATCAACCTGTCTAAAAACCCGATTGCTGCCTAAATCGCAGACACTGTACCTTGACAATTAAATCTATCGGGTTCTATTACATTGTTCTAGCTTCCTCCTGGTAATAGGTAAAAGATTTACAGGTGCTAGACACTCAGGATTTTGAAGCGCATTTGCTTCAACTAAAAAAAGAACTTGCATTAATGCAACTAGGGTAGGGCATACCCGAATTCGCTTGGGGAGAACCCCACCTCTGGTATAGAGAACGCAAGGAATCTAAATTAAGTGGTTTCGATGAACCAAGAATCTCACTGGCTTTAGCCAGTAAGAGTGTCAATATCACTATTTTAACCAGTCATAATAATATTGTAGAAGAAGAATACTGGAGTTCAGAAGTCTGGGAGAAAGGAGAAGAAAACAGAAAATTCTTCCCCAGTCCTTAGTACCTAAGAATTAAAAACGTTGGATTTTATCTTTTTGGCTAATGAAAATTAGACCAATGGTAGCAGGGATGACGACGATCGCAGTACCCCAAACGAGACTCCAAAGAAAATTTGCTAAAGAGGGTGTCATAGTTCTCAACCTTTTTTTACACAGTTTATTTTCATTTTAATCTGGGATTACTTTCTTGAAAAGTAAAACAGGATTATCTATCAGGGTTATTGGTCGGATGTAATACAATTGAGCGCTGGGAAACCCTACTCGTACAGGTTTAATGATTTCCTGAATGTATATCAATTAAGTACATACCGCACATCTAACTTGGTATTTACTTGATTGATGATCCTAAGTCAATAACTTTGTTTTTCTATTCTCACAATAAAATGGCACTATTTAGTTAAAATTGAGGGAAGAATACGTTACAAAACTTAAAGTTTATCAACTTGCGCCCAAGTTTTGGATTCTCTCACAGATGGTAGCTAAACAACATGACTGGTGTTAACTTGACTGCTTGGATTCTTGGTCCGGTTTTGGGAGTGATGACGTTTTTATTTATTTTCCGCATTATTCTCACGTGGTATCCCCAAATTAATCTCAATAGTTTGCCTTTTAGTCTCATAGCTTGGCCGACTGAACCCTTTTTAATCCCGTTGCGGAAGTTTGTACAACCTATTGGTGGTGTGGATATTACCCCGATTATTTTGGTAGCAATTTTCAGCTTTATTCGGGAAATTTTGCTAGGTCAGCAAGGGTTACTGACCATGTTAGACAGGTGATAGGAAGTAGGGGAGTAGGGGAGCAGGGGAGCAGAGGAGTAGGGGAGCAGAGGAGAATATTTTCCTGACCAATGACCAATGACCAATGACCAATGACCAATGACCAATGACCAATGACCAATTACTGCATTTTCATGTCCTGGACAAAGCTGGTGTAAATATTACCTTCTAAAAATTGTGGGTTTTCCATAATTTTTTGATGGAAGGGAATGGTTGTAGGGACTCCTGTAATGGCACATTCTCTTAATGCGCGTTTCATCCGGGTAATGGCGGTGGCTCGGTCTGGTCCCCACACAATTAATTTACCTATCAGGGAGTCGTAGTAAGGGGGAATGTGGTAGTCCGTGTATACGTGGGAATCAATCCGCACTCCTGGTCCTCCGGGGGGAAGATAACCGCTAATTCTGCCGGGGGCTGGACGGAAATCATGATCTGGATCTTCGGCGTTAATCCGGCATTCAATGGAATGTCCTCTGAGGACGACTTCTTTTTGTGTGAGCTTTAGTCTTTCACCTTGGGCAATGCGAATTTGTTCAACTACTAAGTCTATACCAGTAATCATTTCTGTGACTGGATGCTCAACTTGTATCCGGGTGTTCATTTCCATGAAGTAGAATTTACCGAATTTATCTAGGAGAAACTCGATAGTTCCTGCTCCGGTGTAGTTGATAAACTGGGCGGCTTTAACGGCTGCTTTTCCCATTTTTTGCCGTAAGTCGGGGTCAAGAGCGGGACTAGGGGCTTCTTCTAGGAGTTTCTGGTTACGACGCTGAATTGAACAGTCTCTTTCACCTAGATGGATGACGTTACCGTAGTTATCCGCTAGGATCTGAAATTCAATGTGACGGGGACGTTCAATAAATTTTTCTATATAAACGCCTGCGTTGCCGAAGGCTGCTCCGGCTTCCCCTCGTGCAGCGAAGAAAAGTTTGACAAATTCATCTTCGGAGCGGACTAGCCGCATTCCTCGACCACCTCCACCTGCGGTGGCTTTAATCATTACAGGATAACCAATTTTTTTGGCGATCGCTAATCCTTCTTCTTCTGACTCTACTAACCCTTCACTGCCGGGAACTGTGGGTACACCAGCCTTTTGCATTGTTTCTTTGGCTGTGGATTTGTCCCCCATAAGCCTGATAGATTCAGGACTAGGACCAATAAAAGCAATATGATGGTCTGCACAAATTTCAGCAAATCTGGCATTCTCTGATAAAAAACCATAACCAGGATGAATGGCAGTGGTATTGCGCGTTAGTGCAGCAGCAATAATATTCGGAATATTCAAATAACTCTTACTGCTGGCAGGTTCACCAATGCAAACTGCCTCATCTGCAAGTTGGACGTGGAGCGCGTTTCTGTCAACAGTGGAGTGAACAGCTACTGTGGCAATTCCCATTTCTTCACAGGCTCGGAGAATGCGAAGGGCTATTTCTCCTCGATTGGCAATTAATATTTTGTCAAATTTCATTTTCTAGTTACGATATCAGTACCAGTAGATTCACATTTTCTCCCATCCTGTTGACATAAAGCTGTTGCATTACTGTAAATCGTGACAGGAGATCCCCAAACATAATTTTTAACAGACTATTAGCTTATGTGGCATCTTTCCTAGACCTTTTAATATGACTTGTGCTGCAACTATATTTCTGTTAGTCTCATACCCATTCAAAAAATATTTGGGAAATCTTTGAGAAATCTTGTGCTTGAGAGATTTTTTTATGTTATACTGTAATCTGTGTTCAAACCGCGCGGATGTGGCGGAATTGGTATACGCGCACGCTTGAGGTGCGTGTGGGCATAGCCCTTGCGAGTTCGAGTCTCGCCATCCGCATTTTTGAATGTAAATAACCCGCTGTTATGTCAAAAAAATGATTGTAACAGGGGGTTTTTAAGTATTACAGCGACTTTCGGATAAATAAACCACATTTTTTGATCTCACGCAAAGGCACAGGGAGAAATTAGGAGTATTGATAAATTAAATGCGATCGCTATAGTATATAGATAAATGAACTTTTGTAAAGAAAATTGACTACTATTTTTAATCCGACACATAACTTAATCTTGCCAACTGCTTGGCATTGCCTAACTCCCATTTGGCAAGGTGGGGAAGAAGTTGTTAAAAAGGGTTTACCTCACACTCAGTTAGCTCCAACTTGGCAATTATTGCTTTTGGGTGATGGTTCTCCGACTCGGCACGTCCAACTGCTAACTGGTGAGCCAACAGAAGTGGATGTGATTGATATGTCATCCATTGGCATGAATTCAGATCATGCACCGTCCATAATTCAAATGTTACCGGGTCCAAGAGTGCGTCGGCAGGTGTGGGTACGAACTGCCTCTGGTCAACGGTTATATTATGCTACTTCTTGGTGGGAAGCAAGTCATGTAGATGAATATTTACAAAACAAGTCTTTACCAATTTGGGCAAGTTTAGCACGGTTACGGACTGAATTGTATAGAGATGTCCAAGGTATTTATTATGGGAACTCAGAGGCGTTAGAGTCGGGTTTTAATGAAAAAGGTCCATTTTGGGGTCGCCATTATTTATTTTGGCATCATGGACAACCGCTGACTTTGATTTATGAAGTTTTTTCCCCGTTTTTAACTAAATATTTGGGGGCAATGAATTATGAAGGTTAATTTTCAAATACCCTAAGAGGATGTTTGAAAAGTATCAGAATTAATCGAGATCCCCCCAACCCCCCTTACAAAGGGGGGCTAAATTCCTCAAAGTCCCCCTTTTCAAGGGGGATTTAGGGGGATCTGCGGGTGTCAGATCCCACGCGAAAAAGTTTTCAAACACCCTCTAAGAGGATGTTTTTGCTGCTTGGGGAGATTCAACATCATAATCAGGTACAATATATTCCACATTTCGCACTTTTGGGTTAGTATATCCACTTAAACCAACTAATAACAAACCCAGAGAAGAAATCACATACAAAAGAGCCATTCCTGCACCTTTACCAGTGCCAAATAAACCACTAAATAAAGCTGTCAGATTACCTCCTGGCATCATAGCTGGTTCAAAAATACGGTCAGCAAGTAAAGCAGAAATGAAGACTGCGATCGCCGAAACAATCTGTTGAATACTAGACTCTGTAGCAAAAACTCGTCCTTGGAAATCTGGTCTAACTTTACTCAACAAAATAGCTGTACTGGAACTTGTCAACATAGGAAAATTGAGAGAAGAACAAAATTGTGCCGGTAGCCAAATCATTAATCCTTGTGCAAAACCAAATACTGTTTTGCTGATTCCAGCCCCAATCATTCCTAACAAAAAGCCATTTATCCGCCGTTGAGAACCACCCCAAATACTCAAAATAATAGTTCCTATTACGCCACCCAAACCAGCCGCAGAAGAGATACTTCCTAACACTGTAGCGTTGTTATTTGTCCGTGCCAAAATCATAGCAGAAGACAAGGTTGCACCGATATCATGAAAGAACCAAAATAAAGAACCAGTTGCGATCATAGCTAAAAGACTCGGACGGGCTACAAGATAGCGAAAGCCAAAGATGATTTCTTGCCAAAAATTGATAGCATTATGAGATTTATTATTGATGTTTAGTTGGGGAATATGGACTGTAAAAATGGTAGCGATCGCTATTGTAAAACTAACCAGATCAATAACTAAAATTCCACTCAAATGAATTATATAATAGAGTACACCTGCTAATCCTGGAGCGATAATAATTGAACCGTAATGAATAGTAGAATTCATACTTGTGGCGCGGGTATATTGCTGTTTGGGAACTAGCATAGAAATTGATGCTGAATATGCCAAAGATTGAATTTCACCAAAAGCCCCATTCACAGCACTAGTTAAATAAAGATGCCAAGTTTCTAGTTGATTATTTAAGTAAAAATAACAGATAAATACAGTAGATATAGCTGCTACTGCATCACCAATTATCATCAATATTTTTCTATTTACACGGTCTACAATTAGTCCAGAAATCAAGGTAATCAAAATACTAGGAATCAATGTGAACAAACTGAGTAAAGCTAATGTAGTTACCTGACTTGTTAGTTCCCAAACCCAGAGTTTGATAGCAAAATTGGTCATGGAACTACCAATACTTGATATAAACTGACCAAACCAGATAATAAAAAAAGTACGCATTCTGGATTAATTATGTTGTAAAAATTCAGGAGTCAGGAGTCAGGAGAAAGAAGAAGGAAGAAGGAAGAAGGAAGAAGGAAGAAGGAAGGAGAATATTTTTCTCTTCTGTTCCCTGTTCCTTGCTATATCAAACATTCTGTATCCTGAATCCTTGCATTATGTTAGCTATGTTTGATAAGTAAGATATTTAAATAAATCATCAATTATTGCATTAGCCGATAAAATATTACCAAATATCCAGTAGCTAGAATCAACATTATAAACTTGTTGATTTTTTACTACGTTTAGTGTTTGCCAAAGCTGACTATTTTGATATTTATGAAATAATTCTTTAGCCCCCGGATCTACAGCTACAAATAAAATATCTGCATCGAGTAAATCTATTCTTTCTAAGCTGAGGATAATTAAATTATCATCAGGAGACTTGATTAATTGACGCTGATAAACTGGCATAGAAATTCCTAATTCTGCCAAAATACTCCCAGGAAAAGAATATTGAGAACGAAATTCAGGTAATTGTATTTGTCCATGAAAACGACTCACAGAAACTTTAATTTTATTAACTTTATCACCCAACAAAAACCGAAGATTTGTTAATTTTTCTTGATACTGAGTTAATAATTTTTTAGCAATATCACTTTTATTTAAAATATCTCCCATTTGTTGTAAAGAATCTTTCCAGCCACTTTGAGAATATTTTACCTTTACTGTAGGAGCAATTTGTGAAAATAATTTATAGGTTTCTGGATTAATACCATATAAACTAACAATCAAATCAGGATGTAGTTTAACAATTGCTTCAATGTTTAATTGATTTTCCTTACCTATATAATTTATCCCTGCTATTTTATTACCCAAGAAATTAGCTTTATTAGCTACAAAAGTAGATTCTGGAGCGGCAATTGGCTTGATTCCTAATGCTAAGACAACCTCTAAAGCTAATTGTTCAGTTACTATTACTCGTTTTGGCTGAATTGGAACACAACTTTCACCTAATTCATGTTTAACTAACCGACATTCTGCCCCTAATGCTGATGGCTTCACTTTTATTTCTTCCGGTTTCTGATAAAAACCACTATAACAAGCAGTAACTATCAATAAAGAGATAGCAGTTAAAATACATAGCCTTAGATAAGCAAAATGTCGTTTTTTCATTGAAAATAATTTTGAATTATTAACTAAACATGAACAGAGGTGAGTAAATTCTGCACGTAATATTGGGGAATAGTTTCTACTTCCCCACCACTGCAATCATTCAGATATAGTGTTTTATTTTCATCTACCAAAACATCAGCTTGCACAGTGTCAAAACTGCCATCTGGTTTCATAAAACTTAATTCAACGCGATTGAATTTACAATCATCGCTTTGAGTAATTATTTGATGAACAACTTTATAATTAAACCATTGCCAACCATACATTGAAATCATTTCTCTTTCTAAAACCTGTGCTGCTTCTGGTAATATTGCCCACCCTCGATAAACACGCTTGATAAAATCAAGATTACCTGTGCGTGTCAAAATAGCAGTGAATGATTCAGCATCTAATCTGGCATAGTATCTAGCATCAGGAAAATCTATAGCAGTAGGGGCAAAACGATGACCACCAAAATGCGTAGTTTGCCAGATTCTGACATGATTTAGACCTAAATTATTAACAATAGTTTTTGCTTGACGATAAAAAGGATTACCAAACTTAGCACAGCATTTATCCCGGCTACCATGAGTACAGATAAAAATATCTCTTGTGGTAGATTCTAGGCTATAAACTTCTAAATTTTTATCAAGTAAACATTTTCTAACAGCAGGTGCTACCTCATTAATATCAGATACAGCAAATTCATACTGACTATAACCTTGAGTAAAACCTGTGGGTTTATGAAAAACGAAAACTCGTGTTACATCTGGTTGCTTCAGTTCTTCGTTATAAAATAATAAGAACTCTACAGTTTTTTCAGATTCGCTAAACTCTTTAACTAAATTTCTTAAATTATCGGGAATTGGCTGAGAATTAAATGCCTGTTGAGTCCAAGGTGTTGGACATTCAACCATTACAAAAAAATCAAAGTTTTCAGCATTAGCAATTGGGTCTTCTCCCACATAACGAGATTCTAGCGCACAAAAGGAATTGAGCATAATGAAATAACTGGGTAAGGGCTTATGAAAATTTCCAGTGTAATTCTCAAAATCAGGATTACTATCTGTAGATTTTCAACTATCTTATTTTCATCATCCAGACTATAGGAATAATATTTGATTTATGAAACGATACGTAGGGTGCGTCAGACTGCATAAATTGTATTAATAAACAGATTTGTCATATCTGACGCACCCTACAATACTAATTTTTTTATGGCTACGCCACGCAAGCTATCAAAAATCAAATATGAGTCCTATATTTAGTTATTTCTGAACTAATATGTGAAGTTTGAGAGGCGGGTTTTTCCGCCCATTGAAGTTGACTATTTAAGCACAAATCACAAATCAAAAGAAACAGTTCCTAATACTGTTAATGGTGCAGCCGGAACAATAAAAAAACCTTGAGACTCGTAATACTTAGTATCTAGCAGGTTTTTGAAATTGATAGCAGCACGCCAATTATCCCGCTTATAAAAAATACTAGCATCCGTTCTGAGATAGGAAGGAATTTTCAGATTATTTGGTAAACTCGCTTCCCTTTCTCCAGCATAAACAAATCCAAGTCCTAAACCAAATCCTTGTAAATTACCTTTTTGCAATTCATAAGTAGTCCATAAACTTGCACTATTATAAGGTATACCAACCAACCTATTATTAAGTAATGATGAGTCATTATCTTGGCTGATGTTCGCATCTGTGTAAGCATAAGTACCAATGATTTTCCAACCAGGGAGAATTTCACCTACTATATCTAATTCCACACCTCGACTTTTTTGTTCTCCTGTTTGAATTTGGAAATTTTCATCAGTAGGATCTGTAGTTAAAACGTTTTTCTTGGTAATATCAAAATAAGCCAAAGTTGCTGATAGACGTTTATTCAAAAACTCCTGTTTAATTCCCACTTCAAATTGCGCTGCTGTTTCTGGTTTAAAAGGTTCATTATTGCGAGTTGTGCCAAATATTTGCGGGTTGAAAGAATTTGTCCAACTGGCATAAATTGATGTGGAATCGGTTGGTTGATACACCAAACCTACTCTTGGTGAAAACTTCGAGTCAGAGTTTTCTGTACTGATATCATCTAGTAAATTTCTACTAAAGGAATCAACATTATCAAAACGACCACCAGCAAGTAATTTAATTTGTGGCGTAAGTTCTAATAAATTCTGGAAATAGACTGCAATATTATCTGCGCCATACTCGTCATTAGACCTGTTCAAAGTCGTAGGTGCTGGTGTGCCATAAACAGGGTTGAAAATATCTAAATCACCAATGTTAGCACTGTAAAAGTCGCTGCTTGATTTGTAACTAGATAATTCTACTCCAACCAGTACATTATGGCGGATCGAACCAATGTTAAATTTACCACTAATTTCATTTTGGAATGTCAAATTATTCTGGGATTCGTCAACATTGCGATATCTCCGTGCTACTGACCGTCCATCATCTCGGATAAACCTTGGTTGTACTCCTCTGGTATTACCACTAACATTAATAACATTAAAACCTTGACGGAATTTCCAGTTATTATTGTACCCAAATTCACTTTCTAGGGAATAAGTAAAATTATTAGATTTTAATTCGCCACGATTAAGATTAGGTTCACCTAAAAAGCGGTTGATGGGCAGATCAAAAACTACTTTATTATCAGAAGGAAAACCCCGGTCAAAAGTGTAGTCATATTTTTGGTATTCATAACCAAAGGTAAGATTTGCCCTTTCTCCTACTTTGACGGTAATCATTGGGGCAATAAAGGTACTGTCATTGTCCACGAAATCACGAAAACTTTTAGCATTTTCATAAGCTACATTGAGTCGGTAAAGTGCGGCGCGATTTTCTAATAAAGGTCCTGAAAGATCAATTGCTCCTCGGTAAAAGTCATTACTACCAATAGTGCCGTTAAGTTGATAAAAAGGATCTGCAAGGGGCTTTTTTGTAATAGTATTAACGACACCACCGGGACTGGTGACACTACCATACAAAACGGATGCTGGACCTTTAAGAAATTCTACCCGCTCAATATTAGCGACATCACGAGGACTCAAAAAACCAGCATCTTTTACGCCATCACGAAGGCTTTCAAATTGTGTAGCAAAACCGCGAATAAAATAGCCTTGAGATGCAAGTCCGCCATAGGTTGCTTGAGGACGGACACCACTAACGTTATCTGCTAGTTCGTTGAGTCTAACTACTTGTCGATCTTGAATGACTTCTTTGGGTATTACTTGTACAGATGCAGGAATATCACGCAATGGGGCATCAATTTTAGCGGCGGTTGTAGCTTCCGGGATAAAGTAACCGCTATTTTTTTCGCCTGTAACTATTAATTCTATTGGTGTTTCAGAAGCGGTTGGTTCTTCTGATTGAGTTTGATTTTCTGATTGGGTGGTTGGCGTAGGTTGGGTTTCTGCTTGGGTGGTTGGTGTCGGTTGGGTTTCTGCTTGGGTGGTTGATGCTGTTGAGGTGACACCGAAAATTAAACCTTCGTCACTATCAAATAATTCTACTGTGGGTGTATTATCTGTTCCCGTAACGGTAACTCTGATGGTGTTGTTATTAAAGTTAGAAACTGTGATGTCGCTAACTCCAGCAATGGGTTGTTTTTGGCTAACTGGATCACCATTGGGTAGAGAAAGTTGGGCTGTGGGAATGTCAACAATAAAAGTGTTACCGTCTTTTTTCGGGGATACTTGTAATTTGTCACCTTCTGGAGTGGCTAAGATTATTTCTAAGCCATTCTTGGTGGTGTTAAATTTGACTTCAGTTATTTTGACTAATGTTGGACTTTGCTGTGTTGAAGTGGTAGTAGATGCGATCGCTGCAATTTCAAAAATTAAGCCTTCATCACCATCAAATAATTCGGCTTTTGGTACACCTTTTTCACCTGTAATTGTTAGTTGAACGGTGTTAGGGTTAGTTTGAGTGAGGCTAACATTGGTGATACCAGCAACTGGATTTTTTTGGTTAAAACTGTTTTGTTTACCTAGTGATAGGACTGTATTAGGTATTTCTACTATAAAATTACTGCCTTGGCTTTTATTGACTGGCTTGAGTGCGTCTATATTAGGAGTTTCTAAAATTACTTCAATGCCTTTAGCGGTGGTATTAACTTTAATTCCTGTTATTTTTGCAACTGATGTATTACCTTTTTGTGCTAATAAGGGCGCTGCACTGGTTGAATAGTGTTCTTTGTCTTCAACGCTAGGTATTTCTTGTGTTTGTTTTTGGGCATACGCTGGTTGTACTAAGCTGCCGATAACAGCTAGCGCTAATCCTACCGAACGTATCTCATTAATTAATTCAGATTTCATTCCCGTTACTCCTTACCCTACACCTGTAAACAGAGTTTTCCTTGAGTTTTGCGCTTGTATGCTTCCACATCCAGCAGCAACTTTCACGCTCAAATCTATGACGCAATAATTTATTGATAGTGTTTTATCTTTTATCTAGAAGATTTCTCACTAAATAGCTGCAAAGAATTTGCAGTTATGGCTATCACTATTAAGAACTATTATCATAAAGATTTTTATAAAGCAAGTATTTTTTTTAAACCGACTCTAGCTGTGCTGACGGGAGGGGACGCAATGGCTCGGTTAGAGTTTTGTCCTAAAATCCTTGCAGTGAGAGGCTTTATCGTAATTATCTGGACTAAAAGACTATTACTTTTTAGTCATGGCTTTGTGATATTAGAGTTTGCTGTCTATCTAAATCAGCAGTTTAGGAGGGTGTGAAAAACTTATACCTTGTCAGAATAATGATAAATTTTATTGATGAATTACTGATTGTTATTTTCAACTAATTGCTATAAAGTGAAATTCATAATTGAAAATAAATAGCAATAACTGCTAACTACCTGCAAGAAACAGGCTAACTAAATGCGAATAAAACGCTGCTAATAACCATGAACTAGTAGGTCAGAAATAGCGTAATTGCTCTTTGTTAAGGTTTTTCAACTGGCTTCAATTCAATTTTCTTGTGTGCCTCCAGGCTGTGAAAAGACAATGACTCAATCTATCAATGATTTTTCTACCGTTGTAGAATTACTGCGTTACAGGTGTTTAAAACAACTTAATATTGAGGCTTTTACTTTTCTGCCAGAGGGAGAAGCACAAGCAAAGTCCTTGACATATCAGGAGTTAGACCGTCAAAGTCGAGCAATTGCCTGTCAGTTGCAAGTATTAAATTTAACTGGGCAACGGGCATTACTGCTGTACCCACCGGGATTAGATTATTTAGCAGCGTTTTTTGGGTGTTTATATGCAGGTGTTGTAGCTGTTCCCGCTTATCCACCGCGCAACCATCGCAATACACCCAGAATACTGTCAATTCTCAAAGATGCTCAAGCGGCAATTGTTTTAACCACAACCACGATTTTGCAGCAGATACAATCTTTATTAGTCGCCGAAGCAGACACTAATTTGCGTTGGTTAACGACAGATGACATACAAGCTGATATCGCCGTTGACTGGCGTGAACCGCCTATAAATTCAGATACTCTGGCATTTCTGCAATATACTTCCGGTTCTACAGGTACACCAAAAGGCGTGATGTTAACACATGGCAATTTAATCCATAACGCAACCATGACCTATACTTGCATGGAACATTCCCTACAAAGCAAGTTTGTAACTTGGCTGCCCATTTATCATGATATGGGATTAATTGGTGGGGTATTGCAACCTTTATATGGTGGTTTTCCTTGTATCATGATGTCGCCAGCATCCTTTTTGCAAAACCCTTATCGTTGGTTAGCAGCAATTTCTCACTATCAGGGAACTACTAGCGGTGCGCCTAATTTTGCCTATGATTTATGTGTGCAGAAAATCACTCCTGAACAACGGGCTACCTTGGATTTGAGTAGTTGGGATGTGGCTTTTAATGGTGCAGAACCTATCCGTCAGCAAACCTTAGAACTGTTTAGTCAGACCTTTGCAGATTGTGGTTTTCGTCCCGAAGCTTTTTATCCTTGCTATGGTATGGCGGAAGCAACTTTAATGGTTTCAGGAACTGTGAAATCAGCTTTACCCGCCAATTTACCGGTTGAGAAAACAGCATTAGAACAACACAAAATTATTACTAAAAATTCACGTAAAAATGCTGTTAATTTAGTAGGTTATAACCTATCCATACCAGGACAGAAAATAGTCATTGTTGAGCCTGAAAATTATACTCTTTGTCATGAGAATGAAGTAGGGGAAATTTGGGTATCTAGTCCCAGTGTTGGACAAGGTTATTGGCAACGTCCAGAGGAAACTAAGGAAACTTTTCAAGCTCAACTTAAAGATGGCAATGAAGGTGATTTTTTAAGAACTGGTGATTTAGGTTTTTTGCATAATGGGCAACTATTCATTACCGGTAGAAGCAAGGATTTAATCATTATTCGCGGGCGTAATCTCTACCCTCAAGATATTGAATTAACAACAGAAAATAGCCATCCAGCTTTGCGTCGCAGTGGTGGGGCGGCATTTGCTATAGATGTAGAAAATGAAGAGAAATTAGTGATAGTCCAAGAATTAGAATTTCGGGCTAAACCAGATTTTGTAGAAGTTATTGCGGCAATTCGTCAAGCTGTTTCCCAACAATTTGAAATCCAAGTTTATGCAGTCGTTTTAATTAAAGGTGGGACTATTCCTAAAACTTCTAGTGGTAAAATTCAACGTCGTGCTACCAAAGCAGAATTTTTAGCTGATAATCTCCAAGTTGTTCATATTAGTATTTTCAATATTGAAAATTTGGGAGAAGTTAAAGCCGAAAATATTGAATCTTATTTACAACAAATAGTAGCTCAGGTGTTATCAATAACCTTAAATGAAATTAACTTACAACAACCTTTAAGCAATTTGGGTATTGATTCCTTACAAGCGTTTGATCTAAAAAATCGGATTCAGAAAGATTTAGGAGTAACACTTTCGGCGGTGGATTTATTTGAAACCAGTATTGTGCAAATTGGTAAACAAATCTTGTCAACAAATCAAACTAATATTCAAACCATCCAACCTGTTTCTCGAAATAGTGAATTACCTTTATGTTTAGCCCAAGAGCGTTTATGGTTTCTTGATCAATTAGAACCAGGTAATCCATTTTATAATGTAGCGATCGCTATTAGATTAAATGGTAAACTGGATGGAGTAATTTTAGAAGCCAGTTTGAACGAAATTATCAAACGTCATGAAAGTTTAAGGACAACATTTGTCGCTGTAGCTGGGAAACCAGTTCAGGTTATTCATGAGAGTTTAGAAGTAAAGTTTTCACATTTTACCACTCAGGAAAATTGTGATATTGATATTCAAAGTTTGATTTTACAAGAAACTCAAAAGCCTTTTGAACTGGCTGAACTTCCCCTATTAAGAGGAAAGTTACTAACTCTAAAACTTGATGAACATTTGCTGATAATTACCATACATCATATCATTGCTGATGGTTGGTCAATTGGGGTACTTATCCAAGAATTAGCAACGATTTATGCAGCATTTACTGTTAATAAACCTGCGCTTTTACCGGAACTGAGTATTCAATATGCAGATTATGCTTATTGGCAAAGAAATTATTATCAATCTGATATTATTGATAAGCAACTAAATTACTGGAAACAAAAACTTAGTAATAGTGCAGCATTACTCAATCTTCCCACAGATAAACCTAGACCAGCCATACAAACCTTTGCAGGTAAAAAGGAATTTTTTACCATTCCAGCAGAAATAAAAGCAGGTGTAAAAAAATTAAATCAACAAGAGGGTGTAACTTTATTTATGACTCTTTTGGCGGTGTTTAAAACCTTGCTTTACTGCTATTCTAAACAAGAAGATATTTTAGTTGGTTCGCCTGTTGTGGGTAGAAATTGGCGAGAGACAGAAAACTTAATTGGCTTTTTTATCAATACTTTAGTTTTTCGTAGTGATTTTAGTAGCAACCCCAGTTTTCGAGAATTACTTAAACAAATACGTGCTGTTGCTTTAGATGCTTATGCTCATCAGGATTTGCCTTTTGAGAAGTTGGCAGAGGAGTTAAAACCAGAACGAAACTTGAGTTATAATCCCTTGTTTCAAGTGATGTTTATTTTGCAAAATGCACCAATACCAACGGTTGAAAATTCAGAATTAACTTGGCAACCAGAAGAGGTAGATATTGGCACTTCTAAGTTTGATTTAAAGCTGAGTTTTTGGGAAAGTGATAAAGGAATAAATGGATCTTTTGAGTACAAAACAGATTTGTTTGCAGTTACAACTATTAAACGCATGGTTAGCCATTATGAGTTGATATTGCAGACTGTGATAGAAAATCCTGATATTCAGGTTCATAAGTTAATTAATATTGTTCAGCAACAACAGTCTGATCAAAAGCAGGAATTACAAAATATTAGTCAACAAAAATTAAAGTCTATTAAACGCGCTGCTGTTTCTCGGTTTGATAAGGATTGAAATGCGCTGGTTTTGATGGAATTTTCACGACTAATGCAAAGTAGGGGTAATTCATGAATTACCCCCACTACTAGGAAATAAAAAATTTTTAGGAGTGTGAATAATGCCTGATATTAAATATGGTAATGTAGGAGTAAAGCCTAGTCTTAAAAGTTTTGGTGAAATCAGAAGACAAGCTGTTAGTCAGTTGGTACAAGTAGCACCATTAAAGGTTGATGAAACTTTGCCCTTGTTAATTAAAGCTAATATTAAAGATGTTAATCTTGTCAGTTGGGTAGCGAGTAATGTAGAATTGGTGAAGAGCTATTTGTATCAGCATGGTGGAATTTTATTTCGTAATTTTCAAGTTGCTGATATTGAGGAGTTTGCAGGGTTAATTAGAACTGTATCTGGAAATTTAATAGAATACTGCGATCGCTCTTCCCCTCGTAGTGCAGTTCATGGTAAAATCTACACATCTACAGATCATCCTGCTAATCAAAGTATTTTTCTCCATAGTGAAAATTCCTATGCAGCAACATATCCCCTGAAAATCTTCTTTTACTGTGTGACACCAGCACAGCAGGGAGGAGAAACACCAATAGCAGATACAAGGAATTTATATCAAAGCATACCAGCAGAAATTAAAGAAACTTTTGCCCAAAAACAAATAATGTATGTGCGGAATTTTGGTGAGGGTTTCGGTTTACCTTGGGAAACTGTATTTCAAACGCATAATCGTCAAGAAGTCGAGGCTTTTTGTGATGATCAAGATATAGAATTTGAGTGGAAAGCAGGGAATAAATTAAGAATTCGGCAAATACGTCCAGCAATTTCTAAACATCCTTATACTGGTAATTTAGTTTGGTTTAATCATGCTGTATTTTTCCATATTTCCACTTTAGAAACTGATATTAGAACAGCATTATTATCTGAATTTTCAGAAGCAGAATTACCCCATAACACCTATTATGGTGATGGTTCACCAATTCCATTAGATGTATTAGATAAACTGCGGCATATTTATCAGCAAAATACCATAGTCTTTCCTTGGCAACAAGGTGATGTTTTAATGTTAGATAATCTCCTAACAGCGCATGGTAGAAACCCTTTTATTGGTAAAAGAAAAGTTGTAGTAGGAATGTCTGAACCATTTAAAAGGTGATATTAATAAAAACTTCTTTTCAGAATTTGGTAATACCAACTTCATAAATAAATTATGTAGACAAACAGAAAATTATCTGCGTTTATCTGCGTCCATCTGCGTTTAATAATTACTGATTGTACATCAAGAAAGAAACATCTTTAGACAGAAATAGAGTAAGATATGCTGAAACAAATTAACGGTTTTGAATTGTCTCCACAACAAAAATATTTATGGCATTTACAACAAAATGATAATTTTAATTATTGTGTTGTGGGTGCTGTATCAATTACGGGAAATTTACAAATAGACGTTTTAAAATCTGCTGTAAATCAAGTTGTCAACACCCATGAAATTCTCCATACTAATTATAAAAATGTGTCGGAAATGAATTTCCCTTTGCAAATTATTAACAATAATAGTGAATTTTGGCATCAAGAATATGATTTAAGCAATTGTAATATTCAAGCACAAGAAAATAAACTACAACAAATATTTGACGAATTTCTCAATTTAAACTTTAATCTAGAAACAGGTGCTATTTTAAATTTATCTTTGGTGAACATTGCAGCTAACAAATATATTCTATTAATGGCTTTACCTGCTATTTGTGGGGATAAAGCAACATTACAAAATTTAGTTAAATTAATTAGTGAATTTTATGCTGCTATCCGCCATCAAGAAGATATATTAGATGATGAAGTGTTACAATATGCTGATTTATCTGCGTGGCAAAATGAACTGTTAACAGGAGTAGAAACCCAAGCTGGTAGAAAATATTGGAGTAATTTAGATTTTTCAGTTTTATCAGCATTGCATTTACTTGGTGAAAAAACTGCAAATTTAGAATTTAAACCAGAAAGTTATAGCTGTAAATTAGACTGGAAGTTAACTAATAAAATTAATAGTTATCTTCAATTTAATGATATTTCTCTCAGTGAGTTTTTATTGACTTGTTGGAATATCCTGCTATGGAAACTAACAGGACAAGATAACCTAATTATTGGTTTTGTTTCCGAATGTCGTAAATATCAAGAATTAGAATCAGCTTTAGGTTGTAGTTTTTCACTCTCCCCCCACTTTCGAGAGTTTATAGGGTAGGTAGAAGTAGG
>NZ_VIKX01000258.1 GCF_009711935.1 Dolichospermum sp. UHCC 0259 | reverse complement strand
CACAAATAGAAAACTGACAGACCACTAGTCCAACTCAATTTGGGACTGGTCAGAAAGGAAGCGCATTATTGGATTAATCAGTGCAATGAGAGCTATGAGGATCTTATTCAAGTAGGCTGTATAGGCTTAATTAGAGCAATTGAGAAATTTGAACTTGCTAAGGGCAATGCTTTTAGTTCCTATGCGATGCCCTACATTCGGGGTGAAATTCAACACTATCTACGAGATAAAGGTGTAACTGTCAGAATCCCCAGACGTTGGTTAGCACTACAACAAAAAGCTGTTGGGCTTTCCCGTTCTCTCAGTGAACAATATAATCGCCAACCTACTGATAGGGAATTAGCTGTTGCATTGCAAATTTCTCTGAGTGAATGGCAAGAAATTAAATTAGCCTGGATTAATCGCGCTCCTTTAAGTTTAGATGTCCCCATACACGATGGTGAAGAAGGTTCTACTTGTTTGGGTGAATTAGTTCCAGATAGCACATATCGCAGTTTTCAACTAGCTCAAGAAGACCAAATTCGTTTACAACAAGCTCTGATTCAGTTAGAAAACCGGACTCGTGAGGTTGTTGAGTGTGTGTTTTTGTACGATTTAACTCAAAAACAAGTAGCAGCACATTTAGGTATTAGTGTTGTGACAGTTTCCCGCCAAGTAAAAAAAGGCTTAGAATCGTTGAAAAAGATTATGGTGGGTGCAGCGGAAGATTAGTTATGGAATGGGATGCCGAAATATCAAAATTTAGGTTATAAAGAAGACAGAATTAACCCTATGATCTAAAATAAGGGCTAATCAGCAGCATTGTATTCCTATAAACAAACTTTTCTATAGTTTTTAAGAACAGCTAATGAGTAAAAATTCCCATATTGCTGCCGCAGCTATTTTAACAACCTTGGTACTGGCCGGATGTACTATAGGCGAAACACCAACAGCTACAGATCCTGCCGCTAGTCCTCAACCAAGTCCTGGTATTCAAGCAACCACTCCGAAGCCAACACAGCCGCCATCTTTGGCTGAACCTTTTAATAACCCACTTGTAACTAGTAAACTACCCGCGAATCCTGAGTCAGTTGATAGTTTGATTCAACCAACAAATGGCACGGAGCGGTTGTCGGTTGTGCAGAAAGGAAGAACTGATCCTTTTGGGCAAATTGTGGAGTCAGTAGGTGTGACCAGAACTAAGCTTCCTGGCGAGAAAATTGTCGTTCCTAAATTACCTCCTCTACCTATAGCAACTCAGCCAAAACCAATAAAAACGATAGCAACTAAACCGGCAATTTTGTTACCCAAAAAACCACCACAGATCGCACAAAAACCCTTGATCAGACCAGTTTTACCGACGGTTTTGGCTGGATCTGTACCTTCTCCTAAGCTGAAGACGATATTACCACCAGCACCACAACCAGAAACGGCTAAAGGTGTAATTGTGACTGGCGTAATTTTAATTGGTAAAGTACCTCAAGCAATTGTGCAAGTGCCGGATGAGCCAACTAGTAGATATGTACAACCAGGACAAAGACTGGTGAATGGGGTGTTGGTAAAACGGATTGAAATGGGCAAAGGTGCTAATCCGACTGTGATTTTGGAACAGTATGGTATTGAAGTTGCTAAAGAAGTAGGGGAACAACCAGTTAAAGTATCTAAACCAGCGACTACAGCTTCTGTGGGTAATCCTATTTCGGTGGTGAAGCCGATGGAAAATCCTGTGAGAGCGGCTTCATAGCTATGGATTTACAGGAGCAAATAACATTTGCTGGTTTGCCTTTGGCTGTATATCGGGAGATGGCGGCGCATCTTCGTCAGGTGCTAGGTGTGGAAGTGGGATTAATTCCGCAAACATCTGTGGATTTTGATTACAACCAAAGTCAAGTTTCTGGCTTATGGGTTTCATGGACACCAACTGCTGATGCGGAAAGTCGGGAAAGGTTCAAGCAGATAGTGGCTTATTATCAGAATCGCTATCAGTCGCTATGAACTGGAATGAAATTTGATGGGGTTAAAGTAATACTATGGAGGGCGGGGAGACCCCGCCCCTACAGGCTTGGTGACTAACAAATAGATATTAAGTTGGGTTAAGGGAAGATAGCTGGGTTAAACTGACAAGCAGGTTAATGCAAAATATTTATTGGCTGCTCTTAGGTTTAGGCTTTATTGATAATGGAAAACTGGCAATTTCTGATACAGAAGCAGGGGGATCATACTTGGCGCACGTTGGAGTCGTCAAATTTGAAGATTTGGGCGGGTAATTACCGAATTTTGGCTCGTTCTGGTCTGAATAATACGGATGTTGATGTGCGAGTTACTCATGTATCTATTGATGAAGTTCCACCGAAACGGAGACTTCTCAAGCGATCGCGCCGAACTAATAGTGAAGGACTGATGGCTGTAATTCCTTTTACCCAATTTAAACCAGGGATTTGGGAATTACGATGCTCTGGGGATATTATGTCAGATATGCTGGGTCAGTCCTGGCAACGTACTCTCCTTATTCACGTATCACCCCTAGAAACTAGCCTGACCTTGCCTCCTCCATTAGTTGAGGAATCTGAGGCTGTGGAGGCTGATACTGAAGTCAGTATTGTGATGAATCACGGTACTCCTGTCTGGTTTAAGGGGGAAACAACTGAGCAAATTTTACAAAACTTATTAGATTTAGCTTTACCTGAAGATGAACCCTTACTAGATGAGGAGACTATTGAAAATGCACCGACTTTACCACCACCTCTACTACTGAATCTGAGTTTAGATCAAGATACTTATATTGTTCCTTGGGGGGACAATTTTACGATTCATGGGGATGTGGAAGTAAATGAAATAGAGAATTTGGCAGATGAAGAATTTTCTCTGGGGGGACTTTGCCAACTACGGTTAGAAATTGCCTTGCGATCGCCTTTAGAATCAACAAAAATTCTCAACCGGATTCAGCAGCCATTAACAAATCAAGTCTTACCTTTTGGTTTTATCAGTCTGATTCATATTCCCCTCAACTGTGAATCTAAGTTACTTTTAGCAGATATTAATTTATATGGTGCATTAACTGATGTTGGTGAGGTCATTCTCTTAGCTAATCATACCTTCACGATTACAGCCAATGTCAGTGAATTACTAGCGATACAAACTTTACCATCCCCTTCCGGTCAAGCTTTACCCGAAATAAATCCACCAGTTAAGCCTAAGCCCTCTGTCAAGATTAGATTAGAACTTTTTAATGTGGCTAAAACGCCGAATTTAGCACAATTTCACATTTTAAAGCCTTCTCCAAGCCGACCTTTGCCACCCCAGATTAAACCTCTGGTATCCTTGAAAGTTTTTTCACCACAATTACCAAATTTACCCCAAAATCCTACACCTGAGATTACTACTGATTCGCCACCAAACTCTCTGGCAAAAACCCTGGCTATTCATCCCATTGATTTGAAAAAGTTGGTAATCAAACCAGTCAACACTACTTTACCTTACTTGAAACGGTTGCAGGTTAAGCGGACTTCAGGGGAAATAGTCACAAATAAAGATGTTGGAGAGAAAGAATTAGCACCTCTGAAAAAATCGCCACTTTTACCTACTGTAGAAACTTCATCAATAAAAATACCGGAATTACCAATTGATGATCTGCCACAGACTGATGAGTCTAGGCTGGAGGACACATCCTATGCGGAATTAATCGCGGAAATTGTGGCGGGGGCGAACTGCTTGCAGCAGCGCTTCGCTATCGCAGATGAGGAATTGAATGTAGTTGATTCTGGGGAAAATTACTTAATTCTCCAGGAGGAGGAATCGAATGTGGTTGATTCTGGGGAAAATTACTTAATTCTCCAGGATGAGGAATCGAATGTGGTTGATTCTCAGAAGGATTCCTCTCTCTTACAACAATGGGTAGACAGCCAAGGATACTTATTAATTGAAACTGTTTCTGAAGAATCCTCGGACAAGGATGCTGATGAGGAAATAGCAACTCAGGTAGATTTTGCGGACAATCTTCTTTTAGAACTTAATGAACCGGAAATGGTCACTATCACCAGTCCAATCATAACCCAGCCAGGATGGTTGTCTCAAGAAATAGTTATAGATGATCTACTGGTAGCAGAGGATGGGGATAGCTTGGGTGATGAAGCTATAGAGGATGATAATTATTCTCTTGTCCTGGAGGATAAAGCTATACCGGAGAAATCTGTGGTGATGATGGAGTCTTTACCAACTCCCCAATTGTCTTTACCAGAGGGTGAACTTGTTGCTGGTACATCTGTAATGGTGCGTGTAAAAATACTCAAAGTTTCATCTGCGGTAGCTGTGAAGTTATGGGTGGAAGATTACCAAACTCGGAGTCTCCTGGATGGACCACATATTCTGTCAGATTTACGTTCTAATGCTTGGGGAGAGGAAGAAACGGCAATTTACCTCAAAGTTCCTTTTGGCTGCTTAGAAATTCGGTTATCGGCGATCGCTCTTGATCAGACTACTCAGCAGGAAAGTGACAAGTTCACGATTATTAAGACGGTAATTCCCCCTAATTTACCAACCATAGAAATGGATGAAATGTTGGGATTGTGAAAAGCTGTGTTAAAAATCTTGATAATTTGGCAAATTAGGGAGGGTTTTGCAGTAAGCTCAATTTGAATTGTAGTAAGACTTTACAGGACTTTAATTCTATGTCAAGTTCATTTTTGCCTACTATTTTGGCTTATTCCTCCTTTTTGCCTTCTGTTTTCGTTCCCCTAACTGGTTTGGTTTTACCAGCAGTTATTTTCGCATTTTTGTTTTCATACATTGAACGCGACAATATTGCTTAATTAGGAGATGAGTAATTGGTTACTTGATTTTTCTCACTAATTACTTATTTACAAACAAAACCGCCTAATTCATTGATTTAGGCGGTTTTTATGGTGACTTTTGCAGAAGTTCAGAAATGATCATCAAGCAAAAATCTAGTTTTTTGTATTTCTAGTTGCTATCTTTTCTGCGCAGAATTACATTGAAGAACCAATGCCTGCGTAAGATCCATAAAAGAAAATACCTACAACAGTGATTACACCTAATCCTGCGATCGTAGCGACGACCCACAGGGGAATTCTTCCACTTCCAGACACAGTTTTTTCCTCACTTATAAAAATTGTCAGTTGTCAGTTGTCAGTTGTCAGTTGTTAGTTGTCAGTTGTCAGTTGTCAGTTGTTAGTTGTCAGTTGTCAGTTGTCAGTTGTTAGTTGTCAGTTGTCAGTTGTCAGTTGTTAGTTGTCAGTTGTCAGTTGTCAGTTGTTAGTTGTCAGTTGTCAGTTGTCAGTTGTTAGTTGTCAGTTGAAAATTTTACTTCTGTAACTTGTCACCAATTACCAATTACCGATTACCAATTACCTAACTAGCAACTGACGTTAAAAAGACCAGTTAGTTAAAGAAGTAACTGGAAAATAGGATTCCCAAAACGAAGACTAATAGTAGTCCGAGATAGAGAGAGGTACGGTTTAATTCAACCGGTTGTTGGTTTGGATTAGGCGTTCTTTCCATGATTAACTCCTAGCGTTGAATAAACTGCATTGAGGCGATCGCGCCCAAAAAGAATACAGTAGGGACGGCTAAGGTATGCACCGCGATCCATCTGACTGTAAAAATGGGATAGGTAACTGGTTGATTGATGTTATTACCGCTAGTCATGATCTCAAATTATTTTCCAATAAAGGTTTCTACTTGTTTTTTCGCTTCAAAACGATTGCTGACAATTGGCACTTCTTGACGAACTTGAGTAAAATACTCGTTAGGACGAGGTGTGCCAAACACATCATAAGCCAGACCAGTGCTGACAAATAACCAACCAGCAACAAACAATGCGGGAATGGTGATGCTGTGAATTACCCAGTAACGAATACTGGTAACAATGTCAGAAAACGGACGTTCTCCAGTGGTACCTGCCATTTATTTCACTCCCTTATCAAAAACTATTATTGAGTTTATTATCCTACAAAGTTTAGACAGAGTTACAACTTACAACTTTCTTCTGGCGAATACATCCACAGTACCGCTTCGCGGAAGTCAAAAGTCAAAAGTCAAAAGTCAATTGAGAATGACTATTTTTTTGACGCTGTGTTGTACTAGTGGGGTGTAATTACGCCGCTGGGGCTGTTGTTGCCTCTGGTTTGGGGTTATATTTGAGTAAAACACCGCGATCGCCAATGATAAAGCCTTGATCGGGGCTAAAAAATACAATTTTGTAAAGATTAGCTGCAACTGTTTCTACATCACGGTCTTTTTCCCAAGTTTTACCACCATCAGCGCTGCGAAGTAAATTACCACTACCACCACCGATCCAAATTTCTTCAGGTGTGCGGTAGGCTAAATCCAGCAAACCCCAACTAGTGGACAACTCTGGATATTGTACCTCTAACCACTCTTCCGGTTTAGTCGGATCACTAAATTGGACTTGGCCACCCCGTGCTAATAACCATAGTTGTCCATCGTTAGTAAAACCCATATTTTCCAAACGACGGGAACTATTGCGGTTATGGGGTTGCCAAGCATTTTGGCCAGGTTCCCAAGTGGAGTAAAAACTCCCTTTAGCAGAAACGGCGATATACTTACCATCGGGCGATCGCTCCAAATTCCGCACCACACCAACAGCCGCTTCCAAACTGGCTTTCCAGTTTTGACCACCATCTGTAGTTTGATAAATAGCCCCCACATCAGTGGCCATTTCCGCCGCATTTTCCCCTGTTGCCGTCACAGAAATGGGACTACCCGGTAACTTTTCGCTTAAAGCAATCCGTGACCAAGACTTACCCTCATCAGTTGTATGCAGCAATAGAGAAGGTTCTCCAGCAATCCAACCTTCCTGACCAGAGAAACTCACAGAGTTAAACCGATATCTGGGATCATCTAACTCTAATTTTAGCGATCGCCAATTCTCCCCACCATCATTAGTTTCCAAGAGAGTGGCATTACCACCCACCAAATAACCATGTTGAGAATTACCTGTAAAGGCAATATCTAGCAACTTCGCATCCGTGGGAACATTAATCACTTGCCAGGGATTGTAGCTAAGAGAAGAAACACCACTACACCCAATACAAGCGATAACTACTATTAATGCGGCAACAAACTTTTGCCACTTTTTTACAATTGAGTGCATCAGTATTACTGAGGTTTTCCTAAATTTGGTAGATTTTTGTCGAATTCCCTGCAAAGAGAAGTTTTTTCTCTTCCCTGTTCCCTTTTCCCTGTTCCCTATTGCTCGTAAATAAAGATAGCGGTTGCTACTGTAGTCCGTAAAGGCTAATGAAAAACAAGAATCCCAGAGCCAAAGCCCCAAAAATCAAAATGTTCTTTTGAGTTGGTGTCAGCGTATTACCACCTAAACCGTAACCCAAATTCTCCTTAAAACCAGAGGCAGTACCCGCCGGTCCAATATTCGCAAAAGCAGTTTTCTTGGCTATACAAACCGGACAACGCCAATTTGTCGGCAGTTCCGCAAAAAGTGTTCCGGGGGGAACATCACTTTTATCGTCTCCCTTCTCAGGTTCATAAACATAACCGCAAGAGCGACACTCATAGCGGTCTAACACTGGAGTTTCCATAGCTTGTTCAGCTTGTTCACTCATGGCTTTTAGTCTCGCTTCAGAGGAATTATTAAATATACGTTACAAATTATGACATAATTGCTGAACTTTTCTATCACTAATCAAAAGGATTCAAATACAAGGATCTTCTCTGTTGCCCAGATTTCAGAAAACCCTAAAAGATATAATGTAAAAGAACATTATCCATATATTTCACTGAACACTTGTCAGTTGCCACCTATCAAGCCATAAAACTGATAACTGATAGCTTATTCCCTTACACCATTAGCGGTAGAAAAACATTGTGTTTGTTCTTAGCGGTTACGAGTACCTTCTAGGCTTTTTCATCCTGTGTAGCCTAGTCCCAGTCCTAGCACTGTCAGCCTCAAAAATTCTTAGACCCAGTGGGAACAGTCTAGAAAGACGCACTACCTACGAATGCGGACTAGAACCTACTGGCGGAGCTTGGATTCAGTTCAACATTCGTTACTATATGTTTGCTCTAGTCTTCGTTGTTTTTGACGTAGAGACAGTATTTTTGTATCCTTGGGCAGTTGCATTTAACCGTTTGGGTTTATTGGCATTTATCGAAGCCCTAGTCTTTATTTCGATTCTTATCATCGCCTTAGTTTACGCATGGCGCAAAGGAGCTTTGGAATGGTCGTAAATTCTAATATCATCACCCCAGAAACAGAACAAATCATCAACCCCATACAACGGCCTACAGTTACTCATGAACTGTCAGAAAACGTGATTTTAACCACAGTTGATGACCTTTACAACTGGGCGCGACTTTCTAGTTTGTGGCCTTTACTGTTTGGTACAGCTTGCTGCTTCATTGAATTTGCGGCATTAATCGGCTCTCGCTTCGACTTTGACCGTTTTGGGTTAATTCCTCGTTGTAGCCCCCGCCAAGCCGATTTAATCATTACTGCGGGAACAATTACCATGAAGATGGCTCCCCAATTGGTGCGTCTTTATGAACAAATGCCCGAACCCAAGTATGTAATTGCTATGGGTGCTTGTACAATTACCGGGGGAATGTTTAGCGTTGACTCCCCGACAGCAGTGCGCGGAGTTGATAAACTAATTCCCGTAGATGTATATTTACCCGGTTGTCCTCCTCGTCCCGAAGCGATTATTGACGCAATTATTAAACTGCGGAAAAAAATCTCTAACGAGTCTATGCAGGAACGGGATAACATCAAGCAAGTCCACCGTTACTACAGTACAACTCATAACATGAAGCCAGTTCCCGAAATCCTAACTGGTAAGTATATGCAGTCAGATACTCGCTTTAACCCTCCCAAAGAATTAACAGAAGCAATTGGTATGGCTGTACCCCCAGGATTATTGACAGCAAAGACACAGAAGGAGGAACAAGCACGTGGCTGAAGAAGAATCGAAACCAGTTCCCGCAGCAGAAGCAGCTTTAGTTCAACCCGGTAAAGTTTCCCAATGGTTAGCAGAAAATGGCTTTTTCCATGAGTTTCTAGAACTTGACGCTAACGGTGTAGAAATCATTAAAGTCCCTGCCAATTTTCTCCTTCCCATTTCTACGGCTTTGTACGCCTATGGATTTAATTATCTCCAATTTCAGGGCGGTATTGACTTAGGTGCAGGAGAAGAATTGGTAAGTGTTTATCATTTACTCAAAGTTAGTGATAATGCTGACCGTCCTGAAGAAATCAGGGTGAAAGTGTTTTTACCCAGAGAAAATCCCTCTGTGCCTTCAGTTTACTGGATTTGGAAAACAGCAGACTGGCAAGAACGGGAAAGCTATGATATGTATGGCATCATCTATGAAGGTCATCCTAACTTAAAGCGGATTTTGATGCCAGAAGATTGGGTAGGTTGGCCTTTACGGAAGGATTACATCTCACCTGATTTTTACGAGTTACAAAACGCTTATTAAGTATTGCTGGAATTGAGTTTTCAGTGATAACAATTAACCCCTTTCCAGTTGTGGAGAGGGGTAATGTTTTTTATGTCGTTCTGTATATGACAAATTCAGCTTAAAATATCGCACAGTATCGGAAAACTGAATTCCGAGCTAAACTCTTTAATTAGCGGTGCTATTTTTAGTTTTCACGTTGATATTCAATTTTACGAGAGGTTATGGACAAAAGTCCAACAGATGGCAGTAGTATCCTCCTCTAAGCTGGCGAGACAGTCTCCCAGCGCGGGGGAGACTTTAGGAGATTTCTATTATGCTTACACAGGAAATTCGCAATTCCTTAGATATTGCTGACTTAAATCAGCTTAAATGTGACCTAAATTGTTTGCAGCCAGTAGATGTGGGTGAGTATATCACTCAATTGCCTGAAAAACAAAGAGCGATCGCTTTCCGATTACTGAACAAAGATCAGGCCATAGATGTCTTTGAGTATTTACCCACAGAAGTACAGGAAGACTTGATTAATTCCCTCCATGATGCCCAGGTAGTAGACCTCGTTGAAGAAATGAGTCCTGATGAACGGGCATATTTATTTGATGAACTACCAGCAGGAGTGGTCAAGCGCTTATTACAACAACTCAGTCCCGAACAAAGACAAGCCACAGCCACAATTCTCGGCTATCCAGAAGGGACTGCGGGACGGGTAATGACGACGGAATATGTGCGCTTGCGACGAGGTTTAACCGTTGGTGAAGCCCTCAGTAAAATCCGCTTGCAAGATGAAGACAAGGAAACAATTTACTACGCTTATGTCACCGATGATAATCGCACCTTAGTCAGTGTGGTTTCTTTGCGGCAGCTATTATTTACCTTTCCCGATGTCTTAATTAAAGATATTGCCAGCGCCCATGTTGTCAAAGTTAAAACAGAAACTTCACAGGAAGAAGTCGCCCGAATTATGCAGCGTTACGATTTAATCGCTATGCCTGTGGTTGACAGAGAAGATAGATTAGTCGGTATTATTACGATTGATGATGTCGTAGATATTTTAGAAGAGGAAGCTACAGAAGATATCCAAAAATTGGCAGGGGTCAGCGGTGATGAAGAAGCCTTATCGCCCCCACATATTACTATTCGGAAACGGTTGCCTTGGTTATTGGGGATTATGGGATTATATATTGGTGCTGCCAGTGCGATCGCCCCTTTTCAACAAGTCATCGCCGCTGTACCAGTCCTCGCCGTGATCATGCCCATATTTTCTAACACAGGTGGCACTGTAGGTATACAAGCGCTGACTGTCACTATTCGCGGTTTAGGTGTAGGCGAAGTCACACCCGCAGACACTAGCAAAATCCTCCGCAAAGAACTTTTAGCAGGTTTAGGAACAGCCGTAGCTTTAGGTTTGACAATGGTTGCCCTTTCCCTAATTTGGGCTAAACCCCAAGAACGATGGGTAGCATTAATAGCTGGGGCAGTTATGGCTACTAATACAATGGTAGCGGTGACTTTAGGAACTTTGCTACCAATGGGTTTAAAGCATTTAAAACTAGATCCAGCCTTAATGAGTGGTCCTTTAGTAACAACAATGCTAGATACCATCGGCTTTTTAACCTTCCTCAGTATGATTTCTGTCGCTTTAAAGGTATTTCATTTACAATCTTGAAACTGCTGGATAAACCGAAAACTTCAATAAAGTAAGGGTTTCCAGTTTAGAAAGGTGAATTAGGTGCATCACTTTCCCAATTTTGAGATTTTTCTTACTTCCTGCTGACTCCTTCCCTCTTCTTTATCCTGTCTCCTGGGCGGGGAAACCCCGCCCCTACTAACTTCTGACTCCTGACTCCTGACTCCTAACTTCTGACTCCTGACTCCTGACTCCTGACTCCTCTACTTATATGCCTACAACAACCTGGAATCGTCATCACATTCTCACACTCGCTGACTTCACAACCGCTGAATATAACGCCGTTTTACAAACTGCGGCTTCTTTTCAAGAGGTACTATCAAGACGCACCAAGAAAGTTCCTACATTACAAGGACAGGTAGTAGCAAATTTATTTTTTGAACCCTCTACCCGCACCCGCAGTAGTTTTGAAATTGCCGCTAAAAGACTCAGCGCCGATACTCTCAACTTTGCCGCAGCTACATCTTCCATGACCAAAGGTGAAACAATTCTTGACACCGCTAAGACTTATTTGGCTATGGGAACTGATATTATGGTAGTCCGCCATAAAGATGCAGGAGTTCCCCAAGCGATCGCTCAAGAAATGGATCGTCTAGGTGTAAAAGTTAGCGTCCTCAATGCCGGTGATGGACAACACGAACATCCATCCCAAGGATTACTAGATTTATTCACAATTTGTAGTTTAATTGACCCCGCACAACCCAAAATTGAATTACTACAAGGTAAAAAAATTGCTATTGTTGGCGATATCTTGCATTCTCGCGTAGCCCGTTCTAATATTTGGAGTCTCATCGCTAGTGGTGCCGAAGTTCACCTAGCTGCACCTCCCACCTTATTACCTAAATTCTTTGCAGAATATTTAGGATGTACAGAAAACTCTAGCCGACTATTTACCCACTGGCAACTAGAACCAGCCCTAGAAAATGCTGATTTTGTGATGACATTGCGTTTACAAAAAGAACGGATGACAGCCCATTTATTACCTAGTTTACGAGAATATCATCAACTATTTGGCATTACTCGCACCAAATTAAAACTCTGTCAACCTAACGTTAAAGTATTACATCCAGGTCCAGTAAATCGGGGTGTAGAAATTAGTTCTGATTTGATGGATGACCCCGAATTTAGCTTAATTCAATCTCAAGTAACTAGCGGTGTAGCCGTGCGGATGGCACTTTTGTACTTTATCGGTAGTGGTAGTAGTAGAGTTAACCAATAATTGTCCTATAGCACTTGCATCATTGAAAATCATCCTTAATTGCGAGAATTTACTTAAACAAAAATACTGATTGATTAACTAGAAATGAGAGTATAAAATTAAATCTTATTAAATCTCTAGATGACAAGTAGTGAAATTTTATAGACTTTTCCCTGTCATTGTTACCTACAGCAAATTGCGTAGTTATACTTGAGAAGGTCATAACTTGCATTTTCACATCCATATATTCCCTTTAAGCAAAAGCTCAAATTGTGAACTTGCAAAGTATAGGAGATACAAAATCTAAATTGAAACCTATACACAAAGCTACTTTTACTCCTGACTCCTGAATTTTGCTGTATTTTCTCCTCCTTGACCTCTTTCTTTCAACTTATACAAAACTTTTATTAGCCAACAGTGTGCTAGTACAGCTATAATTTATAACTATTCCTGCTATTGAATACTTGTACTGGAGATATCCTGATAATGACCCTATCTAGTTTTGATGAAATAGTAAAATTCTTAGAACGGCATGAAAACTCAAACCGAATTAAGAAATTAATATTCTTCGCTTGTAAAAATGAGTGGGAAAATGATCAAGATACCCTAGATAGATTTAAATTAGAAGAATTAATTCAAGAATTATCTAGTTTAAATCCCACAATAAATCACTTAACTGCAAATTTATCTATTGCTGTTAAAAGTCTTAGTAAGGCAAAACAATATTCCATAATTGCCAGTATCATTATCAAAGAAGTACAAAAATTATATCCAAACTCTGATCAAAAGACAGGAATAATATTAAATCAACCTAATGAAGAAGATACAGGAATAGTCTTCAAGCAACCCAACCAAGAAGAAGATACAGGAATAATATTAAATCAACCTAACCCAAATATTCCTATATTTCATCATCCTGGAAAAACATTATCAAATCCCTCAACTACATCTCCAAGCAGTTCAAAAAAATCACAATATAATCAATTTGACTTGCGGCAAAATCTAATGAGATATACAAACCCATTAAGAGTAAAAATAATTTTATTTTCCGCCCTTTATAGAAAATTCACCTTCAATGAACAAGATTGGTTGAAACTAAAATCTGAAGAACTTGATAATTTATTGCAGAAATTATTCGATTCTTGTCCAACTATGGGAGAACTTGAATCTAAAATTAAGAATACCGTCATCTCTTTAGGAAACCCAGATAAAAATCATCAAGCATCTGGTGTCATCATCAGAGTTATGCGTAGTTTATATAGTGATATACCAGCACTACCCAATTCACATCAACCGCTTAACACTTATTCCCCTGAAAAAACCAGACCACCAGCTAATCCTCATTATCAACCTGTTCAAAATCAAATTGATAATTTTTATGAACACGATGACGATGACAGTAATACCTGTCAAATTACAATACCACCTACTTGAGATATGTTTAATAACAAAGAATGAAACCTATTTTGGAAAAATTTATCACAATAAGTAGGTGAACAGAAAAATTTAAAGGTATGTGAAGAAAAGTAAAATCACTCAAAACTCTCTTCCTGTTCCCTGTTCCCTTGCCCCAACGACAATTTTTAACGCCCACCTACTTAATTGAGAGATATCTATTATGGATGCCAAAGAACTTCTGAGCCGATATGAAAAAGGGGAAACAAAATTTATCAACGCCAACTTAAATAACATAAATCTATTTGATGCAGATTTAATTGGTATAAATTTAAATCAGGCAAATTTATGTAACTCTATCCTTACTTTTAGCTATCTAAATCAGGCTATTCTCAATAATGCAAATCTGATTTGTGCAAATCTTCGTGGCGTAAATCTCACTCAAGCACAATTACAAAATGCCAACTTACATGATGCTGACTTGCATGGTGCAACGTTGCAGGGGGCTGATTTGCGTAATGCTAATTTAACCTTGGCATATATGCTGGATGCTAACTTAATGGGCGCTGATTTGCGCGGTGCTGATTTGAGTAATGCTAATCTCACAGGTGCTTGTCTTCGTGGTGCTAACCTGCGAGAAGAAAGAAAAGCCTATTATGCTACTCTATTGGGTGCTAACCTCCATAGGGCTGACCTGCGCGGCGCTAATTTCACTGGTGCAAACTTAGCTAAAGTGAATCTGAGTGGCGCTAATTTAAGTGAAGCTATGCTGCGGGGTGTGGATTTGAGTGGCGCTAACCTGCGCGGAGCTATTTTACAAAATACCACTTTCACTGAGGCTAATCTAGAAGGAGCTAATTTAAATGGAGCTAATCTGACAAATGCTAGGCTAACGAAAGCAAATTTGACTGAAGCTGAGTTAATAGGTGCTAACTTGCAAGGTGCAATTATGCCAGAGGCTATCCTCATTAAAGCCAAACTGAACCAAGCAAACCTCCGTTTTGCTAGACTGAGTAGAGTTAATTTTAGTCGAGCTAATCTCCGTGAAGCTGATTTAACTGAAGCAGAATTAGTATATGCTTGTCTGGCGATGACAGACTTTACCGATGCCAATTTAACCAAAGTAAATCTACTTGGGGCAGAAATTAGTACGACAAATCTCACAGGTGCAAATTTGTTTGAAGCAGTAATGCCTGACGGGACAATTGGCTACTAATAAATCAATAAATTTATTGTTCTATCACATTGAAATTAAACTCAAAACTTTTGCAAAAGCTGGTAACAAATATGTCTATTTTAAGAGTCGGTCGTTTTACCTCTTTATCCATATTTTCTTTACTGATCAGTGGAAGTTGGATAGTTTTCTGTGAATATAGTTCGGCTCAATCTCAAATACCTAATAATATTCCCATATTAGCCCCAGTAACACTTCCATCTCTCCAGGAAATATCCATCAACCAGCAGCCATTATCGCAGTTACCATCAGTTAAATTATCTCCATCTCAAGGTATACACTATAGCCAGTATAATCAAGGATTTGAGCGATATTTTGTTTATGTTGACAGCAATAATTCTCAAGTCTTACAGCGAGTTCGGCAAATTGAAGCTAATGCCTATATTCGCAATTATAATGGACGTAATGTTATCCAATCTGGCGTTTTTAATGGCCAATATAATGCTCAACGACGAGTACAAGAACTAGAATTGAATGGTATTCCTGGCGCAAGAATTGTTAATTCTGATAATATAGAATTATCCAATCAGGTAGTAGCAACTTATAATCCACCTGGATCTAATACCCAAAACTATCAACAAGAAAACAGAAATTCCTATTATGTAGTTATTCCTAGTAATTCTAATAGTTTACGTTCTTTAGGTACAGAAATTCGCCAAAAAGTTAGTATCAATATTAATGTATTTAGGAGAAATCAGCCATTAGGATCTCACATAGCTGTAGGACCATTTAGCGATCGCCTGGAAGCAGAACAATGGAATAGCTATTTGAAAAATTCAGGTTACGGCAATGCTAGAGTTTATTATGGCAAATAACAGCAGGAGTCAGGAGTCAGGAGTCAGGAGCGATGCCCTGAGCTTGTCGAAGGGTCAGGAGAAAGAAAGAAGAAAGAAGAAAGAAGAAAGAAAATCAACCGAAAAATTTGTTGTTACCGCAACCCAAATGCGGGAAATTGAAGCCAGAATATTTACCGCAGGAATGCCTGTAGCTGCTTTAATGGAAAAAGTAGGAGGATTGATTTCCCAACGCTTACAGGCTATTATTTCTCCAGGAAAATGTGTAGGAATTTTAGTGGGTCCTGGTCATAATGGCGGAGATGCCTTAGTAGTAGCCCGTGAATTGCATTTTCGCGGTTATCAAGTTTGGATTTATCAACCTTTTTCTAAATTAAAAGAATTAACTTCTCAACATTTTCAATATACACAAAGTTTAAAAATTCCCTGTTATCAAGAAATTTCCCAATTACCAAGTTATGATTTTTTAATTGATGGTTTATTTGGCTTTGGTTTAGAAAGAGAAATTACTGATTCTATCGCTACAGCAATTAATTATTTTAATAGCAAAAATCAACCCATTATTAGTATTGATATACCTTCAGGTTTACATACAGATACAGGGAAAGTTTTAGGAACAGCAATTCAAGCAACTCATACATTTTGCCTGGGTTTATGGAAACAAGGTTTATTACAAGAACAAGCATTACCTTATATTGGTAAAGCCGAATTAATTGATTTTGATATTCCCCTAGCAGATATTCATGCTGTTATCGGTGATATTCCCAAAATCAAACGCATTACACAAACAACAGCATTATCAACCTTACCTTTACCTCGTCCCCTAATTACTCACAAATACAAACAAGGACATTTATTATTAATTTGTGGTTCTCGACGTTATGCCGGTGGAGCAATTTTAACAGGTTTAGGTGCGCGAGCTTCCGGTGTGGGAATGTTATCCATTGCTGTCCCTGAATCCTTAAAAATGTTATTAGTTTCCCAGTTACCAGAAGCCTTAATTATTGGTTGTCCTGAAACAGAAACAGGAGCGATCGCTAGTGTACAATTACCAGAAAATATAGATTTAAACTCATTTAGTGCGATCGCTTGCGGACCCGGTTTAACCAAAGACAATATATCTATTATTCCCGAAATAATTCAATGTCAATGTCCTCTAGTTCTGGATGCTGATGCTCTAAATATTTTGACACAAATAGGAACTATCCCCACCCTAAAACAGCGAAAATCAGCCACCGTTCTCACACCCCATACCGGAGAATTTCAGCGGTTATTTCCGAACATTGACCACACAGACAGAATCAAAGCCATCCAAACAGCAGCCCAGGAAAGTGGCGCTGTAGTCCTATTAAAAGGGGCAAGAACAGCCATATCTAATCCTCAAGGTCATATTTGGATAAATCCTGAAAGTACCCCAGCCTTAGCTCGTGGAGGCAGTGGAGACGTATTAACCGGTTTATTAGGTGGACTATTAGCGCAAATTATGAATAAAGAAGTTTTTATAGAAGATATAGTCGCAACTGCCGCTTGGTGGCATTCCCAAGCCGGAATTTTAGCCGCACAAACAAGAACAGAATTGGGAGTGGATGCCTTTACACTCACACAATATTTAATGCCAGTTTTGAAACAATAATAATGGGGACTGGGGACTGGGTAAAAAATTCTTCCCAATCACCAATCACCAATCACCTAATAACAATTACTTAACTGTTACCTTACCACCAGCTTCTTCAATCCGCTTCTTGATATCCTCAGCAGCTTCCTTAGTTACAGCTTCTTTAACAGCTTTAGGAGCAGCTTCTACCAAGTCCTTAGCTTCTTTCAGACCTAGACCGGTGATTTCACGAACGATTTTCAAGACAGCAATCTTCTTATCAGCAGGTACAGAATCCAAAATTGCATCAAATTCAGTCTTCTCTTCTACTACTTCAGCAGCAGCAGCACCAGGAGCGGCCATCATCATCATGCCACCACCAGTAGCAGCAGCACTAACACCAAAAGCTTCTTCGATTTGCTTAACCAATTCAGAAGCTTCTAATAAGGTCAAAGATTTCAATTGTTCTAAAATTTGTTCGGTTGCAGCAGACATGGATATAACTCCTAAAGAATGTATGATTTGTGAGTTTTTAGTTATTTAGTTGTCATTGGTCAGTAGTTAATTTTCACTGACTACAACTAACTTTCGGTAGTGCTTTCAGAACTATCGCCATTTTCTTTTTCAGCAACAGCTTTCAAAGCGCGAGCCAAGGAACTGGGAACTTCATTGATACCAACAGCCAGCTTGGTAGCTACACCATTGATAGCTCCAGCAATTTGCGCCATGAGTTGTTCCTTAGACGGCAAGTCTCCTAGAGCCTTGACATCAGCTTCACTCAGGACACGACCTTCCATGACACCACCGCGAATTTCTGTCTTCTTGGTGGCTTTTTGGAATGCTTGGTAAGCTTTAATCGCAGATAAATCTTCTTTAACTAGCAGAAATGCAGAAGAACCATTCAGTAATTCTGACATTGGCTGCCATTGTTCCTGATCTTTAATCGCAATGCCCATGAAGGTGTTTTTTGTTACCTTACATATAGCACCACTAGGACGGAGTTGCCGACGCAAATCGGTGATTTCAGCAACAGTTAGCCCCTGATAATCAATTACCAGTGCTAAAGTTGATACACTCAAGCTTTCTTTGAGATCAGCTACTATCTCTTTCTTGTTTTCTAACGTTCTTCCCATACTTGTCTCACCTCCAATGTCAGTTGTCAGTGGTCAGTTGTTAGTTGTTTGGTTGTCAGTTGTCAGTTGTCAGTTGTCAGTTGTCAGTTGTCACCTATTACCTATTACCTATCACCTATTACCTGTCACCCTTTGCTGACTTACCGAAAACAATTAACCCCAGCTAATTTAGCCAGGGTTTCAAAGTGGTATTTTTAATCCTGTTGTTGTCACAGTTTTACTGTTCAAACTTCAGATAGTTAAAATTACAACCTCGGCAGGGTATTAAGCTATTAGCACCTGCTGTCTCCGGCTTTATCTATTTAATTTTGGTTATTAATTATTAGTCATTGGTCATTACTGATTATATTCATCTATCACCAATTACCAATTACCAATTACCAAATTATGCAGCGTCAGTTATTTTTAACTCTCGTAAGGCACTAATGTCAATAGCAATTGACGGACCCATTGTCGAGGATATGTACACTGACCGCCAATAACGACCCTTAGCACCCGAAGGACGGTTACGGTCAATTGACTCTTGTAATGCCTTCAAGTTGATCAATAAATCTTCAGGCGAAAAAGCAGTCTTACCAAACATAACATGGACAATCCCAGTCCGATCAGCCCGATATTCTAATTTACCAGCTTTGAATTCAGCGATCGCACTAGCAACATCAAATGTCACTGTTCCCCCCTTGGGTGAAGGCATCAAACCACGTGGACCTAATAATTTACCCAGCTTTGCTACCTGTGGCATCACATCTGGCGTAGCAATCAGCTTATCAAAGTCCATCATGCCTTTCTGAATATCTTCAATGAGTTCTTCAGAACCAGCAATATCAGCACCAGCGTTAGTTGCTTCTGTGACTTTTTCACCTCTGGCGATAACTGCTACCCGGATAATCTGTCCTGTACCCTTGGGTAGTGCCACCGTTGTCCGCAACTGTTGGTCTGTATATTTAGGATCAATTCCTAAACGGATATGAGCTTCAGCAGCTTCAGGAAACTTGGCAGTTGCTGTTTCTTTTAACAAAGCCAATGCTTCTAAGGGTGTATAATCCCTATCTTCTACCTTTTCTAGCAACGCCTGTAAACGGCGTGATACTTTTTTTGCCATTTTTTTCTCCTGGGGTCATCTCGAAGTTGTACTTCTCCCCCGATATGATTTTGTTATTGGTCAGTTGTCAGTTGTCAGTTGTTATTTTTTTATTTACTGTCAACTAATCTGTAACTGTTACGCCCATGTTTTTAGCAGTTCCTTCCACAATATTCATGGCTGCATCAATATCATTGGCGTTGAGGTCAGGAAGTTTAGTTTGAGCAATTTCCCGTAATTGCGTTCTGCTAATGCTACCAACTTTCTTTTTGTTGGGTTCATTTGAGCCTCTTTCAATCTTCGCTGCCTTGCGAATCAACACTGATGCTGGTGGAGTTTTGAGGACAAATGTAAAACTTCTATCTTCATAAACAGAAATTTCTACAGGTATAACCATCCCAGCTTGGTCTGCTGTTTTGGCATTGTACTCTTTGCAGAACATCATGATGTTAACACCATGTTGACCCAACGCAGGACCAACTGGCGGTGCTGGGTTGGCTTTCCCAGCATTCAGGGCCAACTTAATGACCGCTACTACTTTCTTCGCCATTTGTATTTAGCTCTGTTTTTTAACCTGATTAAATTCCAATTCTACTGGTGTATCTCTTCCAAAGATCGAGAGTAGAGCTTTTAGTTTACTCCGTTCTGGGGAAACTTCAATCACCTCACCTTCAAAATCCTTAAAGGGACCCGAAAGCACAACTATCTTATCACCTGAAGCCATATCAATTTTGACTACCGCCTCTTGTTCCAAGGCTTGCTTGAATATGCGTTCAACTTCCGAAGGATTCAGGGGAACTGGCTTCACGTGACCACGACCTCTACCGCTACCACGCTTTTGCTCTGCACCCACAAAGTTAATGACATGAGAGGTGTTTCTTACCACTTGCCATGTATCATCACTCATTACCATTCGTACTAGCACATAACCAGGGAAAACCTTTTCTTCTGAAGGTAGCCGTTTACCATCCTTACGGATTTTCACCGTTGGGGTGTGGGGAATTTCCACTTGGATGATTTTGTCAGCGACATCAAAAGTTTGGATACGTTGCTCTAAATTTGTCTTTACCCGTTTCTCACAGCCAGAGGCTACTTGCACTGCATACCAGCGTGCTTCTTTCATCGCTGTTAAGAGTGTTTCCTCTAACTGCAACTCGGAGTTGCGTGGTTCGTCTGTTGCAGAAGTCATCAGAACACCTGTTTTGCTGCCCAAGCGAACAATCCATCGACCAAATATATCAAAGATGCGGAGAGTGTAACCATTAATATCACAGCGGCGGATTCACTTACCAACTGTTTCCGACTGGGCCAAATCACTTTCTCAAGTTCTTCCTTTGTACCCTGGAAAAAATTGTTTAAGTTAAACCCATTTTCGGTTTCTGGCATTTCTGCTTCATTTTTTTTGGCCACAGTCGTTATACCCCCGTTTCTTAAATAGCCTAACCTTTTGATTTTTCAGGTTTACAGCCTCGGTCTCAATGATCTTGTTATCAGAAAGCTATATTTTAAAAAAACTATACCCGAAATAATTGACGTTTTCTGCCGTTTTGGCATTGACGTTATTGCTTCGGGCAATATTTTTCTTTTTCAGCGCGCCCTGGAGGACTTGAACCCCCGACATCAGGTTTTGGAGACCTGCGTTCTACCAACTGAACTAAGAGCGCACAAGCTTTTCTTTTTACAGTCATTGCGCTGAACTTTTTTAGTTTAACGCAATTTCGATTCTAATTGTAACCTATTTTTTTTCTTTTGGCAAGTTAGCGGCGGATGCCGCTTGTAGACTGGGTTTTGTCTATTAATTCACCATTGAGAATCACAAAGGGCGATCAAATCTTTGTTTAATGCGGGTTGCCTTGCCGACTAGGTTGCGTAGATAGTACAATTTAGCACGTCTAACTTTACCACGACGCAATACTTTAATGCTTTCAACCAGGGGAGAATGAAGCAAAAATACTCGTTCTACACCCACACCTTGGAAAACTTTACGGACTGTGATAGTTTCGTTGATGCCGCCATTGCGTCTAGCTATGACTACACCTTCGTAAGGTTGTACACGGAATTTAGTGCCTTCCTGAATTTTGACTCCTACCTTAACTGTGTCACCGACATAGATATCGGGTAAGTTAGATTTCATCTGTTCCGCTTCAATTGAGCGAATAATCTCTTGCGCGTTCATTACTTTTATGTTTTTTTGAAAAAACTCACAATCGTTAATTATAAATCTATAGTCGCCTAAGAGTCCAGCTATTTGTAAAAGGAGTCAGGAGTAGGGGAAGAAGACTTTTCTGTTGTTAACAGTGGTGATGTAGTAATTTTACCAGCCTTTGGTGCAAGTGTTCAAGAAATGCAAATATTGCATGATAAAGGTTGTCAAATTGTTGATACTACCTGCCCCTGGGTCTCCAAGGTATGGAACACCGTAGAAAAGCACAAAAAAGGCGATTACACCTCAATTATTCACGGAAAATACAAGCATGAAGAAACAGTTGCCACCAGTTCCTTTGCCGGGAAATATTTGATTGTTTTAAACTTAAAAGAAGCAGAATATGTCATTAATTATATTCTCAACGGTGGCGATCGTGAAGAATTTTTAGCCAAATTTTCCAAAGCCTGTTCAGCAGGATTTGATCCTGATCAAGATTTACAACGGGTAGGAATTGCTAACCAAACAACCATGCTCAAAGGTGAAACCGAACAAATCGGTAAAATGCTAGAGCATACAATGATGCAGAAATATGGCCCAGCCGAATTAAATCAGCATTTTCAAAATTTCAATACCATCTGTGATGCCACTCAAGAACGTCAAGATGCTATGTTAGAATTAGTCGAAGAAAATGTAGATTTAATCATAGTTATTGGTGGGTTTAACTCATCCAATACCACCCAACTACAACAAATTGCCTTTGATCGTGGGATTCCTTCCTATCACATTGATTGTGGAGAACGGATTCAATCAATTAATAACATTGAACATCGGCAATTAACAGGAGAATTAGTAATTACAGAAAATTGGCTACCCGCAGGAGAAATTAAAGTTGGTGTAACTTCTGGTGCTTCAACACCGGATAAGGTAGTTGAAGATATAATTGAGAAAATTTTCGCACTCAAAGCAATAGCAGCTTTAGTTTAAAATATCATTTCTTTACTTACCCTTCCTTGAGGAAATGTAGATGAGATTGGGTAGGGGCAAACCCCCTGTGGTTGCCCATCCTGTATCCTATGGTTGCCCCATGAATCGGGGTAGGCACGGGGGCGCTACCCCTACATCAAATCCAAATATTTTATATAATCAATTTTGCCTACCTATCTACCGAATCCTGTGCAAATATCCTCTGGAGAAAAGGATAAAATAGCCCCATATCATGCTAATTTAAGGAATCTATAACAATGACTGGTAATACGTTTTTTGATAAAATTCAACCTGCAAGTCAGCAACAATCCATCGTGTATCTACCCTACATTCAGGGAAATAAGCGAAATCTGTTACCCTATGCTATCACTCTCTATAAACAACGTGAGTTAGAAGGACAACGCAAAATAGAAGGTAGTGAAAATGTTCCCTTCGTTGCCACTTGGAATGATCCTACCTTACCCTCCGACTTAACCGTTTGCCGGGTACAGTTTGATTCTAAATCTGAATTAACTTATGAAGTCATGATGCCAAGTTTTGAATTTATTAGTTTTTTAATTGAACTAATGGAAAACTATAAGCGGAATAAAATCACAGATTTTTCTAAACCCTTTTACCGTAAATTATTACGTTTAGATGATTAAAACAGAATCAGAAAAGCTTTGTTAAACCTCGTTTACTTGGAAACCTCTAGATTTTTCCAGTATAACTAGCTATTATACGGGAATTTAGGTTTATACCCCTTACAAAAATAACTATGAACACACCACTAACAAACCAACCTATCCGCGTCGGAGTCTTGGGTTTTGGCGGACTTGGACAAGCAGCCGCAAAACTCCTTTCCAGCAAACGAGAAATGATTCTTGTCGCCGTCGCAGACCAAAATGGCTACGCTTACTCTACTGAGAGTTTAAACACCCAAGCTTGTATTACTACTTACCAAAATCAAGGTACAATCGGTCACTTAGAAGCATTTGGTACATTAAGCAACAACAGTATTCAGGATTTAATTCAAGTCACGGGTGACACTGTAGATGGTTATTTCCTGGCTTTACCCAACCTCCCCAACGACTTTATCCCCTCTGTTGCCAAAGAATTTATTCAAGCTGGCTGGAAGGGTGTTCTGGTAGATGCCATTAAACGCACCAGTGCAGTCGAACAACTCCTATCCATGCAAGATGAACTGCAAGCCGCTGGAATTACCTACATGACTGGCTGTGGTGCTACTCCTGGACTATTAACCGCTGCTGCTGCCTTAGCTGCCCAAAGTTATGCGGAAATTCACAATGTGGTCATTACCTTTGGTGTGGGAATTGCTAACTGGGAAGCCTACCGCGCCACTGTGAGGGAAGATATTGGTCATATGCCCGGTTATAGTGTAGAAGCCGCTAGAGCCATGACTGACGCAGAGGTGGAAGCATTACTTGATCAGACCAATGGGGTGTTAACCTTGGAAAATATGGAACACGCCGATGATGTGATGTTAGAGGTGGCAGGGATTTGTTCACGGGATAGAGTCACGGTTGGCGGAGTAGTTGATACCCGCAACCCCAAAAAGCCCCTAAGTACAAATGTGAAAATCACTGGACGCACTTTTGAGGGAAAAATATCTACTCATACCTTCACGTTAGGGGATGAAACCAGCATGGCTGCCAATGTGTGTGGTCCCGCCTTTGGTTATCTTAAAGCTGCTCAAGAATTGCGTCAACGGGGCATTTCTGGCTTATTTACGGCTGCGGAAATTATGCCTAAGTTTGTAAAATAGGTAATTGGTAATTGGTAATTGGTTATTATACTGAAAACGGTTCATAGTTTAACCAAATATAGAACCCCTCTCCAAACCTCTCCCCGCAACGGGGAGAGGCTTTGAACTTGTTCTTGATATAATAAAAAAGTCCAAATTTTAGCCGTTTTGAGTATATTTCCATTATCTTTAACAGAAACAGCAGAAGTCCCACATCTTACTCTTAGGAATGTGGGATGAATGCGCGTGAGTGAGGAATTGACCAACAGGCGAAATTGAACGCACCTGAAGATGGGCAACAGCCTTGATTATCAGGGCTGTTGGCAGGTTTCCCACTGTAGGCGACTGGTGTGCCACTTCGTGGAGCTTTGCTAACGCGTAGCGTGCTGGAGGCATTCACCCGAATGGGGAGGGGTTCTCATGTCTCACTCAAAACCCTACTCCACCTCCACCACACTGATAATCCTCTCATCTCTGTTAAGTTGACAAATACTTTCACCCTTACTATCTTTGTTGAGATTAGGAACTGCATCTACCGACACACGGATAACTCGCTCTTTATTTGTAAATAATGCGACCTCTGAACCGGGTTTTGCTGCCACCATAGCCGCTAAATTGTCGGTTTTGTTATTAAATTTCACAAGTTGTATTCCTAAATCCCCTCGATTCGCCGCCCTCAACTGATTAGCAGCCATAATTTTGCCATATCCTTCTTCAGTCACCAGCAATAATTGGTTATATTTGCTGACATTGACACAACCAACCATCTGCTGATTTTTCAAAAGGCGGAAAGCTTGTAACCCCATTGCAGCCCGACCCATGATCGGTAGTTGTTCATCATTAACAGGAAACCTGAGTAGACGACCGCTAGAACTTGCTAAAATTAGATGTTCTTCGCTGCTTAGGAATTGGGTAAACGCTAATTCGTCATTGTCTTTAAGCTTCAAAATTGTAATTCCTCGCCGGGAGAGATTCACAAATTCCGATAAAGATAAGCGTTTAATCCGTCCTTCCTTCGTTAACAAAACCATTTCCAATGTTTCGGGTTTTTCTGGCAGCAAGAACCGGGTAATGATACCTTCTGTGTTACCTTGGGCGGTACTGGTAAGCATCGTAATCAATGGCGTTCCTCGCGCTGAACTTGTAGTGGGCGAAGTCGAACTACGTCCCGTAGTTAGGGGAATATCTCCCACCGTAATCGGGTAGACTTTACCACCGCTGGTGAGGATTAATAGGTCTTTGTGAGTATTAGTTAATTCAGTTTGGATCAAGAAATCATGATCCAGCAAGCCGTTTTCCCCCTTTGTTTTTTTACTGTTGGGGGAAATCCGGCGGATATAACCCCGTTGAGTAACTTCTAAAATGGTTTCTTCTAGAGGTTGTTCCGGTTTAGGAGTGGGGATTTTTACTGGAGAATTTTCTTCTGCGACTACTGCTTTAGGTTGTTTAGCTTTACCTTGATTTTCTGAAACTGATTTTTCTGTGGTGTGAACTATTTTGGTGCGGCGAGGATCATTGTATTTCCGTTTGAGAGTTCGCAAATCTTTTTTCAGGACTTTGAGTAATTCCCGTCTGTCTGCCAGTAATGTCCGCAATATGCTAATTTCCTGGTTAAGTTGGTCAAATTCCTGTTGTAAGTTTTGCTGTTCTAAACTGGTGAGGCGACGTAATGGCATAGACAAAATGGCATCTGCTTGGACTTCAGTTAAATCTAAGCGGGAACAAAGTGTCATCTTGGCTGTACTGCCATCGGGAGCTTGCCGTAATATAGCAATAACATCATCCAGATTTGATAAAGCTTTTAACAATCCTGCGAGGATATTTACCCGATTTTCGGCTTTTCCTAATTCGTAACTGTAGCGACGGTTGAGGGTATGTTCTCGGAACTTGAGAAACTCCTCTAATAGTTGCCGTAATGTTAATTGGCGGGGTTGTCCATCAACTATAGCTAGGAGAATCGCACCAAAGGTGGTTTGTAAAGCTGTTTGGTGATACAAATGCTGGAGTAGTTCTTGGGGGTTTGTATCGCGTTTGAGTTCAATAACTACGCGCATTCCCTCTCTGTCACTCTCATCTCGAATATCAGAAATGCCGTGTAACTTACCTTGATTGACTAAATCGGCGATTTTTTCAATCCAAGCTGCCTTGTTAACTTGAAAGGGCAGTTCTGTGACTATTAATGCTGTGCGGCGTTTAGTTCCCCTGGTGGCGGGAATTTCTTCCATTGTGACTATACCGCGCATGACAATAGCACCTTTACCAGTAGTATAGGCTTCTTTAATGCCACCATGATCAACAATTTCCCCCCCTGTGGGAAAGTCTGGACCGGGAATTAATTGAAATAATTTTTCATCGGTTAAATCTGGGTTGTCAATTAAGGCGATTAAGCCATCAACGATTTCTCCCAAGTTGTGGGGGGGAATATTTGTCGCCATACCGACGGCAATTCCCGCACAACCATTCAGTAATAGAAATGGTAATTGAGCGGGGAGTACGGTTGGTTCTTGTTGAGAATTGTCGAAGTTGCCAGTAAAGTCTACTGTCTCTTCGGCAATTTCTGTCAACATTCCCTCATGTCCCACAGGTGCAAGACGGGTTTCTGTGTAACGCATGGCTGCTGGTGGGTCATTGTCCACGCTACCAAAGTTACCATGTCCACCAAGTAGGGGATAACGGCTGGAAAAGTTTTGGACTAATCGAACTAAGGCATCATAAACTGATTGATCACCGTGAGGATGATATTTACCGAGAACATCTCCCACTACACGGGCGCATTTTCGGTAAGGTCGATCTGGTGTTAAACCGAGTTCGTGCATGGCATATAAGATACGCCTGTGTACTGGTTTTAATCCATCTCGAACATCTGGTAAGGCTCGCCCCACAATCACACTCATGGCATATTCTAGGTATGACCGTTGCATTTCGGTGTGCAGGGCGGTGGTGATGACCTGTCCCTTAGAGAGAAGGTTTAACTGTTTTGCCATGAGGTTTTTCCCTGAATTTTCACTACACAACAGCCGCTAGAAAATAAGACGCTATAAAATCACAGCATAACGGATCATCAGCAATACTCACATAATCTTGATACTCATGACGAGAAAAAGCGGTAGTATTATTTTTGATGTGATCTATGCTTATGGATTATTAAAAATACAATAGATGTTGATCAGATGTTAGCCCTATTTGGTATGAAATCTCATGAAAACTGTTCTCATTGTTGAAGATGATTTAATTAATGCTCGTGTTTTTTCTAAAATACTGAGTAAACGCGGGGGGTTGGATGTAAAACATACAGAAGATGTAGATGAGGTGATGAAAATCGCTCAATCTCATGAAATTGACCTGATTTTGATGGATGTGTCTTTATCACGTAGTGTATACCAAGGTAAGCCTGTTGATGGCATCAAAATTACACAAATGTTAAAGTCTGACCCACAAACAGCTAACTTACCGGTGATTTTAGTAACAGCACACGCGATGGAAGGCGATCGCGAGAATTTTTTGAACCAAAGCGGTGCTGATGGTTATATTTCTAAGCCTGTGGTTGATCACCAATTGTTTATTGACCAAATTATGGCTCTTTTGCCACAAGGATAGTCATTGGTCATTGGTCATTGGTCATTGGTCATTGGTTGGCAGTAAATTACAACG
>NZ_VIKX01000257.1 GCF_009711935.1 Dolichospermum sp. UHCC 0259 | reverse complement strand
CGCTGGTTTTGGTCTTAGCACACTCAAGCAATTATTTAGAATGAAATAGCCCTGCCCCTCTTTATCAACAGTTAATCACTCAATATCAACAGTTAGATGTACAGATATCTGGAGAATTGGCTATATTTCAAGCTGATCATCCGGCTATTCAAACTTTACAAGAAAAACGAAACAACCTTTTAGTTATTATTCAAGATGAAGCCAAACGGGCTTTGACTATCAAAATAGCTGAAGCTAAAATTTCACTTCAGAAAACCGAGGTAGATAGTCAACAACTATTGCAAGCAGAACAAGAACTGCAAAAAAAATTAGAACAATTACCTGTCTTATCTAGGCAATATACTGATATTCAGCGAAATTTGCAACTAGCAAATGAAAGTTTAAATCGGTTTTTAACTAATCGAGAACAACTACAAGTAGAAGTGGCACAAACAGAATTACCTTGGGAATTAATTCAAGCACCTACTCAAGGAGAATCTCCCATATCACCAAACACATCACGTAGTTTACTGTTAGGGCTTGTGGCTAGTTCTTTATTAGGTATAAGTGCTGCTTTAATGCTTGAAAAGATTGATAATACTTATCAAACAGCGGAGAGTATCAAAGCAAATATCAAACTACCCTTATTAGCAACTCTTCCCTTTGATAAAAGTATATCTTATTATCCATCTCGAAATATTACGAATAGTCTAAGTGAAGAGAAAATAGTTTTTGAAGATACACCGGAAGGTATTGGTAGATTTTCTAATATGTTTAGTAGTAAATCTAAACAGCATAGATATTATGGTCAGGGAGCATTTTGGGAATCTTTGCAGGTGTTGTATGGAAATATTCAACTTCTCAATTCAGATAAACCAATTCGTTCTTTAATTATCTCTTCAGCGACATCTGGAGATGGTAAAAGTACAGTAGCCTTTTACCTTGCTCAAATAGCAACATCAATGGGGAAAAAAGTGCTACTTGTAGATGCTGATTTGCGCTGCTCCCAAATTCACAAATTATCAAGATTAGATAATCTGTGGGGATTGAGTAGTGTGTTAATTCTGTGAATCCTTTAC
>NZ_VIKX01000256.1 GCF_009711935.1 Dolichospermum sp. UHCC 0259 | reverse complement strand
TACTGTAGAAGGAATTAATAATAAACTCAAATTAATCAAAAGACTTGGATATGGATTTCGTAACTTTAGTAATTTTAGATTACGTAGTTTATTAAACTGGCACTTTAGTATTAATTCTCCATAAAAGGGACGCAAGAGCCCTTATCCAAAGCTCTGTTAGCTTAACTGCTAAGGCAATCAAGCTTTGAGTACATCATGGCTACCAAAACACTGACCAAACCGAAACGCAAACAAAGCTCTCAAACTCGCTCCTGGGAAAACCTGACAGACCGCCGTAAACTCCGCCATATTGAAAACACACTCGATAAAGCCATTTCTGAGTCAATTCAGAACGATTCTATCCAGTCCCATCAAGACTTTAAAGACTCTGTAGAAAATTACAGCCAGGAATCAGGTAAAGCCCCCATAACCGTAGAACTTTGCGTAGGAGGTGACGATGATGACGAAATTAGAGGCTATCGCTTCTACCTTACCAGTGACCCTGGACACAGAACCAGTGGTAAATACCTGATTAAAAATCTCGAAGGAATAACCAACAAAGACGAAAACTATTTTACTCCTTCCAACATTGCCGAAATTTGCGGTTTTGCAGAAACAGAACTTGATGATTTAGATGATGAATTAGAAGATGACCTACTCGATTTAGAAGAGGAAAGCGAAGAAATAGATGAAATTGACGACGAATTAGACGACCTGTTAAACGACGATTTCAACAATGAACTAGATGACCCAGACGACTTAGATGAAGAAGACGAATTACCTGTTAGTCGTGTTAGTGTAACCCCAAGTAAAACTCAAGCCAAAACTGTAACTAAACCCCAAAGTAAGTCCCAACCTAAAACATCAACTAAAACTCAAGATAAAACCCCAACCAATAAAACTGCTGCCAAAAAATCCAAATCCCAAGAACCACTAGACGAAGCTTCCCGTTTAAGTGCCACAGCAGCCACCAACGGACGAGAAGTAAACGGCGTAAATTTGGGAGGATTAGCAGGACAATTGGCAACTTTAGGAATTGCTGTCGGACAAGGAGTTTTAGAACAACTCGCAGCCGAAGCTGATGAAAAGCGGCTAGAACGAATTCTTAAACAACTACAAAAACAGAATGACCGAGTTGATAACCTCACCAGTCGCTTACAGGAAATAAAGCCTGACTCATCGGAATTTCAAGATTCTTCAAATTCTCAAGATTCTTCAAATTCTCAAGATTCTTCAAATTCTCAAGATTCTTCAAATTCTCAAGATTCTTCAAATTCTCAAGATTCTTCAAATTCTCAAGATTCTTCAAATTCTCGAACTTCTCCAAATTCTCAAACTTCTTCAAATTCTCAAACTTCTCAAAATTATCAAGTTGTATCTGAAGCATCCACAGCAGATAATCCAGTGGCTGTAGCTACTATGAAAATCGGCTCTAAAGTAGACAAATTGGGTTCTCAATTAGACCCTAATAATCAGTCCCAACCTTTTGAGTTAGATCAAGATGCCAGCATTACCGAACAACTCCAGCAAATTGAAGATTACTTGCAAGTTATATCCAAGCGACTTGACCGTTTAGAAAAGGTAGTTAGTCGCCTTGAAAAACAAATGGCATCACAACAAAACAGTTCTGTAATTGCATCAGAAACAGCCGCTGAAACTATCCAATCTAACTCTAATAACCAACCAGAAAATGACGTTTTAGGATATCTAGCAAAACGCCAAGATAAGCAACAACAAATTGCTTGTGCTGAGGCTTTAGTTGGATTTGCTAATGTCGCCAGTGAGTTATTGGACCAATCACCTGAAGATGGTATTACCATTTCCAGTAACAAAACTTTAACAGTCAAACAACAAGGAGTAAAACAACAGGGTAAACAAACAGCACAAACAGGGATATCTGCGGACTTAGCTATTGCTTTAGAAAATAACCAAGGGGAAACACTTTTTGCGGGTACTTGCACTCAGGGACAGTGGACAATTACACAAGATAATCTTACCGCTGAGGAAAAAACTGGCATTTGTAAACTACCACAGTCAAAAGAAGAATATGCCCTCAAAGCTACCACCCAAGAATTGATTCAAGAGTTTCAAACACAACTACCTCACAAATTTAATGGTGATGATGAACCCACCTTTACCTGGGCAGAAAAAGGTAAACCTAAGTACGACTTTGAAATAGTGAAATTGTCTAATGGCACACAAATACTTCAAGGATTTAACCCCAATCGTCACAATGAACAAGTGCTTGATGCTGCTTTAGTACCAGGAGAACCCCCGGAGATTAGACAATGCAGTATCCCCTTGAGAGAAATGGAAGCATTGTTAGATAATCAGCCATCAACTCCTTCTCAACAGGCTGATAAAAATACCGCTAAACAACAGAAAAAGCAAACTAAACCCAGCAAATCAGAAATGCAAGTTTAAGCCGTGAAGAATCTAATAGCAGCAATAGCAAATATTCACCAACTATCAATTTCAGGACAATTGCACATTCTTCATTTCATTAGTTCTAATTCTTTGTATTTCAATTTCTTTCTATTTCAGTTTCTTTGTATTTCAGTCTTGAAAGCTGTAAACCTTCACGGGTATAGCTGCAATTAGTTAAGCATCATAAAACAATTGAATGCTTAGATTTTACAAAGAAGATAAATCAGAACAGCAAAATTCAGTTTAATCAGTTGAATTATACCGAGAGAAGCAAGATGAATAGCCTAAAATCTCCCAATTCTCAGTTTAAACTACTACCATCTGCCAAAGTTTCCACTAACTTGAAAAACCTGAAAATCAACCGCACCGACTTCATTTTTATTTTCCTATCTTTGGCAATTGGCATTTATTTATTGGCGACAAAACCCATATTTGTCACTATTTTGGGATGTGCCAGCATAGTTTTCTTGAGTATGGGGTACGTGATTCGGACAGTACCAATTTTAGAAAAGTATTTAGGCAGAAGAATTCGCTTTTGGCATATTGTGTCCGTGATTATCACTATTACTGCTTTACTTGATACCTTTAACACTCCAGCTCAAGCTATTTTTTTGAATGGTTTGGAAAACTTCTTTGTTACTTTAGCCCAACAGAGTTCACAAGCAGGAGGTGGTGCTACCACATTGGATGCCAACGTTGTTGGTTTAACATTTAACTTGATTCGAGGAGCATTTTTGTTACTAGTTGCAGCCGCTTCTTTATTTGCTTATAACCAAGCCCAGCAAGGTAACGACTGGCGACCAATTGTGACTCAAGTTGGTTTGGCTTTTGCCATTGTTATTGCCGTAGATGTCATCACTTTTATCTTTATTGGTAATGGCACAACAATAGGTGGCTAACATAAAATAGCCAATTAAAGAAGATACAAGGCAGCATATTTTGCTCTATCAAATCCTACATTAGCACCAATTAAATAGGATTTATCTAGCTGCCTTTTTTGATAACTCAAATCAAGTTCCATACCTTCGCTAAACCTATCGAATCGAATCCTATTGATATCATCATGATTTATTGGGTTTAGACCTATGTTTCTGTTAAGTTAAAATCAAGACCATGATTTATGGAAAACAATCCGCAAACCGAATTTATCAAAGTTAACCGGATTTTAGGTAAACAAGCCAGCATCGGACCAATACCAGCCGAGCAACTTGTTCCTTGGATTGCCATCATCATAGTATCTTACATCATTACCAATGGGTTACTCAGTTTAGGAATGGGTTGGTTTTTCGCCACATCATTCTGGCTAATTGTCAGTTGGTGGATTTTAACCGGCAACCAACCCCATCAATTCCTAGATAGATGGCGTAAACCACCCGGAAACGAATGGTATAACTGCAACAATATTTACATTTCCCCATTACCAGAAAACCGTCCCGCTTGGGTACGTCGTCGCTACAGTGACTCACAAATCAACATCAGATTTAAACCCCTAATTGTACCAAATCAATATGGAGGTAAAAGTAGATTTATGCCCTTCCAAAATGAAGTTAATATCTGCTGTATTGCAGAAATTAAAAAAGATGACCGACAAATTGCCGCCCTATTATTAGAACAAGGACAATCGCAATATCAACTAGTATTTGGTTTTCAGATTGCTGGACTGCACAACATCTTACACGAAAGTGAAGTTAGTGAATTTGCTCATGCCATTGAAGAAGGGATGAAAGATTTACCAATTGGAGAACGCATCACTTTTTGTACAGGCTGCTATAGTGATGATACCCAACGCCAAACCCAACTTAATGCTTTGGCAAATGATTGTCACCTCAAACCCATTTCTGTTCTGATTCGCAACGAACAACTGCGAATAGAAGAATTGAAAAACGCAGGTACACGCCAACAGTGGCAGCAAATAGCCTTTTGTACCTGGACAAGTGATCAACAAGGTAGTTCCCAGCAAAAGGATTTTGTCGGTAGTGTGATTGAAAAATTCCGTAATCTTGGCACTTGGGTAGTAGAATCAATTACAGGCAATAAACGCATATATCAAGAAACATTCTTCAAAAAGCTCTTACTGCAAGGCTTTCAACAGGGATTTATTCAATGGGAGGTGTTACTAAATACGAAAATTGGCTTAGAAGTCACACCTTGTAGTGCAGGTGATTTATGGCAATGGTTGTGGAATAGATTTAACGAAGGTGCTGCACCTCCCATTCCCCAAGTTATCACCCTAGAAGAAACTGAAACGGGACTACAACTCACAGAAACTGTAACCACAGACAAACATATCTGTACCCTACTAATTGAAGGTACACAAGGGCGCTCTGCAAGTCCTGAACATCGCGGAGATCATGACCGAGTTTATCTCATAGGCAAGGGTAAAGTCTGCGGTGTGATGACAATGACAGACCCGCCATTGGGTTGGACAAATACCCAAGAACAACTCAAATGGGTGTGGAAAATACTGTCTTCCAGCTATGTCCATGATACAGAAGCATGGGTAGAAATCAGTCGTGGTAATGACTTTTTGATTCAAGACAACTTAGCCCGTCAAGCAAAGCAATCTAAAGTCGCCCGCACCGTAGCAATTACTAAAGGGCAGGGACGTGATATTGGTGCAGAAATCAAACAAGAAGAATCATTTGAAGCACAACGGCGGTTGTACGAAGGTACAAAAGCCTTACATTGTGCGCCAGTCTTTCTAGTATATCGTCATAGTGCCGAGGAATTAACTCATGCTTGCAATCTACTGGCTAACAGTTTTGAAACCGCCAAGGTACTTAGAGAACGGAATATTGCTTGGGAAATATGGTTACAAACTTTACCTATCACCTTGCAAACGCTTATTACATGACGGTAATTTGAGTGAGCGCCGATTAACACTTGATACCCAGACAATTGCTGGATTGATGCCTCTGACGATTCCTAAAGATATTGACCAGCAAGGTGTAGAGTTTTTAACTAGCCGTGGTGGTAAACCCATTTACGTAGATTTGTTTCATCAACAAATTGGACGGGCTTTAATTACAGGTACTTCTGGCTCAGGCAAGAGTGTTTTAGGGTGGCGATTTGCGGAAGAAGCCTTAGTTAACAATATTCCTGTAGTTGGGATGGATATTTCCGCAGGTGGTAACAGCACTTTTAAAACAGCGATTGAACTACTGGGTGAACAAGGTGCATATTATGACATTTCTAGTGGTAGTAGTAATCTGCTAGAACCGCCGGACTTACGTAGGTTTGACAAGCCAGAACGGGAACGACGGATGGAATCTTGGAAGGACTTTATTCGTAAGGCTTTGGTAGCTATTTCTATGGGTAAAGTCGAAAATCCCCACTTAGCCCAAAGAGTAGATGCAATGCTAGTCAAAGCTTTGGATGTGTTTCTCAAAGACGCAGATATGATTGCTCGTTATAACCGCGCTTTTGAGATGGGTTGGTTGTCAGCAGAATGGCAGGAAATCCCCACATTGCCAGATTTTGTCAAGTTTTGCACCAGAGAACGCCTAAATTTGAGGTCTTTTGAGGAGATTGACCGCCAAGCACTGAACCAAATCCAAAATCAGGTGAGTGCATTACTGGCATCGAGGTTAGGGAAAGCGATCGCCCGTCCCAGTACATTTTCCCCTGAACCTGCAATTAAATTCTTTGCCCTGAGTGGATTAACTAACGAACAGGATGCTTATTTGATGGCGATTAATGCCCATACTGCTTGCATTCGTAATGCTTTATCCCATCCCAAAAGTTTGTTTATTGGTGATGAGCTTTCAGTGCTTTTACGTAAAGATGGTTTTGCTCAAGTGATAGGTGAAACTTGTGCTACAGGACGCAAGGAAGGTATTGCAGTTTTACTGCTATCTCAAGACCCAGACACCATCTGTGATTGTGCAACCGGTTCTCAAATCATGCAAAACATGACTTACCGAATCACTGGACGCATTACCAGTACAGGAGTTACTTCTTTTCAGCGTTATCTGGGTTATCCTGCCCAGATCATTAGCCAGAATGCAACTGAGGCATTTTTACCCCGGATTAGTGACCTTTATTCTTGTTGGCTTGTAGAAACAGGGGGTAGATTTTGGCGTAGTCGTTTTTACCCTGGAGAAATGATGTTGGCCAGTGTTGCTAATAACCAAAATGAGCGAGAAGCAAGATCACGGGTAATGGCACAGTATCCACCAACAACGAAAGGCAGACTATTAGGACTCAAAGCCTTTGCAGATGCGTATATCTTAGCTTTGAAGGAAAACAAAGGTTTTCAACATATTGGACAGGATGTATCTAATGTATCTACTGTGCAACCTACTCCATTACCTTCTCAACTAAATGTTGGTGAACAAGCTGTAAATAGACCTTTAATCGCCAGCTAAAAAAGTAGTTTTCTTTCCTGAAAAAAGATTCTGAAGTAAAACTTCTATTCACATAATTGACACTGAAATTTACCAATAGGAAGTTTAATTATGAAACTCAAATTTATCTCAATTCAATTCATTAGTTTGCTGT